>NZ_JAPEQW010000003.1:0-244528 GCF_026168575.1 Acinetobacter entericus
TCTTCATCACCGCCGATGGATGTGCATTCTACAGTATTTCCTACCCCTTGCAATACCTTTTTCTTAATATTTCAAAAAAAATGCTTCAACTGTTTATTTATTCTTCAAAATTGTGTTTTTTTCCTATTTTTTTAAGAAAATCGGTACTGAATCCCGCAATTCATCCAATAATTTTTCAGTTTTATTCTTTTCCTGCCAGTTTAAAGGCCTGCAGTCTATATATTCACAATAACCGCTTTGCCCCTCCTCAAACTGATCATCAATTTTCACTTGGTAGCTGAAACTTCCCGCGTAGCCAGCCCCAAGCCCAAACTTAAAGTCCCCGCGGCTTTGCGCCTGAAGATGAATATTGAGTCCCCCACCCTGAATATTCCACTCAAACTCTCTCGGCAAATACATTTTTTTATAGTTTGGCGTTATTACCGCCGGATAAAGCCGATGTACATGGAAGTGCACGCCGTCATCACACATCCAGACATGATTGTCTTTGAAGTTTTTCAAATATGCGCGTGATTGCAAAACGCGGTTCATTCGATCCCGGGTTTGCATCACAATCAGCTGACGCTGAGCGCTCAAGTTGACAATTTGCGCGGTATAAAATGCGATTGGAATAAAGGAAAAGTTCATCACGCGGGCAAACTCTAATGAACCCAATTGCTGAATTGAAAAATACTGCCCTTTGTAGTTCAGCTCTCCCGAACACTCGCACAATTGTGACCAATATTCTGCCAGCCCCATTCGGAGCTTATTGAAATAGCACAATGCGCCTGCTGTTTTAATATTTAAGCTGAAGCTGAGTTCACTATCGGCCCGCTGCAATTTAAATTCTGGGAAATGGCCACTGAAACTTTCCCGGTCTAAAAAATGAAAGGCATTGGCTTGAAAACTGCAGTCACGGTCTATGGCATAGCCGCTGAACTGCCCAGCCATATGCATGCTGCAGCTGGACATTACCGTTGCGGTATTTTGATTTAAACTGGCTTTAACGCCTTCCTGGCAAAAAATATCGGCATTTGGCCGGCCAATGACGCTGATAAAATTCAAATAATGCAGCGGTGCAGGAAGATTGGGGATTTTCAGCCCCAAAAGAACGGTTTTGTATTGGGAGGTTTGCGCATGCAGAGGCAATCGGCGCGGAAGTTTTGCCGGAGTCTGATTCAGCTGTTTGGATTGATCTAAGAAACCTTTAAACAACTGCATATCAAACTCCTTACATCATTATGCTGCCGTATTTTTCCGCGCAAGGAAGGTTGTTACAAAACCTGATAGCGCATAAATCAGGGAAATCACTAAAATGCCGACAGGAATGTTGTAGGTTACCGCCGCCAAGACAAACACCATGATTGGCAAGACTGCAAAAGGCACACGCTTACGGTCTACCGTTTTGAAGGAATAATATTTAATGTTGGAGATCATCAATAAGCCAACAGCAATAATCATCACAGCATTCGTGATTTGAATGCCGGTTTCCCGCAAATCAAACACCGCCGGGAAATCACGGGCAACCAGCACCAGTGAAATAATCATCACTGCCGCCAAAGGGCTGGCCACACCGATAAAGTAACGCTTATCCACCACGCCGATCTGCACATTAAAACGCGCTAAACGGAACGCTGCGCATGCGGTATAGACAAAGCAGGCGGCCAAGCCGATGCGGCCTAAATCGTGCAGGCTCCAGCTGTACATCAGGATTGCAGGCGCTACGCCAAAAGCCAGCAGGTCAGACAAAGAGTCAAACTGCTCGCCAAAGGGGCTTTGAGCGCCGATTGCGCGTGCAACACGCCCATCAAGGCCATCAAACAGAGCAGCGATAAAAATGGCATAGACCGCTTGGGTATATTCGCCATTCATGCTGGCGATAATGGAATAAAACCCCGACAGCAGCGCTGCCGTGGTAATTAAGTTTGGCCACAGGTAGATGCCGCGACGTTTGACCTTCTGGCCTTCATGGGTATGCTCCTCTTCTTCCACTTCAAAAGTGATGCCATCAAAAGCACTTTCTTCCTTTGAAGAAATGTCCCGCTCAGGTTTATTTATATTTGTCATTCTCAGATCCTAACTGTGACCTTTTGTTGCTTTACATCTTTAATCGCTGGTTATTCGCCAACCAGCCAGCGAACAGCAGCATGACCGCCATTTTCACTCATGCGAAGATGCGGGAACAGCCATTGCAATGCTTCATCTGCATCTTCAGAAAATTTCCAAGGCGGGTTAATAACCAGCAAACCGCAGCCATTTAGGCCGACTGGCGTATCATCCGGCCACACGCACACTTCACAAATCAATTGACGGCGGATGCCTGTTTTGAACATTTTCTTTTCAAAGCGCTCAATCATCGCTCGGTCTTTAATTGGATACCATACCGCAAATACGCCTGTCGGCCATTTTTTGTAAGCGGCTGCCAGCAATTCCACCAACTGCGGGAAATCTTTGCGTTCCAATTCGTAAGGCGGGTCAATCATCACCAGGCCGCGCTTCTCTTTCGGCGGAATCACTCCCAATAAGCCTTCATACGCATCCCGTTCATGCAGACCGGCGCGCTTATCGAAAATATTGTGGCGCAGCTGCTGAAATACATCCCGCTGCATTTCAAAAATGGTCGCTTTATCTATTTCACGCATGCCTTCCAAAGCAAACCATGGCGAGCCCGGGTAAGCGCCTTTGCCAAAGTTTTCACGCATTTTCTCAACAATTTTCAAGTATTGCTGCACACCTTCCGGCGCATTGCGCTTAATTGAATCATCAAGCTTTACCAGACGATGAATGCCGTTTAAAAATTCACCAGATTTTTGCGCTTCAGCTGTAGATAAATCATATTTACCCGCACCGCCATGTGTATCAATATAGCGGTATGGTTTATCTTTTGCATTCAGTCGAGTCAATAGCTGAAGCAGCAATACGTGCTTCATGACATCGGCAAAGTTGCCTGCATGGAAGTGGTGACGGTAATTCATGTTTCAATAATTCCTGATTTCAACTGCTATTTTAGCATGAAAAATAGTTTCATTCCGATGCTTATCTTGCTCTAGAATAGCTGACCTTTTTTCTGATCTTTTACGGTTTTGCCTATGGACGCTGTTCAGCTCCCAAAGTCCTGGAATGTTGATCACATCTTAAATGATTTGGATCAGCATGGATTTGCAATCATTGATCATGCCTATGCCGCAGAATATGTGCATGCATTGGCTGGAGAATGCACTTTGCACTTAAACCAATTCCGCGATGCTGCCATTCAGAATGGCGTGGTCAGCAATATCCGCAGTGACCATATTTTATGGATTAATGAGGAGCTAAGTAACGCTCAGCAGCACATTCAGTATTTAAACGCCCTTTCAAATTGCATGAATCAGGCGTTTTTTTTGGGCATTCAAGAAGCTGAAGCGCACTTTGCCTGCTACAACGCGGGGGAGTTTTACGCCCTGCACCGCGATAATCCGCAAGGGAAAAATGGCAGGATTATTTCAACCGTCTATTATCTGCATGAAGAGTGGCAGGAAGACTGGGGCGGTGAACTTCGCCTGCAGGACAAAAATGATCAATGGCACATCATCGCGCCCAAAACCAACCGCATTGCGATTTTCCAAAGCGACTTGCTGCATGAAGTGCTGCCGGCGAAACATCAGCGCTTATCCATTACCGCATGGCTGCGCAGCGGCAATTCGATTTGGTAAGCTTTTAATTGAAGGATTCATCCTCATATAACACTCATTGCAAAAAGAGGAAGCCTCCCATGTCTGACCATATTAAACCCATCATCCAGCGCATTGGTGAGACCGATCAGCTGTTTTTGCAAGGCAATACCCCTGAACTCGCCCTGGAACGCGCAGATCTGCGCCTGCAGCTGGTGACGCTCAGCCAATTGCGCCAAGAGCAGATTCATTTTCTGCAAGAAGCTGTCGTGTTATTAGAGCAAGGCCGGCTGGAGTTTGATGAGATGCCGCTGCGCTTATACGTCGACCTGTCTCTGCATTTGGCTAAAGCCTATATGCTGTATTTTGAAATCACCCGCGAAGAGCGTTTTGCCATTATTACCCAGCAGATTTTAAAACCGATCACGCATGATGATTTCGGCGATATTTATTTCTTTCTGGCTTATGCTGCCGCTTCAAAAAAGGAACCCTCCTTAACCCGCCATTGGCTTAAAAAATACAGCGCAACGCAGGCTTTTGATTTAGAACTGCTCCGCCAGCACCCTGCTTTCGAAGCTTTTCATCAAGATGCATGGTTCAGCCAAATGCTTCAGAGCAAACTGCACTAAGCCGCGCTGCGGAAATATCCCCGCTGATATTCAAATGAAAGCCTGCATGCCGCTGCTCAAAAAAAATGCCCCTAATGAGGCATTTTTTTCGGCTTATGTATCGCTTAAAACAAGTTCAGAACTTGCGGTCAACCTTTACAAACTTAAGCAGTCTGCAGTTTATAGGCATCCATATGCAGCTGCTGGTTCAGCTCGTCAATCCAAATGGCCCAGTCATCATCCTGCACCAAATGACTGATTAAAAAATCACGCTGCGCTTTATTCCAAAACGGCGCATCATGCAGATTTTCCTGCGCGGAAAGCTGATGCGTTCTGACATACAGTTCAATCGCTGCAGGACTGCTGGCTAACCCCAATTGAGAAAACAATAAAGCTAAGGATGGTGTATTGTGATTGAGCATCTTGCCCTCCTTATCAACAAATCTGTCATTTATTATTAAATTAACTTATATGATATTTATAAAAAAACCTAGCGCTTTTTGCCAGGTTTGTTGTTTCAATTTGTGATTATAAATTGCACGAGCCTGAAAGCTTGTGTTCCGTGTGCAATTGCTCATTTAAAATATCCACCACCATGGCCCAGTCATCATCTTTTTTCCAATGACTGAGGATAAAATCCTGCTGCGACTTGCTCCAAAATTCAGCTTTGTGCAGCGGAATATCCATCGTCAGCTGATGAGTTTCGATAAACTGGTCGATGGCTTCAGGACTTGAATCCAACCCCAGCTGATCAAAAAAAAGTTCTAACGTCGGCTGCTGATCAAACATACGATTCTCTCCAAGCCTGAATGCTTCTCCTTAAACTTAGCCTGAAGCCGCAGCTGTTGCAATTGCCAAGGCTGTAAAGCATGTTATTTTTTGTTTATTTTTCATCCTCACTCAGCTCTCAGCCGCACCCTTCAGGCATAAAAAAGCACCCCGAATGGAGTGCTTTTTTAAACTTAATCTAGAAAGATTAAATTATTTGATCATGTCAGCAACCGCTGCACGTTCTTCTTCCAACTCGTTTAGAGTGAAGTTGATACGCTCACGGCTGAATTCATCGATTTCAAGACCTTGAACGATTTTGTATTCGCCGTTTTCAGTTGTTACAGGGAAACCGAACATCACGCCTTCAGGAATACCGTAAGAACCGTCAGAAGGAATACCCATAGTTACCCATTTGCCGTTCGTGCCAAGAGCCCAATCGCGCATATGGTCGATTGCAGCATTCGCAGCAGACGCAGCTGAAGACAAACCGCGCGCTTCGATGATCGCCGCGCCGCGTTTACCAACTGTAGGAAGGAACACATCTTTGTTCCAAGCTGCATCGTTGATTTTGTCTTTTAAGCTTTCGCCGTTTACAGTCGCGAAACGGTAGTCAGCATACATTGTTGGAGAGTGGTTGCCCCAAACAGTCATAGTTTCGATATCAGAAACTGCAACACCCGCTTTTTGAGCAAGCTGAGTCAACGCACGGTTGTGGTCTAGACGAAGCATAGCGGTGAAGTTTTTCGCTGGAAGATCTGGAGCAGATTTCATAGCGATGTAAGCGTTCGTATTTGCTGGGTTGCCGACAACAAGCACTTTAACATCACGGCTTGCCACTTCGTTCAGCGCTTGGCCTTGACCAATGAAGATTTCGCCATTCACTTTAAGCAAGTCAGCACGTTCCATGCCAGGACCGCGTGGACGTGAACCAACCAATAATGCATAGTCAGCATCTTTGAATGCAACTTTAGGATCATCAGTACCGATCATGCCTTCCAACAATGGGAATGCGCAGTCGTCAAGTTCCATCATTACGCCTTTAAGCGCAGCTTGAGCTTTCTCAAAAGGAACTTCGAGCAATTGCAAAATAACTGGTTGATCTTTACCTAGCATTTCACCGCTTGCGATACGGAATAATAGGCTGTAACCAATTTGACCTGCGGCGCCAGTAACGGCAACACGAACTGCTTGCTTCATCTAATTATCTCCAATTGAGGATATTCAATGCGATTAAATAGTTAGTCCATTTAATCTAATAATCATAAACGCCGAAGATTGTACTCCAATCCTTTGGCAGTTGCATGTAAAAGAGAATGCTTTTCAACAAAAGTATGATAGGAAATATAAATTAAATCTCTTTAAACATTCAGAAAGAGCCTTTAATAATGAATGAAGATGGGCAGTTGCTCGAGACAATGCCAGTGCATGGCCTATAGGCGCCATTACTTTTGTAGCAGATTTTAATGTCGGTCAAAATGCTGCCGGCATAGGACGGCTGGCAGCTGAACTGCACGCCATTAACCGGCAGGCCGCTATTCAGCCGGACCATTTTGCTACGCAATGCTGCGGACTGCATTTGACGGGTTTCCTGACTGGTCAGCTCTTCAGGAATTTTCAGCTTCTCCGCATAATTAATGATGGTGCGGAAATACTGACTGGCATTCATCGGCACACAGCCGCCAATTTCATGCCAAAGCGCATTACGCGCATTTTCATCCGGCATTACCCGTGCAACCACTTTGGCCTGAATAGGCGACAGTTTCACTGCACTGCCGGCAACGCAGTCCTTTGAACGGGTTTCCGGAAATAAACCCGTGATATTCAGAGAATAGCCTTCAAGGCATTTGCGTTTTTTATTGCGCTGCGGGTCTAATGAACATACCGCCGGCACCAGCTGCACATTCATCATATAGCCCTGCACTGCCGGGGCCGCAAAAACAGCAGGTGCAGCCAAATAACTGCCCACCGCCATAAGCGGAGCCAGCCATCGTGCTTTAATACTGCCGTTCATCAACCGCATTCAGCTTTCCCCCAATAATCGATCCATTCAGCTTTCAGGCATTTCTGTTTATTGCGCACTGCGCATCGGGATAATCTGCATGCGCTTGCCAATGGACTGCGCGCCCTGCCCCAGCAGCAGCCCATAATGCGTTGCATTGGTCATCACATGTTTTACATAATCACGCGTTTCGGTTAAAGGGATGGTTTCTGCATACTGGTCTGCAGCAATCCCTTGTTCCTCCGGCTGCCAGCGGCGCGCACGGTTTGGACCTGCGTTATAGCCTGCTGTCGCCAAGACAGGACTGTTGCTCAGCTGGCTTTGAATCATTGACAAATAGAACGTGCCATAGCGGATATTGGTATTCATATCCGTGAGGGCTGCCGGATTGTAGGTTTCACCCATTTGCCTTGCTACCAATTTTGCCGTATCCGGCATAATTTGCATCAGGCCGCCAGCACCTACATGAGACCGAGCATTGGAAACAAAACGGCTTTCCTGACGCATCAGGCCATAAGCCCATGCTGGATCAATCCCGGCATTGCGGCTGTGGCTCACAACATAGGACTGGTGCGGCATTGCATAGCGCAGGCTGTAGTTATGCTGATTTACTGTCCGGTCAGCGGCGTAAATGGCCCGGTCATACCAGCCCATATCGGTTGCGCGTTTCGCTGCAGCTAAAAGCAAGCCGTCATCTTTCTTCAAATAAGCCTGGCGTACTGCCCAATTCCACTCTCGGTTAATGTAATTATCCGGCGCATTGACGTTGCGAAGCGCAAATGCACGGCGGAAGTGAATATCTTGACTCAAACGCTGCGCATCAGCATTGCTGGGCTGGACGTTGCTTGGCACGCTGCTGTAGCTTTGGCCAACATGATCTTTTGCCAGCAAATTATGATAATCGTCGCCCTGCGCCAAACGCTTATAGATTTCCTGCGCAGTGCGTTTTGAAGAGGCATCGCCGCGCTGTTCTGAAGCCCGCGCCAGCCAATACTGCCATCGGTCTTCCTGCCGCTGTGTCACGCTCATGCTGTTGATAGCGCGGATTAAGCTTTCCCAAGCACTGAAGCGGATAGCCTGACGCGCATAAATTTCCGCTTCCTCTGGACTGAATGGTAAGCCATAGCTGGCATCCAAATAGTTCAGCACATCCCGGCTGAAATTATTCTTCATCACTGTGGTGCCGCCGATATAGCCGACTGTCCGGTACAATGCCCGCTGCACATCCGCAGGCACGCCATCCACGGCCCGTTTGGCGGATGTCATAGCCGCGCTTAAATCACTGTCGGCCAAACGGCCCAAGGCATAAATCAAATACGCCTGCTCTTCTTTAGTATTTTTGGGTGCAGACCATAAATAATTGATCGGGTCTGACTGAATGCTGTTCAGCTGCGCCAGCGACAAATTCATATTAATGCTTTGCGCCGTTGCGATCGCCTGTCCAGACTGTCCTGCGCGCAATTGCCCCCACAGGCGCTGCTGCCGGTCCTGTTCCGTCATCAGCGGACTGGACAGCATCATGCGTCCAAGCCCTGTACAAGATTCAGGCTGTGAATTGGTGGTGAGCCAGACATCTTTAAATTCAGCAAACACCAGCGGATCACCTGAACGGGCGCGGACTTGCGCCACAGCGCAGGTCTCAGCCTGATCTGGATTGGTCACGTACGGTAAAATCGGCTGCGCAGATGAAAAATCCGCCATTTTGACTTTTTCTTCGACATAATCGGCTGCCAGTTTTTCAGCCATGGCCGATTGCGGATAGCGCTGCGCAAAACTGGCAATTTGAGAAGCAGGCTGTGAAGCCAAATTTGTATTCAATATCCAATATTCTGGGTAGTATCCTAAAGCGTCGTTCTGCATTGAATACTGGTATTGCTGCAGCAGGGCGGTATCGCCTGAATTGGCTGCGCGCAGCGCCTCATTAAATTGCTCATCCGCTGCTTGCGCTGTAAAGGAGATGCAGGCCGAAACTGCGCCTAAAGCAAGCAATTGATAGTATTTATTGAGTTTCCAGACTTTATTTAACATCCACGCGCCTTCTTTGATTCACTTTTAGCCGTAATTGCAGTGTGCTAATCATTATTCAGTTAGTTTAATAACTCTAAACCAGCTGTATTGTTGTGTTATGTAACCTTATGATTAAACAATATTAATCTTCAAACATTTTTACTTCACAAATCAATCTTTAATGCTTGATATTTGGGGCTATAAGTTTATATCGAATTACTGTTAAAATACGCGCCTTTCATAAATTATAGATATTAATTTAAGCCAGCCCTGCTGCTGATGCCTTTTTACGCATCCGTACGCCAGCGGCCAGCCGTTAATATTTGCCGTTTTTCCTTTAGGAGCCTACATGACGGTTCAAACCTTCATTCCGAATGGTGCCAAAGCTGCCTCAGAAAACACTGTTACCCAGCCACAGCACACCCCAGCCATCGATGGATCAGTTAAAAAGCTGTATATCGAAACGCAAGGGTGTCAGATGAATGAGTATGACAGTCACCGTATGGCAGACTTACTGGGCGACTCGCACGGTTATGTGCTGACCAATGATCCGAAAGAAGCCGATATTCTGCTGATGAATACCTGCTCAATTCGCGAAAAAGCCCAAGAAAAAGTCTTTTCTGAGTTAGGCCGCTGGCGCAAGCTCAAAGACAAAAACCCGGATCTGATTATTGGCGTGGGCGGCTGTGTGGCGTCACAGGAAGGCGACAACATTCAAAAGCGCGCCAACTATGTCGACATGATTTTTGGCCCACAAACCTTGCACCGCCTGCCGCAAATGCTGGATCAGCATTTTGATCAAATCGAAAAACCCAAGAAAGAAAAAATCAAACTGGTGGATATTTCATTCCCGGACATTGAAAAATTCGACTTCCTGCCTGAGCCGCGTGTAGATGGTTACAAGGCTTTTGTTTCCATTATGGAAGGCTGTTCGAAATACTGCTCATTCTGCGTTGTGCCGTATACTCGAGGTGAAGAAGTTTCTCGCCCGCTGGATGACGTGCTTGCAGAAATTGCGACGTTGGCAGAAAAAGGCGTTCGCGAAATTTCACTGCTGGGCCAAAACGTCAATGGCTACCGCGGTGAAACCTTTGACGGCGACATCTGCACATTTGCAGACTTGCTGCGCTTGGTTGCAGAAATTCCAGGCATTGGCCGACTGCGCTATACGACGTCTCATCCGCTTGAATTTAATGATGATTTAATTCAATGCTACCGCGACTTGCCGCAAATGGTTTCACATCTGCACCTGCCGGTGCAAAGCGGTTCAAACGATGTCCTTCAGGCCATGAAGCGCAATCACACCATTGATGTTTATATTGAGAAAATTGCCAAACTGCGCCAAGTGCGCCCAGATATGCACTTGTCTTCAGACTTCATCATCGGCTTCCCGGGGGAAACTGATGAAAACTTTGAAGAAACCTATCAATTCATTAAAGATATGGATTTTGACCACTCTTATAGCTTTATCTATTCAAAACGCCCAGGCACGCCTGCGTCAGAACTTGAAGACACCACGCCTGAAGATGTGAAAAAAGAACGCTTAGCCAAAGTTCAAAAATGGATTAAACGCTCAAGCATTGATAAGACTGATGCTATGCTGGGCAGTATTCAGCGCGTGCTGGTTGAAAAGGTTTCAGATAAAGACCCGAACCTGCTGGTCGGCACTGCAGACAATACCCGCTATGTGACATTTATTGGCGATGCAACTTGGGTTGGACGCTTTGCAGAGATTGAAATCACTGAAATAAAAACTTTGAATTTAGTTTACGGCGAGCTCTTGAATCTTGAACCTGACGTGGCGTAATGTAAGAGCTGAACTCAAGACAACTTAAGGAATTCTCTTGACTGCAGCGATTCGGCGTACAGTAACTTTTCCTGGTGTTTCACTTGACCGTTTGCAAAGCATGCTTGGCGCATATAACGGTCATTTGAAGCAAATCGAACAACGTTTAGATGTCAAAATTTCCCATCGCGGCGATGCCTTTTTTGTCGATGGCGAAATTGATGCGGTAGAGAGAGCGGAAGGTCTGTTGCACCGTCTGCATGAAGAGTCAGAAACCACCAATCAAATCAGCGCGGACACCTTGCATCTGATGATTCAAGGCAGCCAAACTGACCGTGAACTGCAGGAAGATTTCGAAGGCCAAGAACATAGCGGCTTAGAAGATATTTATCTGCAGACCCGCAAAGGACGTATTAATCCGCGCGGCGCCAACCAAAAACGCTATGTACAGCGCATTTTGCAAAGTGATATTTCCTTCGGGATTGGGCCGGCAGGGACAGGCAAAACCTATCTGGCTGTTGCAGCCGCTGTAGATATGCTGGAGCGTAATGAAATTCAGCGCATTCTGCTGGTCCGCCCTGCCGTTGAAGCCGGTGAAAAACTCGGTTTCCTGCCCGGCGATTTAAGCCAGAAAATTGATCCCTACCTGCGCCCTTTATATGACGCACTGTATGAAATGCTCGGTTTTGAAAAAGTCGCCAAACTGATTGAACGCCAAGTGATCGAAGTTGCGCCCCTCGCCTATATGCGCGGCCGCACCTTAAATCATTCTTTTGTGATTTTGGACGAAGCGCAGAACACCACACCGGAACAGATGAAAATGTTCCTGACCCGTTTAGGCTTTGGCTCACGTGCTGTCATCACAGGTGATATTACACAGGTCGATTTGCCGCGCGGCCAGCAGTCCGGCTTATCGCATGCTCTGCGTGTGATTGAAAAAATCAAAGAAATTCATATTACCCGTTTCCATTCCCGCGATGTGGTGCGTCATCAATTGGTGCAGAAAATTGTTGAAGCCTATGAGGGATGGGACAGTGAACAGCAGCGCCTAAGCGCTGCAGCCCGTGCAGAGCGCAAGGCGCTTCAGGACGCATTAATTGCCGACAATGACGCCAAAGCCGATGCACAAAATGAACAGAATTAAGGATTCATTTTGAAACTTAGCCTCACCCTGCAGCAGGATTTTCAAGCGCCTGAGCTGGTGCTGAAACGCGCCTATATCAAAAAGACAGTGGAAACCGCTTTACGCTATATCGGCACTCAAAGCGACTGCGAGATCGGCATTGCCTGCGTAGGCCATGAAGAAAGCCATAAATTGAATCTGGAATATCGTAAAAAAGACAAACCGACCAATGTGCTGTCTTTTCCAAGCGATCTTCCAGACGAGATGGCTGAAATTTTAGATGTGTTTCCTATTGGAGATCTAGTCATCTGCATCCCTGTGGTATTGCAGGAAGCAGCTGAACAGCAGAAAACGCCGATTGAGCATTTCACCCATATGCTGGTGCATGGCGCATTGCATTTAATGGGCTATGACCATGAAACGTCTGATGAAGATGCTGAAGAAATGGAAGCCCTGGAAATTCAGATTCTCAAGAAACTTGGCTTTGAAAATCCCTATACTGTCAAAGAAGATTAAAAAATAAAAAAGCGGGCTTAGGTCCGCTTTTTTATACCTGCAGGATACTTACACATTATCTTGCTCCTCACGTAATAATCATAAATGCAGGTTCACGATGAAATACGTGGTCGTTTGCAAAGCAAGAATTAAACATTTTGATGAACACTATGTGCAAACAGCACAAAAAATGCGTGAAAAAGCACTGAAAGAATTTAATTGCCAGCACTTTGAAGCGCTCTGTGAAGAAAGTCAAGAAATTGCGCTATCGTATTGGAATAGTTTATCGGATATTCAGGCTTGGCATCAGGATGCAGAGCACATTGCAGCTGGGTAAAGAGCAATGGTACGCGCATTTCAGTGTAGAAGTCTGTGAAGTACAGCGCCGCTACAGCAGTCCTAGCTCAAAACAATCTATATAAACTGACTGAACTCTCGTTATTAAATAACGGCAGATCCATTGCAATTTTGCGAACGCTCACAAGTTATGCACACATGCATTTGCAATTTCAGCGGCTTCTCAACGGGAATGCTCTTACAGCTGACAGGATTTATGCTAAAAATAGTTAGAACAGCTGTGCGCTCGGAGTACTTCTTTATGAATCGGTTTTTATCAGCAAGAATATTGAGGCAAAAAAGCAGCATGAAATATATGCTGGCTCCCCTGCTGTTAACAGCATGCTGTTTTTCTATACCGCTGCATGCAGAAACGCCAAAACCATGTCCAGAGACATCTTTCAAGCAAGCAGATCAAGCTTGGGCTGGGCATTATTATTTAGAAGGCGTGATGGAGGTCGGTTCTGAACTGCTGCTAGAGCCGAACGGCAAATTTAAATGGTATTTGGCTGTAGGCGCTTTAGATCAGTATGCCGAAGGCACATGGTGGCAAAATGGCAACTGCATTGGCCTGAAAGCCGCGCCAAAATATCGTCCGCATTTACAGATTTTCCCCACTCAGCTGAGCATCTCAGAAAAAAATCTTGAAGCGGTTTGGATGGATGGCCGCCAACAAGGGCGCTATGTGTTAGCCCAGCGGGAGAACAGCGCCGAATAGCAACAGCAGGCTGCACAGAATGTGCGGCATCATGCTTTCCTTAATGGACTTCAAACTCAGCTTCGGCTGGATCAAAACGCCAAGTGCGCACAATGCGCAGTTCTGAAATGTCTTTCATTTTGGCATCAAAACCGCCAAAAGGCGCAGCTTTGCGGACGGATGTTTTCGCCGCCTCATCCAGCATGGCATGCCCTGAACTGTCAATTAAGCGGATTGCGCGGATACCGCCGCTGCTGTTGAGAATCACCATCAGCCGCACTTCCCCGGCTAAGCGCTGCTGCTTGGCTGCATCTGGATAATAGCGGTTGCCGTAGAATTCGACTTTTTGACGGAATTTTTCCATATAAGCCGCCGTGTTGTCCTGCTTGGCCTGAATGCCGTCAATGGTTTTGATTTTCTGCTGGCGGCTGAAATTCTGCTGGCGCTGCAGGTATTGCGCTTCAATGCTGGCAATCATGGCCGCTTTAGCCTGAAATTGGCTTTGCATTTCATCAACTGCTTTTTTGCGCTTATTTTCCTCAGCCTGCTTCTGCCAGCTTAAGGTCGTCATCAGCACTTTTTCTTCAAAATTCAGCTCGCGCTTCTGCTGCATTTTTTCCAGCGTTTCCTGCCGCTGCTCCCCGGCAGCCTGATCCACCATAGGCGCAGGCATATCCGTCGCCATACGGTGCGCTTCACGGAACTTGCCCGAACCCTGCTGATCGGCCTGCGCTAAAAAGTCAGCATCATCCACCTTGCTTTCACTGGGACGCAAGGAAACCGCAATTTCTTTGGTCATCACATCACTTTCTTGCGGCATGGCAAATTGCAGCGTTAAGACAGTTAAATGCAAAACCGCAGCCAAGCCCAATGCACCGGTAAAAATCGGGTCTTTCCACCAGTCTTGAATTAAAGGCTTAAAGGTCATTTTTTTCAGCATCACATTATTACGACAATTTGCCGAATTCCCCAAACACTCGAAATGAGTATAAAATAAAACATCGTTTTCACTTTTCAAGTGAAACTGACAAATCCATCAATAAATGGACTGAGCGTATTTAAAATCATAAAAATGGTGCAATTAATTTTGCTAAACTGCAAGCTCGGAACCTTGTATTTTTTACATAATTCGACAAGACACATCAAAATTTTTAAAAAGCTCATTCGCTGGGACGCTATTTATGCAAACGCTCATTTCCAATATTTCGCGACGCATACGCCAAGTGTATCAAAAGGCGGAAGGGTTTATTGAAGATGAACGCGAATTTCCGATGTCTCAGGTTTTTCTGAATGCCACTTTTCAGCGTTTTGTAACCGACAATGTAAAAATGCTGCAAGACCTGCACGCAGACCTGCACGATGACTGGCTTCGCCTGTATGCCACGCTGAATTACAACGGCCTGAACATCACCCTGTCGGTTGACTTAAAACTGGTGCAGATGGAGCTGAATAAAGACACGCAGCTGATTGTCTTTGAACAAATCGGCGATACGCAGGTGATTAATGCCAAATATCCGAATATTCTTTACAAATGGGGGGTCAAGCTCGCACTGTTCTTTTATCAAAAGGTGCTGAATGACGACCCTTTAGGGATGATTTTAGAAAAGCTGAACGTCATTAAAGTCAAAGACGACTTGCTGCATTTGGACTTGAACCGCTGGCTGGGCAAAAAGCGCTCCATCATTGACACCTTAAGCAAAGTGCATGTCAACCATGCGCTTTTGCGTGAAGCGGAATTGGTGATAATTGGCAATGTGAATTTAGCCGCGCTGTTCAGTAAAATGGCGCAGGAAAAAATGGATACATGGGATGACAGCCGTTTAGAAGAAACGCACGTCACGCCCATTAAGCAGAAAGATCAATAAACAGGGACCGCGCAGCCGATTCAGCAATGAATATAAAAAGCAGCAGTAAATATACATTTGATGCAGCTTTTTAACTTTCATCTTCACAATCTGCGCGCATACTGACAGCGAATGTGAAGTACCGGTTTTTTATTGATTCGCAATAATTTAAATTCATAGGAACAATATACTTATGGCTAAGCTAACTGTTAAATCATTGGGTTTTGCTGCAGGGGTAAGCACTGCATTGCTGTTTACTGGATTCGCAAGCCAAGCGTTTGCCATGAGTCCATTCCAAGCCAGTTATCAGTTTAACTACAATGGCAAAAATTTAGGTTCAGCAACCCGCACATTAAGCCAATCCGGCAATAACTGGTCTTATGTTTTTGTCGCCAAAGCCGGCGGCATTGCCTCAGCCACTGAAAGCAGCAGCTTCAGCTTCAGCGGCGGCAGCATTACCTCAAACAGCTTTAAGCGCACCAGTAAAATTTTGGTGCATAACAACACCATGAGCATTAATTTCAACCCTGGCGCAAAAACTATCAATACCAAAAAAGATGATAAAGCGCGTTCATTCGCTTGGCGCGCCGGTGTTTTGGATGAATTGAATGCCGAGCTGCAGATTCGTGAAGACTTAAAAAATGGCAGTTTAAAATCCAGCTACTGGATTGCCGACGCCAAAGAAGTCGAAGCGCGTAAATTTGTGAAGCAAGGTGCGGAAAAAGTCAAAACCAGCTACGGAACTTTTGATACTGTTAAAGTGGTGATGAAGCATGACAAGCCAGGCCGCGAAACGGTGTTCTGGCTAGCGCCTAAATTGGACTATGCGCCCGTGAAAATGTCACACCTTGATGGCAGCACTTCTTATGGATTGCTGTTAACAGGCTATAAAGGTGCATCAAATTAATTGATTTGATCAATTTTGCTTGCATT
This sequence comes from Acinetobacter entericus, assembly GCF_026168575.1. Taxonomy (NCBI): domain Bacteria; kingdom Pseudomonadati; phylum Pseudomonadota; class Gammaproteobacteria; order Moraxellales; family Moraxellaceae; genus Acinetobacter; species Acinetobacter entericus. Next base: position 16,229 of record NZ_JAPEQW010000003.1, read on the forward strand.
TTTTTCGGTGCTTTTTAAAATACGCCTTTGCTTTAAAAAGCACCTGCCCTTGAGGATTCTCCCGTGTACGCACTAGAACAGAAAATCTTAGCTGAAGGTATCGTTCTATCTGAAGAAGTTCTGAAAGTCGATTCTTTCTTAAACCACCAAATTGACCCTGTCATGATGCAGCAAATTGGTCAAGAATTTGCGCGCCTATTCAAAGATGCGGGCATCACGAAAATTATTACCATTGAAGCTTCAGGTATTGCCCCTGCTGTTATGGCTGGTTTAGAACTTGGCGTTCCGGTTATTTTTGCCCGAAAATACCAGTCTTTAACGTTAAAAGATGATTTGTACCGCTCAAAAGTGTTCTCTTTCACGAAACAAGTGGAAAGCACCATTGCCATTTCTAAAAAGCATATTAATGCAGCCGATAAAGTTTTAGTGATTGATGACTTCTTAGCCAATGGTCAAGCTGCGCTTGGCTTAGCAGACTTGATTCACCAAGCCGAAGCCGAAGTAATCGGCATTGGCATTGTGATTGAAAAATCTTTCCAGCCTGGCCGTCAGGTTCTGCTGGACAAAGGCTACCGCGTAGAATCATTGGCGCGTGTTAAATCTTTGACAAATGGCACTGTTGAATTTGTCCGTGACTAAGGTCAACTCAGCGGAAAGTAAAAGAGCGCTTATGCGCTCTTTTTTTATTTATCCAATTTTGTATAATACAACACATTATTCAAATCAATAGAACTTCATATAATGAGCGATATCAAAGATACAAAATCTTTTTCCATTAACGATATTTTAAGGTGGAAAGATAATGGGGAGCTTATTATTTCTCCTAAATATCAGCGAAATAAGGTTTGGAATTTAAATGCTAAATCTTATTTAATCGATAGTATTATTCGCGGATACCCTATTCCCCAAATATTTATTCGACAACAAATAGATATCGCCACACGTCAGACTATCCGAGAAGTCATTGATGGCCAACAACGTATCACTGCCATAATAGAATTCGTAGAGAATATTTTTTCTATTCAAAAATCACATAGTAAAGAATATGGTGGAAAGAGCTACTCTGATCTATCAAATGATATTAAAGAAGAAATTCTTAATTACAATATTAGTTTTGAAATAATAAAACTCAAAAATGATGCTCGAATTTATGAAATGTTTGCCCGATTAAATACAAATAATATGGCTCTCAATAAACAAGAATTGCGTAATGCTCAATATTGGGGAGAATTTAAAGTTTTTGTTTTACAAAAAACAGCTCTTTTTAAAGAAATCTTTATTGATAAGAAAATTTTCAAAGATAAAGACTTTAGTCGAATGGCAGATGTTGACTTCATGAATTCTTTAATTATCAATACTATTGATGGAATAATTACAGATAGCCATACTAAAACAGATAATTATTACAAAAAATTTGATAAGGAATTTAGCAATATTGATGAAATCGATTTAAAAGTAACTAATATTTATAAAATCATTGACGAATTATTTTATAATCCATTATTCACCGGTAAAATATTTTATAGAAAGACCTTCTTTTACACATTATTTGCAGCTTTAAATCACCAATTATACAATTCGCTTGATAAAGATATTTATAGGAATCCGCTATTTTCATTGGAAGAAATCCATAATAATATTAGTTTACTTGTATCAAAACTTTCTTTACTTGAGGCAGAAGTAATTAATTATGAAACTGATAATGATAAAGATAATATTGCTATTGTCGACTTTGAAAAACATCATAGATCTCGCACAACAAGTAAAGATGAAAGAACAAAACGTGTAAGCATACTTTGTGAATATTTAAAATAAAATGAATAATTCTTATGTTTTAGCCGAAATTGAAAAATGGGAAGTTATATTCACTTCTCAATCCCACATTGATAATTCTCTTTATGAGTTAGCTTTTTTCAAAATTTTCATTAAGTTTGAAAAGTTTCTATCCGATTGTTTTGAAATGTATTCTATTGGAAAAAAAAGTATATATGGTTATTCTCCCAAGAGAAAACTAGAATTCATAGATCTAGATCATCTATATAAAGTGTTAAAAAAGCAAAATACATCTTTCATTAATCATTATGATGTCATAAAGAACACTTCAGAATGTTTTTTTATAGATGACCCTTTTTCTATTATTAATAAAGATGCAAACTATACAACGATTATAAATGAAATGAAGACTCTCAGTGATTATATAGCCCATGAAAGCAATTCTGCACGCAACAAATATGAAACTAAGGTATTAAACAATAAAGGTTTTATTGAACCATTTGAACATTTAAAACGAAATCATAGAAAGAAAAACATTTCTTATTATACATACTATATAAAATCAATTATAGAAATTAGCAAATTTATTATTAATCAACCCCAAAAAGTTTAAGGTCATTAAAATTATAAAGAATACACGCTACTATAAAATCATTACAAAAATGTCATATTTTAGCACTTCCGTGTTCCGGGGAAAGCGCTATGGTACAGATATTATTGAAAAACAAAGTGCTGCCCTTTGCTTTTAAGCTTTAAACGTTTTATTCAAACATCAGGCATACAGTCTATGACTACAGATTCTTCAGTTATTCCGCATACCATCAGCTGCCCGAAATGCGGCTCGTCCGATGTCGAAAAACGCAATCACGAACAAAACCTGCAAAAAATCGGCGGCGTGCTGCTCAGCGGCGCAGGCACAGCTGCCGGCACAGTAGGCGGCGCAGCATCCGGCGCATCTATAGGCGCGATGATCGGCGCGGCTGCAGGCCCGCTGGGGGTCATTATGGGCGGCACCGTAGGCACTTTTGTCGGCGCGATTGGCGTCGGCATTACTGGCGGCTTTTTAGGACACCGCTTTGGCAAAAAAGCCGGGGTGATTGTGGATCAAAACGTGTTTTTAGATTACCAATGCCAAAAATGCAAACACCGTTTTAATGAACAGCATGGCGCTAAACATGACACAGAGCAGCAAAAATAAAGCTGTACATGGTCTGAGAGTTATATAAAAAGAGCGCATATGCGCTCTTTTTATATCTTAAACTTTAAGCACTATTGCGCATTGAGCGCAGCAAACTTTTCAGCAGCTTCCGCCTTTTCCTTTTGCACAGACATTTCCTGCTTTTTATCTTGAGGAAACTCTACCGTATGCATCACAGGCATACTAAAAACCACGGAAGACATCATCATGGCACCGCAAGCCAAAACCGTACGAAATTTTAAAAGAACCATCTATTTCCCCCTTAGGAAAAATTAAAAAAATAGAATCATCCGCACACACAAAATGGATGATTCCTAAAAAAGCAGCCTCTGAGGACTGTAAAAAAGCGTGACCATTAAAATTGAATTCAATGCTTTTGAATATCACTGCAAATTGGTATTTTTTTGATCAAATTATTTAATTTAATACTTTTTAATCAGATATTTAGCATTACTCAAACACATAAAAAAAGCGAGAAAAGCACCAATTTATGCACTTTCCCCGCTCATTCGTTGCAAAGTTTTAACTGCCACCCGAACTGACAGTTAAAAACTCAAAATCTGCATCTAGACAGCTCTACATAGAACAATCTATAAAAAATTATGCTTAGGGGACTGTAGCTCTGCCGCAGTTTTTCAGTTCAGCTTTTTCACCAGCTCACCCAAGCGCTGGCCTTGCGATGCGCATAAAATCTTTTCATCCTGACTCAAAGACAGATCATGGCGCGGGCCGCTGACATGGCTGGCGCCATACGGCGTACCGCCGCTTTTCGTATTGGACAGCGCCGGCACCGCATTGCTTAAGCCCATAATCATCATGCCATGATGAAACAGCGGCGGCAGCATGGTCAGCAGCGTGCTTTCCTGCCCCCCATGCATCGAGCCTGAGGCGGTAAAGACACAGGCTGGCTTGCCATGCAGTGCGCCATTCAGCCATAGGCTGGTGGTTTGATCGAGGAAATATTTCATTTCGGAAGCCATATTGCCAAAACGGGTCGGCGACCCCAGCGCCAGACCAGAACAATTCGCTAAATCATCCAAGGTACAATAAATATCACCTTCATCAGGAATGCTTGGCGCCGCTTCAGTCACAACAGCCGCAATATTCGGCACCGTTCTGATTTTGACTTGCGTGCCTGCGGACTCTACGCCATCGGCAATCAAATGCGCCATTTCTTTGGTCGATCCATATTTACTGTAATAAAGTACAAGAACGTAAGGCTGCATAATTTTAGATAAATGACATTAAAAATGAAAACTATACGGTATTTTTCCGTTTTTTTGGTTAAGCTGGGCAGTGAAAATTGAGAAATATGATTAAAAAAATTGAGACTTTAGCGCATGATTGAAGCATATTTAAAAAGACTTCCCTTTTATGACAAGAAATGGTTTCAGTTTGTTTTATTTGTAATAAGACGCTTTGAAGCTGACCGCTGCCGGGAACAAGCAGGCTCCCTGACCTACACGACGCTGTTCGCTGTTGTGCCGATGCTGACGGTTTTTTTGGTGATTATTTCATCCATTAAAGCGCTGGAACCCGCGCGCCAGCAATTGCAGCAGCTGATTTACAGCAACTTTCTGCCTAAGACCACCATTGCATTTGACAAAGCCCTGAACGCATTCACGGATAAGTCCAGCAATTTAACTGTGATTGGGGTGCTGTTTCTGTTCGTTACCACAGTCATGATGCTAACCAGCATTGAAACCGTATTTAACCGGATCTGGCGCGTGCGGGAAACCCGCGGCGGCATCTTAGGCTTTATGCGCTATTGGACCATTATTTCATTGGGCCCCATTGTTCTGGGCAGCGCTTTTGTCATTTCCTCAACAGTCGCGTCCATCAATGTGCTGAGCAATAACTTTGCCGGCTATGAACTGGATGGCGCCTTTATTTTGTGGTGCATTTCATTTTCGCTTACGGTTTTGGGCTTTTTTATTCTGAATTGGACCATTCCTAACCGCAATGTGCCAATTAAAGCGGCGTTCTTTGCCGGCGTATTCAGCGCAACTGTTTTTGAACTGCTGAAGCATTTGTTCAGTTTTGTCATGTCCAATTTCACCAGCTATGAAATTATTTACGGCGCTTTTGCCGCTGTGCCTATTTTCTTACTGTGGATTTTTCTGTCATGGAATATTGTCTTAATTGGCGTTGAAATCAGCTTTGCGCTGACCGCATTTAACGCAGACACCCACCACCGCCGCAAGCGCCATGCCGTCATTATGCTGCTGGATGTCTTGGAACTGTTTTATCAAAAGCAGCAAAATGGCCAAACCGTGACTGAAGCTGAAGCGCTGGATGTTTTAGGGCGTGAAGAGATTGGACGCTGGCCGTCTTATGTGCAAATGCTGGAAAAGCAGAATCTGATTAAACGCACCGACGACAATAACTATGTGCTGCTGCGCAATTTGTCTCAGGTTGATTTTTGGAGCTTCTATGTGCAGCTGCCTTATCCGCTGCCGCGCCGGGAAGATGTCAACCATGCCTTTGATGACAAATGGCTGGAACGCATCGGCCCATTCTTAATTGAATCCGATGATTATTTAGCGGCGAAACTGGCTATTCCCTTATCAGCTATTTTTGAAGAGAAATAGCCATTCGCTGGCTTCATTTCAATAAAAGGCCATGCATTGATGGCCTTGGATGTCAATTTTGATATTTAATCCCTGACTTGGATAAATCATGGTTGCCGGGCCGTTTTTCCGGCACCGCCAAACCTGTAAATTGAGGCAGTACAGCATTGGCTTTTATCTGCTAAGGCTGAATATTCCTTAGTCTGCTGACCAAATATTATGCAGATTCCGCCAGATGCAAAGCGCGTCTGATCCATGCATGCAGACTGACAGTCATAACACCCGCCATCACAAAAGCAGTCCCTAGAATAAAGTTCGGCTCAATCTGCTCATTCAGAAAGGTTACGCCAAAAATCATGCCGAAAATTGGCGTTAAAAATGAAAATACGCCTAAGCCATTGGCTAAATATTTACGCAGCAGCCAAAACCACAGCATCAGGCTGAAAAAAGACATCAGCAATACATGAAACGCCATGCTGCCTAGCGCGATGGCGCTCCAGTGAACCGCGGCTTGCCCAGTCAGCACAGCGACCGGCATTAAAAACACAAATCCGCCCACCAGCTGATAAAATAAGGTCTGTGTGGGCGGCGCATCTGCCAGTTTGGTCAAGCGCAGTGAAATGGTAGTCAATGCCCACATCCCCCCCGCCAGCAAGGCAAGAAGATCCCCCCATAAAGCTTGCGGAATCTGCTGTCCAGCATGCTGACCGCGCCCGATGAAGGACAGCGCAATGCCGCCAAAGGCCATAAAAATCCCCAGCCACTGCACCGCATTCAGCTTTTCAGCAGGCAATTTCCAGTGCAGGCCCAGCGCGACAAAAATTGGCGCAGTGTACAGCAGCACCACAGTATGTGACGCGGTGGTGTAGCGCAGCGCTTCCGCCACCAGCAGAAACTCTGCAGAAAACAGCAGCGCCAGCCAAATGCCAGGCAGCAGGTACTCCTTGCTGCAGAGGTGTACGCCTTGCTGCAGCCGGATTAAGGGAAAGACAAGCAAAGCAGACAGCCCTGAACGGATCGCTATTTGCATGATGGGTGAAATGTCAGGCGCCGCCAGTTTCAGTACCGCCTGCTGTATGCCCCAAATCATGCACAACACAATCATTAAGCCAGATGCCTGAACATCCAGCGCTTTACGCTGTTCCACAATGCTTACTCAACCGTTCATCAAGCGCACACTATAAAACTGTCTTAAATAAAAGATATAATTAAAATCAGACAAAAAATCTTTTTATTCAGGCAAACCGATATGCCGCAAAACCTCAAGCGTGACCCGGCCTCTTTAAAGCAGCTGCCGACCAATGATGATATCGCCCGCACCTTGTGGATCAGTTTCCGCGACGATCCCGCGCTTTCAGCCTACCCCGTACATGGGCACGCATGGGGAGAATTCATTTATGCCTTTAATGGCGTGATGGAAGTCCATATTGATCAGGTCGATTATATAACCCCGCCGCCTTACGGCATTTGGCTGCCGCCTAATTTGCAGCACAGCGGGCTGAACCGCACAGCGGTTTCACATGGAACCTTATATGTGCACGAGCGCCTGTGCAGCCGCATGCCGCAGCAGGCCGGCATTCTGCTCAGTTCCAGCTTGGTTTCAGCAATTTTTGATCATTTAAGGCAGCGTACTCTGCCTGAAGATTCGGCTGAATATCAGCGCCTTTTGCAGGTGATGCTGGATCAGCTGCAGCAGGCGCAATTGGTCAGCAGCTATTTGCCGCATTCCAGTCACCCAGCGCTGATGCAGATTTTGGACTTTTTACATCAGCATCCGGACGACAGCAGCCCGCTGCAGGTGCTGGCGCAGCAAGCCAATATGACTGAGCGCACTCTTGCACGCTGCTGCCTGAAAGAATTGGGCATGTCTTTAAATGAGTGGCGGCAGCGCCTGAAAGTGATTAAAGCCATGAGCATGCTGACTGCGGGCAAAAAAGTTGAAAGCATTGCACTGGACTTAGGCTACGCCAATGCCTCAGCCTTTATCAATATGTTTAAACGCTGGATGAACCTGACCCCTGACCAGTTTAGAAAGCTGAATCAGCCATAATCATCAGCATGCCTGATCATCACCATTGACTGCAGCCGCGCAGGCAGTTTGATGGCTTTATCACTCGACTATCCATCCAAACCCTAAACAAATAGAATGCAAATTAAGCTTTAAGCCTATTCAAACATATCTGACAGAGAATCTGACGGCAGCCCGTCTCCTCAAATCGCCTCAATTCAGTAGAGCATTGTGCATCAGTCCGCATCGATACACGGTCCATTTTTAGGCCATTTCAATAAAAAAACCGCCTTATAGCGGTCTCTTTTTTATGCATCCTGATCCGGATTCACTTTACAAAAGTCGTCCACACGTAATCCTGTGCTTTGCCTTTTAACGTCATTTTCAGCTGCTCGCCTGGCTGCAGTGCCGCCACGCCTGCAGGCGTGCCCGTCATCACCACATCGCCGGCTTCCAAGCTGAAAACTTGACTGATGTCTGCCAGCAATGAACCGATATCAAAAATCAAATGCGACGTGTCGCCTTTTTGGCGCAGTTCATCATTCACATGCAGCGTATAGTGCACATCATTCCAATCGCTCACCACATCATCCACTGCAACCCAGCCGGATAAAATGCATGAACCGTCATAGGCTTTGCAGCGTTCCCACGGCTGGCCCTTTTTCTTGAGCTCATCCTGCTGATCGCGCAGGGTTAAATCCAGACCTAGTGTGACCGCGCCGATGGCATCCAGCGCTTTGACTGGATCAGTCTCACCTTTCAGGGGACGGTCAATGCGCAGGCTTAATTCGCATTCATAATGGCAGCTGCCCAGCGCAGTGTTCCATGCAATGCCATCGGCCAATGATGTCAGCGCGCTGGGCGGCTTCATAAACAAAACAGGACGATCCGGGACCGCATTGCCCAGTTCTCTGGCATGGTCTGCATAGCTGCGGCCCACGCATACAATTTTAGATGGACGTGTCGTCATAATCTTCCCTTCCTGTTTTATTGCAATCGGCTTTCGCCTAATCGCCTGTTAAACGCTATTTCTTAAATGTATTTTCAAATACAGTTTGGTCCGCCGGATTCGCAAACGCGCGCTTGGGTACAATCACCACGGTGCGGTTTTTCATTTCCAGCATATAAGTCAATTTGCCTGATGCAAAATTGGCAACATCGGCATAATTGAAAGTGTTTTTGCGGCCATTGGCATGCAGTTCAGCATAATCCTGATACAGGTCAATGCCCTGCTCGCTTTTGCCGAATTGATATTTGACAAACTGGCGCTTAAACATCATCGGCAAGAACCAGTAGCGCATCAAAATCTGCATGATCAGGAAAAAAGCGCCCAGCCCAACATAATAGCGGCCCGCGCCATCAAACCCTAAATAAAACCCCCACGCAATAATGCCCAGGCTGATCACTGGCGTGACAAAGCGGGTCAATTGTTTTTTGCCGAAAGTCGCTAAAGCAAAGCCGTCCTGCGACTCTTCCAGATTTAAAAAATAACGCAGCGATAAAGCAGGTTGAGTGTCCGACATACGCGTATAAGCACATCAATGATAGAAATTGAGCTAAATCTTACACCAAAATGCGCATTTTCCTTATTCTTTTTCCGCTGCCGTTCAACCCATTCAGGCTGTTCATTGCTGTCAAAATGGGTTAAAAATGCTGCCCATAATAAATGCATAAACAGGATGTGATATGCGCCCTAAAATAAAAACCGCGATTTTCCCCATCTTGATCTTGGCCTGCTGCAGCGCGGCCATTCAGGCCGAAGCCAGTTTTGTGCAGTGGACGCCGCAAATTCCCAGCAGCCTGAGCCCGTTTCAAAACAGCCCGCAGCAATTGGCGGCATTTACAGGCAGCAGTATTGCCATTTTTGCGCACCCAGCACAGAGCATCAGCCTGCCGACCATGAAATATGGCCAGCGGATCTCTGGCAAATATTACAGCGCGGCGGTGGTGGTTCCCGCCAGCAGCAAAAATGTCGCGCGCCTGCTGCAAAATTATGCCAATTATGCCGGGCTTTTTCCCACTTTAAAGCAGGCGAAAATACTGGAACAGCAGGGAGGTGTATCCACTGTTCAATATTCTATTCATATCCCTATGCCAATTCCTGTGCTGAATTTCCGTGAAAGTGTCACCATGCAGCATCAGATTGAAGGCAGCAGCATCAGCAGCCTGGTCTTAGATGCCCCTGTTCCTTACAGCTCAGGCAAGCTGGAATGGTTTGAACTCAGCCCCAATCAGACCTTGATTACAGTCACGCAATGGGGTGACCTGAATAAGCCTAAAGGCTTTTTATTCAGCAAAATTTTAAATGCCGTACCGGAAGCTAAACTCGGCATTCCAGCCGGCACCAGCGGTTTTTTACTGGAAGCCCTGCAGCGCCGTTTTAAAAGCAGCGCCGCAGAACCCGCAATGACCGTGCTGCCTGCAGTAAAACTATCCGAAGAGCAGCTGCTGCGGGTTGCGCAAATCAGTCAAAAATCACAGGAGCCGGTCAGTTTTATTTTGCCTGCGCAAAAAATCCAGTATGCCAATAATACTGAAATCATGCGCTTCAGCACCAGTTATCAATACTATGCGCAGCAGCCGGAACAGCTGCAGCAATGGCTGGCGCCTCCCGCTTTTCAGCAATTGTTTCCCAATCAGATCAAATCATTCAAAATTAAACAGATCAATCAGAGACAGCTGGATGCCGATTACCGCATTTCAGTCGGCTTAGGCGTGATCAGCATTCCTTTCGATTTCAAAATGTGCTTTGATTCCCCAAATGCCCTGCAAAATCAGTTTCATGCGACTGGCGGCGATTTAAAACTTGTCCGCGGGGCAATGCGCCTGATGCCATTCAAGCAAGGCAGCCTGCTGAATATTACCAGCGCAGTGAAAATTGATGACAGTGCGCCCTTTCTGCTGCGCGCTATGCGGAGCATGCCTTATCATGAGATGCTGCCCGCTGTCGGCGGCAACACGGTATTTGCATTAAAAATCTGGCAAAAAGTTAGATAACTGGGTAACTGTAATATTTATTTCCGATAGGTCAACGCATAAATAACAGGCACAAAAAAACCGCAGCATGTGCGGTTTTTCAGTCTTGATCAAGTTGGTGCGCTCAGAGAGATTCGAACTCCCGACCCCTTAGTTCGTAGCCAAGTGCTCTATCCAGCTGAGCTATGAGCGCGACGTCTTGATGGAATGCATTATACGTGATTTTCAACTTTTGTTAAGCGCTTATTTGTATAATTCCAACTGACCGTCTAGTATTTAGGCGCATCCGCTCAGAATCCCCGCTAAACCCTGCAGATTCGCCGATTTCAAAGCCATGCATGACTGCAGCATTTAATTTGAATCCGCGCAGATCCGGCTAAAACGGCATCTGCGGTTCCGCTATTCAGCAAAACCTATACATATTTTCAACAGCGTTTCAGCCCAAATGGCCCATTTCCACGGCGCCGCCGCGGACATAGTGCGCAAAAACTACGCCGCTGGCTGTCACAGCATGATCTTTCAAGGCATAGGCCGCTGGAACTGCATTGGCTGCAAATAAGCGCTTGCCTTGGCCCAGCAGCAATGGAAAAATCATCAGCTGCAGCTCATCGGCAAGGTCATGCGCCAGCAAGGCCTGAACCAGCTGCGCGCTGCCATGGACTTTAATCGCGCCGCCGCGGCCGGCTTTTATTTTTCGCACGTCCTCCAGCTGTTGCAGGAAAACCGTATTTTGCCAGTCTGAATGCGCCAAAGTCCTAGACAGCACATATTTGGCCACCTTATTGATTCCAGGCCACAGCGCATCATGCGCTGGCCAGTATGGCGCCCAAATTTCAAAGGTTTTGCGTCCCAGCAAAATATCCATCGGCTGCATCCATGCGCGCATAACCGCAGCAAGTACGGCGTCATTCTCTGCAAAATAGGGCGCTGCCCAGCCGCCATGCCGAAATCCGCCTGAAGAGTCTTCCTCTGCTCCGCCCGGCGCCTGCATCACGCCATCCAGCGTGATGAATTCCTGCACAATGAGTGTTCTCATGCTATGCACTCCCCCAGTATTGAAGGGTCAGTGTTCGATTCTTTTTATACTAATCTTATTTTCAAAATAAAGAGCAAAAGCCAAAATTCAGACACAAAAAAACCGCAACATGTGCGGTAATTTGTTCAAGTTGGTGCGCTCAGAGAGATTCGAACTCCCGACCCCTTAGTTCGTAGCCAAGTGCTCTATCCAGCTGAGCTATGAGCGCTAAACTTGTGTGCCTTAACGGCTTACGTTACTTTTCGTGTTTACTTATTGGTGCGCTCAGAGAGATTCGAACTCCCGACCCCTTAGTTCGTAGCCAAGTGCTCTATCCAGCTGAGCTATGAGCGCTAAACTTGTGTGCCTTAACGGCTTACGTTACTTTTCGTGTTTACTTATTGGTGCGCTCAGAGAGATTCGAACTCCCGACCCCTTAGTTCGTAGCCAAGTGCTCTATCCAGCTGAGCTATGAGCGCTAAACTTGTGTGCCTTAACGGCTTACGTTACTTTTCGTGTTTACTTATTGGTGCGCTCAGAGAGATTCGAACTCCCGACCCCTTAGTTCGTAGCCAAGTGCTCTATCCAGCTGAGCTATGAGCGCGACATAAGTAAAGCGTGGCGGTGAGAGAGGGATTCGAACCCTCGATACAGTTACCCGTATGCGTCCTTAGCAGGGACGTGGTTTCAGCCACTCACCCATCTCACCGTAACGTGGCGCCATAATACAAACTTAACCGCTGCACTGCAAGCAATGCACACTGTTTTTTTGCTTTTTTTTGCTCAATTAAATATTTTTTAAACGATTTTCAGAAACTTTAACGGTAATCGCTGGAAAAAGACGCTATTCGCCAGCCATAAAAACTGCAAACGTCGTAAAATGCCAACTTAGAACACAATATTGCAATCATTTACGTGCAGTATCCTGCTGCATGTCTTATGCTAATCCTAATCTTCTGACTTGAAGCCAAAGACATTATGAAAAATTGGGTCGACCCTGAAGCAAAAGCTGAAGCCGAACGTTACGAAAATCCAATCCCCAGCCGCAAGCTGATTTTGGAAACCATTGAACAGCGCGAAACTGCGCTGTCGCATGCAGATCTTGTCGAGCATTTTGAAATTGCCGATCAAAAAAGCATTGATGCCCTGAGCCATCGCTTAATTGCCATGGTGCGTGACGGACAGCTGATGAAAGACGGCTTTAAATTTCAGTTGGCTGAAGAACAGCCGACCCATGAAGCAACGGTGTACATTAACAGTAAAGGCTTGGGCACGGCCAATATCTCAGGTCAGGATGATCTGCTGCTGCCGGAGCGTGAACTGCGCCAAGTCTTTAACGGCGACCGGGTTAAAGTCCGCCAGACATCGGTAGACCGCAAAGGCAAAGCCTGGGGCTTTATTACCGAAGTTCTGCAGCACCGGGTGAAAGAAATTATCGGAAAAGTATCAATATACGATGGCGAATATTTTATCCAGCCCGCCAATCCCAATGCGCATCAGCCCATTACCTTAGAAAAAGAGCTGATTGAGCATGCCAAAGTCAAAGTAGGCGATTCTATCCGTGTCGCTATTGACACCTACCCAACCAAAGATGAATTTGCGACAGGCCATATCGTGCAGTCGATGGCGGATAAAGCTGATACTGAAATCATTATTCCGCAAACCATTTTAGAGTACGGCTTGCCGTATGAGTTTCCTGAAGCGGTAATTAAAGAAGCCGAAAGCTTTAAAGAGCCGTCGGATCAAGACTGCAAAGGCCGCATCGATCTGCGCGATTTGCCATTGGTGACCATTGACGGTGAAGATGCCCGCGACTTTGATGATGCGGTGTATGCAGAAAAACGCGCTGGCGGAGGCTACCGCGTCGTGGTGGCGATTGCCGATGTCAGCCATTATGTGCGTGTAGGCAAGCCGCTGGATGATGAAGCGCAAGAACGCGGCACGTCGGTGTACTTCCCGCATTTTGTTCTGCCGATGCTGCCGGAAGCGCTGTCGAATGGCCTTTGTTCGCTGAATCCAAATGTTGACCGCTTATGCATGGTCTGCGACTTGAAACTGTCACGCGCTGGCCGGGTAACGGGCTATGAGTTCTATCCGTCGGTCATGCACTCTAAAGCGCGCCTGACGTATACGCAAGTTGCGCAGTATTTTGACGGCGACAGCAAAGCGGTCACCGAAGACCGCGATGTGCGCAAATCATTGAATACGCTGTTCCAGCTGTATCAAGTCTTAAAAGGCCTGCGGGCAGAACGTCATGCGATGGAATTCGAAACGGTCGAAACCTACATGACCTTTGATGAATTGGGCGGCATTAAAGAAATTCTGCCGCGTTCACGCAATGAAGCGCACAAACTGATTGAAGAATGCATGCTGCTGGCCAATGTCGCTGCAGCGGACTATGCATTGAAAAATGAAATTCCGATGCTGTACCGTGTGCATGAGCCGCCAGAGTTTTCCCGCATTCAGAAAGTTCGTGATTTTGTGAAGCTGCTGGGCATGAACTTCCCGGAACAGCCGACTCAGGCGGATTATCAGGCCGTCATTGAAGCTACCAAAGACCGCATTGATGCGCCAAGCATTCATGCCGTGCTGCTGCGCTCAATGATGCAGGCCTACTATGGCCCAGACAATGCAGGCCATTTCGGTTTAGCCTATGAAGCATATACGCACTTCACATCGCCTATCCGCCGCTACCCGGACTTGCTGCTGCACCGCGCGATTAAAGCGCATCTGCAGAAGAAACCGTTCCCATTATCGGGCCAGTCTTTGAGTGATGCCGGTGAGCATTTCTCCGCAACCGAACGCCGTGCAGATGAAGCATCCCGTTCTGTAACTGCATGGCTGAAATGCCATTATATGCATCAGCATTTGGGTGAAGAATTTACCGGCACGATTTCTGCTGTCGCGGAGTTTGGCTTATTTGTTACCTTAAAAGACTTATATGTTGACGGCATGGTGCATGTCAGCCAATTAGGCGATGACTTTTTTGTCTTTGATCAGCCGAGCCAAAGCCTCATTGGCAAAGGCCATGGCCAAACGTTCAGCCTAGGTGATGAAGTCAAGGTGAAAGTTGCCGGCGTAAACATGGAAGAGCGCAAAATTGATTTTGAATTGCTGCAGCAGCTGACACACGGAGGCCGCGCTGTACGCAGCCGGGCGCCGCGCGTCGCTAAACCGGCGCAGCGCGCCGATGCTAGACCAGCCCCGCGCGGTGATGCCAAGGAAGAAGTCTTTTCTGAACAGGGCAAAGCCACTGTCAGTGAAGACGGAGAACGTCCCATTCGAAAGAAAAAGTCCAAATCAAAACCAAGCTCTTACGGCGCAAAGTCTGATAAAAAATCTGCAGCTAAATCTGAAGCAAAGGCTAAAGATAAAGTAAAGAAAAAAGCCAAGGCAAAAAAGAAAAAGGCCAATGCCAAAGCGAAAACTGAGTAATTGCGGCAACCATTAAAAGAGCGCTTCGGCGCTCTTTTTTTTATGCAGTGAATGCAAATAAAAGTCACCTGCTTGGAAAATGCAGCACTGGCAAAGCTAAGCATCTTTAAACAGCATTCGGAAAATCGATGCTGGCTTGCCAGCGCGATTTGCAAACTGCCCAATACAATCTCCCGAATTATGATGCAGCGCCAGTATTAAAATAACCTAAGTCATCTCCCAGCCCCCCCCGCAAGTTCGATCTATCTGGAGCATGCTTTCAACACAGTTAAAACTCAGCCCATCGCTGAATAAATGCTGATTCAGCCTTGATTTCCCTACACTTAAGCCTTACATCTACACATAACACAGAATATTTTTATACGGCATTACCATTATGGCATTAGAAAAGGCAACTCTGCCCGTTCCGCAATTCGATCAAATTCAATTAAATCAGCTGAAATTACAGATTGAACAGGCCATTCAGCATGGACAGGATTTTTTAAATGAACTGACCGCAGTTCCAGACAGCATTCAAGCGCAGCTGCAGGTTTTAGACACCGTCGACCATCTCGAAAATAATATGAGTGAGTCTTGGGGCGTGCTGTCACACCTAAATGCCGTAATGAACAATGCAGAGACTCGTGAAGTGCATCAAGCGCTTTTGCCTGCACTCAGTGAATATTACACAGCGCTTGGTCAGCATACGGCGCTGTATCAGACTTATCAGCAAGTGCATGACAACAGTATTTTCAGCACGTTGCCTGCAGCGCAGCAGAGCGCGGTAAAACTTGCCCTGCGTGACTTTAAACTGTCTGGCGTCGCGTTAGAGGGCGAAGCCAAAAAGCGCTATGCAGAGATCTCTTCGCGCCTGTCGCAATTGTCTTCTGACTTTTCCAACCATGTATTGGATGCAACACAAGCCTACTTTAAACCGCTGAGTGAAGCGCATCTGGAAGGCCTGCCGCAAAGCAGCATTGAATTATTGAAGCAGTACGGCCAGCAGCGCGAGCTGGAACAGCCGGCAGCCACTTTGGATATCCCATCCTATTTGGCTATTATGACTTATGCGGCCAGCCGTGAACTGCGTGAAGAACTGTATAAAGCCTACACCACCAAAGCCTCTGAATTAGGCGGCCATCCCGAGTTTGACAATACTTCCGCAATGGAAGAAATCCTCAGCCTGCGTCAGGAAATGGCGCAGCTGCTGGGCTTCAACAATTACGCAGAATTATCACTTGCCAGCAAAATGGCGCCGGATGTGGAAACCGTCAATCAATTTTTAGTCGATTTGGCAGAACATGCGCGCAAGCCGGCAGAAAAGGAAATTGCAGAACTCAAAGCTATTGCGGCGGCTGACGGCATCACAGAATTGCAGCCATGGGACACCGGCTACTACAGCGAAAAGCTGAAAATGCAGCAATTCAATTTGTCACAGGAGGCCCTCAAGCCCTACTTCCCTGCGCCCAAAATCCTGCAAGGCTTGTTCGGTATCGTCAACCGTTTATACGGCATTAATATTGTCGAACGTGAAGCGCCGGTTTGGCATCCAGACGCCCGCTATTTCGAACTGGAAGATCAAGGCGCTGTGGTCGGCGGATTCTACTTCGATTTATACGCGCGCAGCGGCAAACGCGGCGGCGCATGGATGAGCGGTTTCCGTTCGCGCATGCAAACCGCCAGCGGCCTGCAAAAACCGATTTGCTACATGGTTTGCAACTTTACCCCGCCTGTGGGCGATCAGCCTGCGCTGCTTACGCATGATGAAGTGAATACGCTTTTCCATGAATTTGGACACGGCCTGCATCATATGCTGACAGAAGTCGATAATATCGCAGTCGCAGGCACACACGGCGTCGCCTGGGATGCCGTAGAATTGCCTAGCCAGTTTATGGAGTTTTGGACCTGGGATAAAGACAGCTTAGACCTGCTGAGCGAGCACATCGGAAGCCATGAGTCCCTGCCGGCAGACCTGCTGAAAGCGCTGCTGGACGCCCGCCATTTTCAATCCGGCATGCAGTCGCTGCGCCAGATAGAATTTGCCTTATTTGACTTGAATATTCACAAAACAACACCTGCGCTAAACGCGGCTCAAATTCAGGCCACACTGGATGAAATCCGTCAAAAATATGCAGTTGCGCCCAATGCCAGCTATAACCGCTTTCAGCACGGATTCAGCCATATTTTTGCGGGCGGCTATGCGGCTGGCTATTATTCATATAAATGGGCAGAAGTTTTGGCCAGTGATGCCTTTGACCGTTTCGAAAAAGAAGGCATCTTCAACACAGAGACTGGAAAACAGTTTCGGCAGTTTATTCTAGCAGTTGGCGGAAAAGATACAGCCCTTGACGCATTTATCAATTTCCGCGGACGCGAGCCAAAAATAGATGCTTTGCTTCGTCATCAAGGTTGGACGAACGCATCATAAAACGCTTAAACTAGTTGCCTTAGTTTGATTGAGGGTAGCAGGATGACCATTAAACGCCGTTTCATTGCTGGAGCAAAATGTCCAAAATGCCAGGCGTTAGATCGAGTCGTCATGCTGACTTCAGGCGACGATGAATGGATTGAATGCATTGACTGCGGTTACAGTGAAAACCGCCCGACGCATGTGGAAGAACCGGAAACGCCGGCTGTTCCAGATGACATCGGCGTTATTCAATTCAAGCCTCGCCAGCCGAAATAACAACAAGGCTTTTATATGTTTGAAGATCAAAGGCATAGCCCGAAACTTTTAATCGGGATTGTTGGGGGATTAATTGCTGTCATCGCACTGTTCTTAACCTATCAGTGGATGATGGCGTCCAATGCAGAAGATTTGCCGCCGCATCAGGCTGATGCTGCGCCTGTGAAAGCAGCGTCCGCGGAAACGCTAAAACCTCCTGCGGCGGCGCCTGAAGCTGTTTCCACTGCAGCCAAATTGGCCGATGAAGATATTCTGCAGGCGCCTGTGCCTGAAAATGCGGCTTTAGCTAAAGAAGAAATCGCAAAATTGGAAGATATTCAATCGCAGCTGAATGAACAGGAAAAAACGCTGAAAGCGCAGCATACCGATGCTGACCAGCTGATTAAGCTCAAAGAAGAGCAAATTAAATTGCTCGAAGCTCAGCTGTCCCAAAAGCCATAATTTCATCAATTCAATTGAGGCTAGAATATCCGCCACTTTCTAGCCTTTTTTCTTATGCCGCATGCTCCCGCAAAGCGCGGCCTGTTTAAGGCCCTTGGCCTGTAAACACTATCCGCCCTTTTATGCATTTGCATCCGTTTTGCTCTCTGTGGCGTTAACCATGCCGCCAGCGTCTTTTTCCGCAGACTTGCGGCCTGTTCAATCAACTGTTCATCCTTGGCTTAGGCGCCAGCTTACTGTACAGCCCGCCGCCGCAAAAAGCTTAGGCAGTTCAGAGCGTCAAAAAGAAGTGCATAAAAAAGCGCCCGAAGGCGCTATTTTAGCTCATTTCCTAATGCTGCGGCTTAATGGTACCAGCCGAACAATTTGAAAATATAAGGCGCATAAGTTACCACCAGCAGCGACGGGAATAAAACCATAATCGGCAGGATCCAGCGCTCATAGCGGTAGTAGAAATTGGTATACATTGCTTTGGCTTCCGCATCTGCAGCCCGCACTTCTTCATCGCCAACCGACAGCCGCGTCAGCAAATGATTCAGTGCAACCGGCGGCGAGACATACCCCAGCTCAAACGCCACCAGCACGATCATCCAGAAGTGGATCGGATGAATGCCATTTTCATACGCTACAGGCGCAATGGTTGCCGCCACTAAAATGACTGCGCCAAACGGGTCGGTAGTCATGCCGACAATCGCAAGCAGCAGCGCGATAAAGGCCAAGGAAATATAGATATTGCCCAAATGCGTTGGCAGCAACTCAACAATTTCAGTTCGTTCAATCAGCCCGCCGACACTTGCTGAAAGCGCCATCAGGATAATCAGCGCACCAATATGGCCAACCGTTTCAGAAGAAGCAAACCAAATAGAATTGCTGAAACTGCGGCGGTTGACGCCATGTCCGCCATGCTCGCGCATAAACTCAGAACTTTGCTCATGCTGCAAAGTAATCGCAGCGTGCTTATCAATCGGCTCTTTGATAAAGCGGTCTGCAAACCAGCGGTCAAACATAATATAAGCAATGAGCAGAATTGGCAGCACGACAGGCGCAGTGAATTCATCCATCTGCGTGTCTAGACCATACTTGTAGAAGGCAATCACAATGAAAGTCAGCACAATATAAGGAATCACAGGAATAAAGGCTTTCAGCATGCCGGGCACAGCAACTTTTGGCGAATTGACGCGGAAGCGGGTTTCCGCCAAGAACAGCGAAATGCCTAAGAAAATAAATGCCGTCAGCCAGAAAACATAAATGCCGTGATCAAACAGCTCATCCGAGGTGACATGGCGGCTGTCCAGCATTGAAATCAAAATAATCAGCAAGCATGGACGGATAACTACGCCTAAAGAACCGGACATAGCAGAGACAGCCAAAGCGAATTGACGGCGTGAACCCGAGTTCCAGACTTCCTTATAAATGATCGCGCCGGCTGCAACGACAAAAATACCCGATGCGCCGGTATATGCGGTAGGAATTGCTGCTGCAATTAAAATCAGCCAGGTCAGTGTTTCGGGCGCCAAATTCCACGGACGCAAAATCCCAAGAAACAAATCCATAATACGGGTTTGCGTCAGCAGCATACCCGCCCAGATAAACAGCGCCAAGTTTAAGAAAATGCCGGAGAACTCAACCAATTGGCCCAGGTAAATGCCCTGGCCCATCGGATAATCCATGAAAAATGTAAAAGCGACGCCGGTAATAATGGCCATATAGGCATACAGCGGCACACTCAATAAAGCAAAGCCAATATTGCCTGGACCTGGTTCTTTAACCGCTGGGGTTTTAAAGAATTGGAAAATGCTGATCAGCATGACTATGCCAAATAGCGCCAGCCATAGCCAGTAAATCGCCAGTGTTTCACCTGTCGATTTGACACCTGAATTCAATACAGAATTGAATTGACTGTACACTGAAAAGGTCAGCAGGCCATTACCAATCGCCATAAACAAAGCATAAACTCTGTAATCCAGCTTAGTCGTTGGCGCCCGCAGGCCGATATGATGGAATTTGACCGAAGCCGTAATCGCAGAAACCAGCACCAGCAGCAGTAAAATCAGCACCCGGTTTTCGGAGCCGAATTTAAAAATACCGAAAAAAGTGGTTTCAATCGCGCGGTAGGTGCGGATACTTGGATGGTCATCCAAATATTTCTCCGCTTTGTCGTAAAACTGGTATTTCTCTTCGCACTGCTGTACGCCAGCCTGCACTGATGCGCGTACATCCGCTGCCGATGCTGTACCGAAAATATCAGCAAACTCATCATTGGCATTCTGCTTCATTTGCGCCTGCACCAAAGCGTCCACATTCGGATGGCGGTCACAGTCCGGCTTTACCGGCTCTGCGCGCAGGAATGAATACTGCATGCCAATCGCCTCATTGCCATAGAGGCGTTCGCCTGTACGCAGCAGCTGGCCATGAATCATTTCACCCGTGCCAATAATGAGCGTCAGCAGCAATAAAATTAAAACTACGAAGGTCGAAATCCACTCGTTCCATATGTAACTTAACAGACCCAGTCCCGATCTGCTGTGTTCATTATTTTGCATGAGCTGTCCTATTTTTATTTTTGGCTGCAAAGCACAGAGGCGCTGCATCCTTGTCCTGTCGGCTGGAAAAGATCCTTTCTCCGAGCCTATTGCTTTTTATTCATTTCAAATTTGCATGACTTTTCAGTTTTTGAAAATGACAATATCTATTTTCTTTTATGTTTTAAATGTCAACTTAGTCACTAGTCACCTTAAATTACATTTAAATTCAACCATCAACAGTATTAATCATGCATATAGCGGTCTGCATAATGCTCCATGATTAAATACGCGCTGGCAGCGCCAATTCCCCAAATCACCCCCAGCAGATGCGCCTCAACCAAGACAGGGCTGCCTATCAGCTGCGCAGTTCCTGTACTGCCTACGGTATTTTCCCAAATCAATTTTGCCAAAATAAGAAAAAGCACCAAAGCTGCAAAATTGCGTTCGCGCTTATAAATTAAATGCACGCAGGCGATGGCGGCATAGGCGCCATGCAGCACGCCAGACAACCCCGCATAAGCTTCAATGTCGGGTAAAAAATAGTAAAAACTGAGGCTAATCAAAGGCGGCAGTACAATCAGCAAGGCGGTGAAATGCCATACTGAGGCCCGCGGGAAAATAAACGGCAGGCACATAAAAGCCAGCATATTTAAAAAATAATGCATCCAGCCAACATGCACCCAATGCCCGGTCCAAAGACGCCAAGGCTCTGCGAACAGAACCTGATGCAGATAAAAAAAAGAGTCTTTAAAGATCTGTAGGCAAGCGCAGACAGAGAAAACCGCAGCGATAAAAACAATTTTCCGTTTCAGATAGTGATCTTTCATGCGCACTCCCTGTGTGCGTCCTAAAACAGAAGCCTTAAGAACCTACAGGCAATTCAGGCTTCTGCTGATTCAGATTCATTCACTCTTTGCATCAAACAATTCATCCAAATCTGATGAGTTTCCTGACTCATCCCAGAACTGCTCCATGCCGTCATCCGCTGTGCGTACACCGGTATGTTCTGTCCAATAGCGGTCTGAAATGCCTTTCACCATGGACGCTGCCATACTGTCAATTAATTTGAATTGCGGATTAACCGGCTTTTCATCACTGCGCGCTTGAGCAAAGGTTTTAAGCGCATCACGTATTTTCGCATCATCGCCGCTGGCTTGCGCGGCCACGGCATACATCGCATGCGACAGGCGCACGCCTTTTTTCTCGCCGATTTGCGTCGACTGCTTCAGCGTTTGATACGGATCTGGCTTGCCGTCTCCGGCGCCCGGCAGCAATGTCCAAATTACTGCGCGGGTCGCTTCCGGCGCGCCCCAGAATTTCTCATTATTCAGGCAGGTCATGCCGCGCTCTACCACCGCTGCAATATCTTTCGGCACATTCACAGCGCCGCCCGAGTTAATGTCATTGGTCATAGACTGCAGGCCGCTCAGCATGCCCAGCAGATAAACGGTTTGCTCTATATCGCTGTTCATCTTTGGACAGCTTTCACCTAAAGCTTTCTTGTATTTCTTTTCATAGCGGCTTTGAAAGAGCTGATAGCCTGTATACTGGCGCTGCGCTGCCAGCGCCGCCCAGCGCTTCTGTTCAATGCGGGCGTCCTGCGCCTCAGAGACTTGATTTGCTCTCGATGCGCGCAGGTAACGCAACTCTGAATCCAGCGCTTTTTGCTCCGCGCAAATGCCGGCAGCAGAATACATCAGTACCGCGACACGGGTTGGATCAGCTCCCATATCTTTAGTCGCCATAATGGCTGGGGTCAATGAATTGCCTGAATTGCAGACCATTTCAGCATCATCCATGGCTAAAATAGGCGGTACAATATGATTTTCGGTAAATCCGAGCGCAACATTGGCGCCTGTTTTCACAACCTGTGAACAACCCGATAATAAAGTCGTTGTTATTACTATTGCAGCCATACCCTGGCCTATTTTTTGGACGCTCGACATTTTCCTGTCCTCTATAATTGTGTTTATGTCCATAACGACAAACATATCAGAAGCAATTTCTGAATTAAAGAGTATTTACTCTAATTTAGGACTACACTTTGCCATGAATTCTAAGATGTGAAATTGACTGTTTTTTTATAAGTGCCAAATTTTAGGCAAAAAAAAGCAGCATTGCGACGGTTCAGCACATGCTGCTTATTAAAGGGTAAAGTGCCTAAACACTTAATCTGATGCAAATCGTTCCTTCAGCACCGTTCCTAGCCGTCCTACAACGATCGCTAACACAATTGCTGCTGCCAGAAACATCCAAGTTGGATAATCCATCTTGATCTCCGCTTGCTGTTGGTAAAGATAATGTACATAAAATGGGCGGGCAGCAGATTCAATCTTGTCTGACAATCGGTATATTATGCCAATAATATAAAATTCTGTCTGACAACAGCAATTCAAACCGCACTCAATACATTGTTATTATTTACATTTTTATTATTGAAAAATCTTAAAGTGTCAGACAATCAGATCATTTTGGCCAATACTTTAAAGGATTTCCATTGCCGGAATGGCATTTGATCACACCAGACGATGATCGGTTTTGCGCGTGCATGCTGAAAATAAACCACAATATAGGCCTGATGATCCACGATATGGCTGATATGCGCCCGATGCTGACCGCCCGCCGCGGAGATCGTCCATTCTTTGCCATCAAGGTAATCCAGCCCGGTAATTTTCGGCGCTTTACGGTAAAACAGCAGGTATATGACAGCGCCGAGCAATAAAAAACCGCACCATAATGCAAATGGCAGCAGTTGATGCAAAACCGTCATGAGTACACTGAAAATACACAGCTGAAACAGCAGCGCCAAATAGCTGCGCTGCAGCTGAAAACTGCATTTATCCATGAATATAATGTTTTAGCTTCTGAATAAAAGCTTTCAATTCAGGACGGGGCGGTTCGCTGACTTCCATAAACCAGTCCAGCAGGTCTGGATCTTCCTGTTCAACGAGCTCTGCAAACATTGCTTTTTCAAAAGCATCCGCCTGCAAATAATAATTTTTAACATAGGGATCAAAGTACACATCAATTTCTTTTAAGCCGCGGCGCGCACGATAAATTACTTTACGTTCTTCTAACGTGATTTCATCACTCATCTTATTCCCCAATCATTTTAAATCCCGCGTATTTTACCCCATCCAAAGCGCTTTGTTCGCATCTATTCTGCAAATTGGCGAAATCCGCCAGCAAATCTTCCTGTTTTGAACATTCAGCTCATTGCTGTGCCGCAGCGCTTCTTATAGTTTGTTTGCATATTTATAAAAACAAGGAAGATCACAATGCAGTCAGGCGCTATACGCCCCATCCCTAATATGCTGCCGCGTAAACTGCTGAATGAAGAGCATGAAGCATTCCGCGATACCGTGCGCAAGTTTTATGAAAAAGAAGTCGTGCCGAATATTGCCCGATATGAGCAGCAGCAGCATGTAGACCGGGATTTATGGAATAAGGCCGGTGAATTGGGCCTGCTCTGCACGACGATCTCCGAAGCCTATGGCGGATCGGGCGTTGACCGCCTGTACAGCATGATCTTAATTGAAGAGCAGGCTTATGCCATGGATTCTGCTACCGGTTTTTCGCTGCATTCAGATATTGTCGCCAATTACATCAGCAACTTCGGCAATGAACAGCAAAAGCAGTCTTGGCTGCCGAAAATGGCCAGCGGCGCATGCGTGACCGCCATCGCCATGACGGAACCCGGCACAGGTTCAGATTTGCAAGCCGTCAGAACGTCTGCTGTTTTGGATGGCGATGACTATGTGATTAATGGTTCAAAAATTTTCATTACCAATGGCTACTTATGCGATATGGCGATTGTGGTCTGCAAAACAGGGCACAATGAAAAAGGCTCCGCCAACTTATCACTGATCATGGTGGAAGCCGGCCGCACAGGTTTCAGCAAAGGCAAGCCGTTAAATAAAATCGGCATGAAAGGCCAGGATACCTGCGAGCTTTTTTTCGATAATGTCCGTGTGCCTAAAGAAAACCTGCTCGGCATGGAAGGCATGGGCTTTATGATGCTGATGAAGGAATTGGCCTGGGAACGCATGCTGGTCGCAATTATCTGCCAAGCCGGCGCAGAAGCAGCATTTGCCCATACCGTGCAATACACCAAAGACCGTAAAGCCTTTGGCAAAAGTATATCCAGCTTTCAAAACACCCGCTTCAAGCTGGCGGAGCTGCGTACAGAGATTGATTTCTGCCGCGCCTATTTAGACCGCTGCATGGAGCTTCAGCTTTCAGAAAGCCTCGGCATTGACGCTGCGGCAGCCGCCAAATATAAAATTTCAGAGATGTTTTCTAAAGTTGTCGATGAGTGCCTGCAACTGCATGGCGGCTATGGCTATATGCTGGAATACCCAATTGCCCGCGCCTATATTGATAACCGCGCCAATCGCATCTATGCCGGCACCAATGAAATTATGAAAGAACTGATTTCCCGAAGCCTATAATCATAAAATCAGCCTTCTCATGAAGGCTTTTCTATTCCAGAGGTGCTAAAAACTCAGCAATCAAGTTCACGGCCAATTCCGGGTTTTCTTTATGCGGCATATGATGCAGGCCTGACAGAATATAAAGCGCCGACGGTCCTTGGGTTAATTCCGCAAAGCGTTCAGCCTGTATAGAACTGCCATATTCATCCACCTCGCCATGCAGGACCAAATTTGGACAATACACGCGCTCCAAATATTCAGCTAAATCCCAACCTGCAAACATTGGGTCACACCATGTTTCCGTCCATGCATCCAGCACCCATTGCGCTTTATCTCCATGATATTTCGCCAGCCGATCCAGCTGGCCGGGCTGAGCAAAGCCCTGTTTCGCTTCTTGAATGCCCCGCACCGTTAGATCCTCCAGCATCGACTGCGCAGAAATCGTGATCAGGCCTCTGCATTGATCTGCATAGTCCGCAGCAATGCATGCTGACATTCCGCCGCCTACACTGTGCCCCATGACGATGAAATGCCCTAAAGCCAGCGATGCTGCGACTGCAGCAAAAACCGTTTGTGATTCAGCCGCAATGAAATCTAAATTGGGACGCTGGGAGGCAGCCGAAGACTGGCCGAAACCGGCACGGTCATAGGCATGGACTGTCCGCCCGGTTTTTTCCGACAGCAGCAGAGGAAAATCGCGCCATAAGTCGACACTGCCCAGCGAATCATGCAGCAAAATGATCGGCGCCAATTCTGCATGCAGCTGAACCCATGATTTTATATAGATGCAGCCATAGGCTGTCTGCAAGTCAATGGATTGAATCCTTAATGTCATAATGCTTCCCTAACCAACGCTATAGCGAATATGACAAATATTCTGACAAATTTTAATCTTCAAAACCTGACCTCTCGGGTCATAGATTGAAAGCATTTTCGAATTTATAAATTAAAAAGGGAGCCTTGAGACTCCCTTTAAAATACAAACATACAACGATTAAGAAGCTATTCGAGGCTTAGCAGCGGCCTGAGATGACTTCTTTTTAAACTTCAAAATACGGTCTTCAAAACTGGCCTTTTTAAGCGCTTTACGGTCAGCCAAATAATTATTGGTCACATGCCAAGGCCCGCTTTTGCCTTGTTTTGGCATAGAATCCGCGGCGCGGGCAATATAGCCAGAGCTCAAACTGCCCATCACCGTATCCTGTTCAAGCTGCGTGGCATCCCCTTCCGCAATCACCTGGTCATACTGGTTGGCATCCATATAGTTCAGCAAGCGGCAAATATATTCAGATGCGATATCCACTTTCAGCGTCCACGATGCATTGATGTAGCCAATAATCATCGCCATATTCGGCACATCACTCACCATAATCCCTTGATACAGCATATGCTGCGAAGTATTCAGCGGCTTGCCGTCAATGGAAGCCTGTATGCCGCCTAGGATCTGAATATTCAGCCCTGTGGCCGACACAATAATATCAGCTTCCAGATGCTTGCCGGACTTCAGCAGAATGCCATGTTCAGTAAAGCGCTCAATTTGATCCGTTTCAACACTGGCGCGCCCTTCACGCAGGATTTTAAACAAATCGCCATCAGGCACAACGCATAAACGCTGATCCCAAGGGTTATATGTTGGAGTAAAGTGTTTCATATCCACTTTGCCTTTTAGCTGCAGCTCAATGGATTTCAGTAAAAATTTACGCAGCAATTTCGGCTGCTTCTGCGCAATCGCATAAACAGCCCGCTGTACGCCGATATTGCGGGCGCGCGTTAATTTGTATGCGGCATCTTCAGGCAAGATTTTGCGCATTTTGTCGTAAATCATATCTACAGATGGAATAGACGCAATATAAGTCGGAGAACGCTGCAGCATGGTCACATGCCCCGCCCCCCCTTTCGCCATAGCAGGCACGAGCGTAATTGCAGTCGCGCCGCTGCCGATGATCACCACCTTCTTTCCGCTGTAATCCAGATTTTCAGGCCAATGCTGCGGATGAATAAACTGGCCTTTAAATTGCGTCTGATTTGGGAAATCAGGCTGAAAACCCTGATCATAATTATAATAGCCAGTGCAGCCCAGCACAAAGTTCGCAATCCATGTTTCTTTTTGCTGCTTGCTGTTTTCAATCTCAACCTGCCACTTGCAGCTGGCAGAATCATAGTTTGCTGATAGCACCCGGTGCTGAAAATGGATTTTTTGCTTTAAATGAAACTCATCTAAAACTTCTGCCAAATAGCCTTTAATAGCGGAACCATCCGCCAAAACACTGGCTTTTTTCCATGGCTTAAAATTAAAGCCAAACGTTGACATGTCAGAGTCAGAACGGATGCCTGGATATTTAAACAGATCCCATGTGCCGCCAAAGCTTTCGCGGCGCTCAATAATTTCAAACGATCTCTGCGGGCAGTTTTTTGCCAAATGCGCGGCAATACCAATACCCGAAATACCGGCACCGACAATCAGAATATCAACATTTTTTTGCATATTGTTCTTTTAACCTGTTTCAACTTTATGATTTTATTAAAGCATAAATTTGACAATACACAATGTCAAGTTTATATAAAACAGCGCGTTTTTCTTATCATATTGGGACAAAATAAAAAATTGCCTGACAATCGGGCAATAAAAAAGGCTGGTTTTGCAACCAGCCTTTTAGAACAGCAAACGCTATTCTTGAGCGAAATTAGTTAACTTCGCGATCTACAAGCTCAACGTAAGCCATCGGCGCAGCATCACCTGCGCGGAAGCCCGCTTTAAGCACACGTAGATAACCGCCGTTACGTTCTTTGTAACGAGGGCCAAGAACGGTAAATAATTTACCAACAGTTGCTGCTGAACGAGTACGAGCAAACGCTAAACGGCGGTTTGCTACAGAATCGACTTTAGCTAAAGTGATTAAAGGCTCAGCTACACGACGCAACTCTTTCGCTTTAGGCACAGTTGTTTTAATCAACTCGTGCTCAAACAAAGAGTTTGCCATGTTTTGGAACATCGCTTTACGATGACTGCTTGTACGGCCTAATTTCACACCACTATTACGATGACGCATGGTGATAGTCCTACTTAATTAACGGCTGCGGTAGGCAAAGCGGTCGTCCATGCGTAAACTAGCTGGTGGCCAGTTTTCTAAACGCATGCCGAGCTGCAAGCCCTTCGAAGCTAGAACATCTTTAATCTCAGTCAACGATTTTTTACCTAAGTTAGGAGTTTTTAACAACTCAACTTCAGTGCGTTGAACAAGATCGCCAATGTAGTAAATATTTTCTGCTTTCAAACAGTTAGCAGAACGAACAGTAAGCTCTAGATCATCTACTGGACGAAGCAAGATTGGATCAACTTCTTCACGAGGCTCTTGAGCAACTGGCGCCTGGTCTTTCTGAAGGTCAACGAAAATCGCAATTTGCTGCTGCAAAATAGTCGCAGCTTTGCGGATCGCTTCTTCAGGATCAACAGTACCATTTGTTTCAAGATCAATGATCAATTTATCAAGATCCGTACGCTGTTCTACACGAGCATTTTCAACTGTGTAAGACACGCGCTTGATCGGGCTGTAAGACGCATCCAGCTGCAGGCGGCCCACTGGACGAGTTTCGCCCTCTGGGAAGCGTGAGTCAGAAGTCTCATAGCCGCGGCCTTGAGCAACTTTCAGGCGCATCTTAAGATTGCCTGAGGCACTTAGAGTGCCGATCACATGTTCAGGGTTAACCACTTCAACATTATGAGGTAAACGAAGGTCGGCAGCAGTAACGTCGCCAGGACCTTGTTTTTCCAATGTCAAATAAGCTTCATTTTGATCGAACAGCTTAATAGACAATCCTTTCAGGTTCAGCAAGAGCTCGACGATGTCCTGCTGCAAGCCTTCCAAAGTACTGTACTCGTGCTCGACACCTTCAATTTCAACTTCAACCACAGCAGCGCCAGGTAAAGAAGAAAGTAGGATGCGACGTAAAGCATTGCCCAGAGTGTGGCCAAAACCACGCTCTAAAGGTTCTAGAATAACTTTTGCCGAGGTCCCGCTTGCCGCTTCGACTTTAATCGCTTGCGGTGTTAGAAACTCATTTGCAGTACGCGTCATTATTGCTACCTCAAGGATTATTTAGAATACAATTCTACAATCAAGCTTTCGTTGATTTCAGCAGGTAAATCAGAACGATCTGGTGCAGCTTTAAAAGTACCTTCCAGCTTAGAATGGTCAATTTCCATCCAAGAAGGAATACCACGTTGAGCGGCTAATTCAACTGCGTTTTTGATACGCAATTGCTGTTTAGCGCCTTCGTGAACTGCAATCACGTCACCCGCTTTAACTTGGATAGACGCGATGTTAACGCGGCGGCCATTTAAAGTGATTGAACGGTGAGATACCAGCTGACGAGCTTCTGCACGTGTAGAACCAAAACCCATGCGATAAACAACGTTATCCAGGCGGCTTTCAAGCAATTTCAACAAGTTTTCACCTGTTGCGCCTTTAACACGAGCAGCTTCTTTGTAGTAGTTACTAAATTGACGCTCTAAAACACCGTACATGCGACGTACTTTTTGTTTTTCACGTAATTGTAGTGAATACTCAGACTGTTTTCCGCCACGAGCTCCGCCATGCTGGCCAGGAGCTTTAGCAGCTTTTTTAGTTTTGACGTCAAAAGGTTTAACGCCAGATTTTAATTGCAGGTCTGTCCCTTCGCGGCGAGAGAGTTTGCATTTTGGACCAATATAACGAGCCATGAATGTTTCTCCTTACACGCGACGTTTTTTAGGTGGACGGCAACCGTTGTGCGGGATTGGCGTCACATCGGTAATGCTGTTAATTTTATAACCCACTGCACCTAAAGCACGAACCGCAGATTCACGACCAGGACCAGGACCTTTTACAAGGACGTCCAAGTTTTTCAAACCGTAGTCTAAAGCAGCTTTACCAGCAACTTCAGCAGCTACCTGAGCAGCAAACGGAGTTGATTTACGTGATCCACGGAAGCCTTGTCCACCAGAGGTAGCCCAAGCCAGTGCATTACCTTGACGATCGGTAATAGTCACAATGGTGTTATTAAAAGAAGCGTGAATGTGTGCAACACCTTCAGAGACGGTACGAGTGACCTTCTTGCGTGTGCGAGTATCTTTAGCCATCTTTTAGCTTCCAGAAATCTTATTTCTTAATTGGTTTGCGCGGACCTTTACGGGTACGTGCGTTAGTTTTGGTGCGTTGACCGCGGACAGGCAAGCTGCGACGATGACGAAGACCGCGGTAGCAGCCTAAATCCATTAAACGTTTGATGTTCATGGAAATTTCGCGACGCAAGTCACCTTCGGTCGGAACCTTAGCAACTTCTGCACGAATCGCATCAAGCTGAGCGTCGTCTAATTCACGGATCTTAGTAGTAGTAGCGATGCCAGCAGCAGCTAAGATGTTCTTAGCAGTGTGACGGCCAATACCGAAGATATACGTGAGAGAGATAACAGCATGCTTGTTATCCGGAATGTTTACACCGGCAATACGAGCCATTCAATTTTCTCCAAAAAGGCAGTTAAGACAATCAACCGCCCCACAAAAATCTTGAGGGGCGGATAATAACCTAATTAGCCTACTGAAATCAACAGGTCTTGATCAGATTAACCTTGACGCTGCTTATGACGAGGTTCTGCGCTGCAAATTACGCGAATAACCCCATTACGACGGATAACTTTACAGCTACCACAAATTTTCTTTACAGAAGCTTGTACTTTCATGATGAAACCTCTAAGTGCGCTTATCCCTTAGGATGAGCAGTCGTTTTTCTCATTAACGATCGATTGTCGTACTGATGCGAAGTCAAATGGGCTTGAAGCTGAGCCATGAAGTCCATAACAACCACCACAACGATCAGTAAAGATGTTCCGCCTAAGCTGAATGGAATGCCAAACGAGCTTTGCAAGATCATCGGCATTAAACAGATGATTGTGATGTAAATCGCACCGATAAACGTCAACCGGTTGAGAATATGATCTAAGTAACGAGCAGTTTGCTCTCCTGGACGAATACCCGGCACATAAGCTCCGCTGCGTTTAAGGTTCTCTGACACTTCTTTTGGGCTAAAAACCAGCGCAGTATAGAAATAACAGAAGAAGATAATTAACGCACCAAAGAGCACCAAATATAACGGCTGTCCAGGTGACAATACGAGCGCCAAATCTTGCAGGCTTCGCTTGATAACTCCAGCATTCGGATCAGCGCTTCCTACCCACTGGCCTAAGCTCGCAGGGAACAAAAGCAATGAGCTGGCAAAAATTGCCGGAATTACACCCGCCATATTAATCTTTAATGGCAAATGTGACTGCTGAGCAGAAAATACGCGGCGGCCTTGCTGCTTTTGCGCATAGTTTACTGGGATGCGACGCTGCGCCTTCTCAATAAACACAATCGCAGCCAGCACAGCTAAGGACAGCAGGCCAAAAATAGCCAGCCCAATTAAGCTGGTTTGACCATTGTCTGTAGAGGATAAAGACCGCAGAACTAAGTTCGGCAGGCCTGCAACAATACCGGCGAAGATGATCATGGAAATACCATTC
The DNA here is from genome assembly GCF_026168575.1 of Acinetobacter entericus. Lineage (NCBI taxonomy): Bacteria > Pseudomonadati > Pseudomonadota > Gammaproteobacteria > Moraxellales > Moraxellaceae > Acinetobacter > Acinetobacter entericus. The sequence goes on from NZ_JAPEQW010000003.1 coordinate 47,806, forward strand.
CCTACTCCGCGTTCAGTAATTTGCTCACCCAGCCACATCAGGAACATTGTCCCTGCCACCAGTGAAGTGACTGCTGGAACGTAGAAGGCCAAACCAGAGTTCAAGGTAATCCCTTGACTGATTAAGCCTGCACACATTCCGACAGCCTGCACGAGTGCAAGAAACAGCGTGCCTTGACGCGTATACTGATTAATCTTGCGCTTGCCCTGTTCACCTTCTTTTTTCAAAGCTTCAAGTGACGGAATCACTGTAGACATCAGCTGCACAATAATAGACGCTGAAATATACGGCATGATTCCCAAAGCAAGAATTGACATCCGCTCTAATGCGCCGCCAGAAAACATGTTAAACAAACCAAGGATTGTCCCCTGGTTTGCATTAAACAGATTTTCTAGAGCCGCATTATTAATGCCCGGCACTGGAATATGCGCTCCTAGCCGAAAAACCAGCAAAGCACCAATGAGGAACATCATTCGGCGTATGATTTCACGGTATTTCACATGAAACGGCTGACCTTTCATCATATTGACATGACCTGAAGAACTAGGAGTCATAGACACTGGGAATTACTCCTCGACTTTACCGCCAGCAGCTTCAACAGCAGCTTTAGCGCCTTTAGTCAATGCAACACCTTGAACAGTGAAAGCTCGAGTAATTTCACCAGAAAGTACGATACGTGCACGAAGCATATCTTTACGTACAACATTCGCAGCTTTTAAAGTTTCAAGTGAAACAAGATCACCTTCAACTTTAGCAAGTTCTGATAAACGTACTTCAGCAGTTTTCAAAGCCAACTGGCTAGTGAAACCGAACTTAGGCAAACGGCGATATAGCGCAGTTTGACCGCCTTCGAAACCAGGACGTGTACCACCGCTCTTACGTGAGTTTTGACCTTTGACACCACGGCCACCAGTCTTACCAACGCCAGAACCGATACCACGGCCTAGACGAAGGTTGTCACGCTTAGCGCCTTCTGCTGGCGCAATTGTATTTAAACGCAGAGTCATGGCTTATTCCTCTACACTAACCATATAGTAGACTTGGTTGATCATACCGCGGTTAGAAGGTGTATCTTGAACTTCTACAGTATGACCAATACGACGCAGACCTAAACCTTTAAGGCTAAGCTTGTGATTTTTCAAGCGGTGCGATGAAGATTTAGTCTGGGTAACTTTAATCGTTTTCATGATTGATTACCCTTGAATTTGTTCTACAGAAAGACCGCGTTTAGCAGCAACTTTCTCTGGAGAAGTCATATCGCGCAGACCGTTAAAAGTCGCATTTACAACGTTCGCAGCGTTTGTAGAACCATAACATTTTGTCAACACGTTACGTACGCCAACAGCTTCTAAAACTGCACGCATAGCGCCACCAGCGATTACACCAGTACCTTCAGAAGCAGGCTGCATGTAAACACGGCTAGCACCGTGACGAGCATTAATAGGATGCTGAACAGTACCGTCAACAAGATCAACAGTAATCATGTTGCGACGAGCAGCTTCAAGCGCTTTAGAAATAGCAGCCGGAACTTCACGCGCTTTACCGCGACCAAAACCTACGCGACCATTACCATCACCTACCACAGTCAATGCTGTGAAAGAGAAGATACGACCACCCTTAACAACTTTGGCTACACGATCAACGGCAACCAGCTTTTCAACAAGACCTTCGTTTTGTTCAACTTTAGCCATGATTAGAACTCCAAGCCGTTTTCACGAGCAGCATCAGCCAAGGCTTTGATACGACCATGATATTTAAAACCAGAACGGTCAAATGCAACTTTAGTAACGCCAGCTGCTTTAGCACGTTCGGCGATTAAAGCACCTACTTTTTGAGCTGCTTCAACATTACCAGTTGTACCAGCACGTAGAGTAGCGTCTAAAGTAGAAGCTTGCGCTAATACTTTGCCACCATCTGCTGAAATAACTTGAGCATAGATGTGACGCGGAGTGCGGTTTACACACAAACGAGTCGCACCCAATGCACGGATGTGCAAGCGTGTGCTTTTCGCACGACGCAAACGGGTTTGTTTCTTTTCGTTCATAAGAACCTCGCGCCTTATTTCTTCTTAGCTTCTTTACGAAGTACAACTTCGTCAGAATAACGAACACCTTTACCTTTATAAGGCTCTGGCGGACGGTAACCACGGATTTCTGCAGCAACTTGACCCAAAGCAGCTTTATCAGCTGATTTAAGCACGATTTCTGTTGCAGTCGGAGTTTCAGCAGTTACACCTTCTGGAAGGTTGTAATCGATCGGGTGAGAGAAACCAAGGTTAAGGTTAACAACATTACCTTTAACCGCAGCTTTATAACCTACACCGATAAGCTGCAACTTACGTTCGAAGCCTTCGCTAACACCTTTTACAAGGTTGTTTAACACAGCGCGAGCAGTACCAGCTTGCATCCAAGCGTCTTTCGACTCAGCTTTTGGAGCAATCGCTAAAATACCGTCTTCCTGTTTAAGCTCGACCAGCGCATGCAGGTTGAAAGACAACGTACCTTTGCTGCCTTTCACTTCGACCTGCCGGCCGTTCTGAGTAACTGTTACACCGTTAGGTACAGTTACTGGGGCTTTAGCCACACGAGACATGAGGAATCACCTATTAAGAAACAAAAGCAATAACTTCACCACCGATACCTGCAGCACGTGCAGCGCGATCAGTCATGATGCCTTTGCTTGTAGAAACAATTGCAATACCCAAACCTTGCTTAACGCTCGGAAGTGCATCTTTACCGCGGTATTGGCGAAGGCCTGGACGGCTTACGCGCTTAACAGTATCGATTACTGGCTTGCCTTCGAAATATTTTAAAGTAATAGTCAAAGTAGCTTTGCCTTCATTGTCAGCAACTTCTACATTTGAAATATAACCTTCTTGTTGAAGTACGTTCGCAATCGCAACTTTCAACTTAGAATTTGGCATAGAAACAGTTTGTTTCTTCGCCATTTGTGCGTTACGAACACGTGTTAGCATGTCGGCAACGGTATCTTGCATACTCATATATTGCTCCTTACCAGCTTGCCTTAACAACGCCCGGTACATCACCTTGCATTACTGTTTCACGCAGTTTGTTGCGGCTTAAGCCGAACTTGCGGAAAAAGCCATGAGGACGACCAGTTAAACCACAACGGTTACGCAGACGTACTGGAGATGCATTACGTGGTAATGCTTGAAATTTCATCATCGCTTCGAAACGTTCTTCGTCTGATGCATTTACGTTTGCAATAATTGCTTTTAATTCAGCACGTTTTGCAGCGTATTTAGCAACAGTTTTTTCGCGTTTCAATTCGCGATTAATCATGCCTTTCTTAGCCATATCGACCTCTTATTTGAACGGGAAGCCGAATGCACGCATAAGCGCACGGCCTTCGTCATCGGTGCGAGCAGTCGTAGTAATGGTAATATCCATACCACGAATACGATCAATCTTATCAAAATCGATTTCAGGGAACATGATTTGTTCCTTGAGACCCATTGAGTAGTTACCACGACCATCGAATGATTTCGCAGAAAAACCGCGGAAGTCACGAATACGAGGGATCGCAATAGAGATCAAACGGTCTAAGAATTCATACATGCGTTCGCCGCGTAAAGTAACTTTACAGCCGATCGGCCAACCATCACGGATTTTAAAACCAGCGATAGATTTGCGCGCTAATGTAAGAACTGGTTTTTGACCAGCAATCGCTTGCATATCAGCAAGAGCACCATCAAGGAGTTTTTTGTCAGCAGACGCTGCGCCAACACCCATGTTGATGGTGATTTTAGTGATGCGAGGGATCTCCATCACATTTTTAACGGCTAAAGTCTCTTGTAACTGAGCTTTAAGTTCGTCGTTGTAACGTGTTTTAAGTCTGGCCATTGCCTATTTCAACCTATTACTTCGCTACCGCCACTGATTCACCATTTGACTTGTAAACGCGAGTTTTCACGCCTTCAGTCACTTGGTAACCAACACGGTCAGCCTTTTGGGTTGCAGCATTAAAAATTGCCACGTTTGAGATGTGAAGCGAAGCTTCCTGTGTAACTACAGCGCCTTCAGCACCTGTTGCACGGTTCGGCTTTTGATGCTTCTTAACCAAGTTAAGGCCTTCAACCATAACACGGTCATTAGAAACAGACAAAACTGTACCTTGTTTGCCTTTTTCTTTACCTGCGATCACAATTACTTGATCGCCTTTTTTAATCTTAGCCATGATCGCCTCTTATAGAACTTCAGGAGCCAGTGAAATAATTTTCATGAACTGTTCAGTACGAAGTTCACGAGTCACTGGTCCGAAAATACGAGTTGCAATCGGCGCTTTGTTGTTGTTCAAAATAACAGCTGCGTTATCATCGAAACGGATAACAGAACCATCTGCACGACGGATGCCGAATTTTGTACGTACAACAACAGCATTCATCACGTCACCTTTTTTAACACGTGCGCGCGGAATAGCTTCTTTTACAGTAACTTTAATAATGTCGCCAACAGAAGCATAACGACGATGTGAACCACCAAGTACTTTAATACATTGTACGCGGCGAGCACCACTGTTGTCTGCTACGTCTAGCATACTTTCGGTTTGAATCATTGCCCTACTCCAAAACCGAGTCGCATCACCGGTCGCAATTTCGAAAGGCTCAAAGAGTACTCGAAATTGACCAATGATGCAACCAGAACGTTAATTACTCAGCTGCAGCTTCAATAACTGAAACTAAAGTCCAAGACTTAGTTTTAGACATTGGGCGGCATTCTTTGATGGTTACAACATCGCCAGTTTTAGCAGTATTGTTCTCATCATGAGCGTGTAATTTAGTTGAACGGCGGATTGATTTGCCATACAACGGGTGTTGAACGCGGCGTTCGATAAGCACAACGATAGACTTGTCCATCTTGTCGCTTACAACTTTGCCGGTTAACGTGCGAACTGTTTGCTCACTCATTGTCCGTTCCCCTGTTTTTCGGTTAGGAGTGTCTTGATGCGAGCAATAGTTTTACGAGTAAGCGCAACTTCGTGCGATTTACCCAATTGACCAGTTGCTTTCGCCATACGAAGACGGAATTGGTTAAGCTGTTGCTCATCAAGCAAAGCTGTCAACTCTTCTACCGACTTTTCACGTAGATCATTAGTTTTCATTACATTACCGTCCGAGTCACGATAGTGGTTTTAAACGGAAGCTTAGCAGCTGCAAGCGTAAACGCTTCGCGAGCCAATTCTTCGCTAACACCATCAATTTCGTACAAGACTTTACCTGGTTTGATTTGGCAAACCCAGTATTCCACAGAACCTTTACCTTTACCCATACGAACTTCTAATGGTTTTTCAGTAATTGGCTTGTCAGGGAAAACACGGATAAAGATCTTACCACCACGCTTAATACGACGGCTGATTGTACGACGCGCTGCTTCAATTTGACGCGCTGTCATTTGGCCGCGCTCAATTGATTTAAGCGCAATAGTACCAAAAGATACAGAGCTACCGCGGTGCGCTAGGCCAGTGTTACGGCCTTTTTGCACTTTACGGAATTTAGTACGTTTAGGTTGCAACATGGATTATTCTCCTTTTTCAGCAGAACGATCATTGCGACGACCACGACGCTCTTGACCTTCACCACGACCGCGACCGCGTTTAGCTGGACGTTCTTCAGCTGGAGCCGGGTTCATGACTTGTTTCATGCCACCCAAGATCTCGCCGCGGAATACCCATACTTTAACGCCGATCGTACCGTAAGTAGTCTCAGCACGCATAGTAGCATAGTCGATGTCAGCACGAAGCGTATGCAAAGGAACACGTCCTTCACGATACCATTCAGTACGAGCAATCTCAGCACCGCCAAGACGGCCTGAAACTTCAACTTTGATACCTTTAGCGCCAGCACGCATAGAGTTTTGCACCGCACGCTTCATAGCGCGGCGGAACATTACGCGTTTTTCCAATTGAGAAGCAATTGCTTCAGCAACTAAACGAGCGTCTAAGTCTGGGCGATCGATTTCGTTGATGCTTACTTGCGCAGGAACACCCATAATGGCTGTTAATTCGCGTTGTAATTTCTCAATGTCTTCGCCTTTTTTACCGATCACGATACCTGGACGGGCAGTGCTAATCGTAATTTTAGCAGCGCCTGTAGGACGTTCGATAAGAATATTGCTGATCATTGCATTCTTAAGTTTTTTAGTTAAAAACTCACGAACTTGAAGATCTTTAAGCAAGTATTCAGCGTATTGTTTCGGACTCGCATACCAGTTGGCGTTATGACGTTTTACAACACCAAGGCGGATACCGATTGGATGAACCTTCTGACCCATATCAAACCCCTACCTTAACGGTAATGTGACAAGTACGCTTAGTAATACGATCTGCACGGCCTTTAGCACGCGGCATAATACGTTTCAGGCTCATGCCTTCATCAACGTAAATCGTAGAAACTTTAAGGTCGTCTACATCTAAACTGTTATTATGTTCAGCGTTTGCAATCGCAGATTCCAATGCTTTTTTAACCAAAACCGCAGCTTTTTTGTTGCTGAAGTTTAAGATATTTAAAGCATGCGCAACAGATTTGCCGCGAATAAGGTCTGCAACCAAACGTGCCTTTTGTGCCGAGATAGCGGCACCGCGTAATTTAGCAGTAACTTCCATCATAGCACCTTAACGTTTAGACTTCTTGTCAACACCGTGACCACGATAGGTACGAGTTGGCGCGAATTCACCTAGTTTGTGACCAACCATGTGTTCAGATACGATCACTGGAACATGGTTACGGCCATTATGGACAGAAATTGTTAAACCAACAAAATCCGGGAGGATCATCGAACGACGCGACCAAGTTTTGATCGGCTTACGGTTATTAGCCGCGATAGCCGCTTCAACCTTAGCGAACAAGTGCGCATCGACGAATGGGCCTTTTTTCAGAGAACGAGGCATTGTCAGATTCCTTTACTTGTTACTTAACGCGACGGTCGCGAATGATCATCTTAGTCGTACGCTTATTGGTACGTGTCTTGTACCCTTTAGCTTTTTGACCCCATGGGCTTACAGGTTGAATACCTTTATTACGCCCTTCACCACCACCATGTGGATGGTCAACTGGGTTCATCGCCATACCGCGAACAGTAGGACGAACGCCACGCCAGCGTGATGCACCTGCTTTACCAAGTGAACGAAGGTTGCTTTCTGAGTTAGAAACTTCGCCTAACACAGCACGGCATTCAACATGTACTTTACGCATTTCACCTGAACGAAGGCGAATGATTGCGTAAGAACCGTCACGACCCAACAATTGAGCAGAAGTACCAGCAGAACGTACTAATTGTGCGCCTTTACCGATTTTAAGCTCGATGTTGTGAAGAGTAGAACCGATTGGCATGTTGCGAAGCGGCAAGCAGTTACCTGGACGAATTGGAGCATCGTTACCAGACTGAACTGAATCACCAGCGCGAAGGCCTTTAGGTGCAATAATATAGCGACGTTCACCGTCAGCATATTTCAAAAGAGCAATATGCGAAGTACGGTTAGGATCGTATTCAATACGTTCAACTACAGCTGGGATGCCGTCTTTGTTACGTTTGAAGTCAACAAGGCGGTAGTGCTGTTTATGGCCACCACCAACGTGACGAGTCGTAATGTGACCATTGTTGTTACGGCCGCCAGTACGTTTTTTAGCTTCAACCAACGGTGCATAAGGCGCGCCTTTGTGAAGATGGTCGTGAACGACTTTCTCTACAAAGCGGCGGCCCGGAGACGTTGGCTTACATTTTTGAATAGGCATAATTTTCGTCCTTATTCCGCTGCGTTTTCAGCGGTATCGCCCAAGTCAGCCATTTCAACATCTTGGCCAGCTTTCAGGGTGACGTATGCTTTTTTAACATCAGAACGGCGTCCTAATGTCTTACCAAAGCGCTTAGTCTTACCTTTAGTGATCGTAGTGTTAACTTTAACAACTTGAACACCAAATAGTTGCTCTACTGCTTTTTTGATTTCAAGTTTGTTCGCATCAAGTGCAACTTTAAATACTTGAACACCAGCAGTTTCGCCTAAAACTTGTGCTTTTTCTGAGAATACAGGCCCTTGCAGGACTTGATAGATACGTTCGTTGTTCATCCGAGTTCTACCTCAATTTTCTTAGCAGCAGCTACAGACATAACAACTTTGTCAAACGCAATCAAGCTAACAGGATCAATTGCAGCAGCATCAACCACATCAACGTGTGGAATGTTGCGAGCAGCAAGATACAAGTTCTCATCAACAGCATCTGTAACGATTAATGCGCGAGTGGCATTTAAGTCGTTAAGTTTTGCAAGCAATTCTTTAGTTTTTGGAGCAGCTACAGCAAACTCTTCAACTAAAACTAAGCGATCTTGACGAACAAGTTCAGCTAGGATGCATTGCATAGCACCGCGGTACATTTTACGGTTAACTTTTTGAGACCAGTCTTGTGGACGAGCAGCAAAAGTTTTACCGCCGCCAACCCAGATTGGGCTACGAATAGAACCAGCACGTGCACGGCCAGTACCTTTTTGACGGAATGGCTTTTTGCCGCCGCCAGATACATCGCCACGTGATTTTTGAGCTTTAGAACCTTGACGGCCGCCAGCTAAGTAAGCTGTAACCACTTGGTGTACAAGAGCTTCGTTAAACTCACGTCCGAAAGCAACTTCTGACAATTCAACAGCAGAGCCGGAAACAGTATTTAAATTCATAATATTTCCCCTCAGGCCTTGATCGTAGGGCGAACAGTTACGTCGCCGCCAGTAGCACCAGGAACCGCGCCTTTAACAACCAGAACTGAACGTTCAACGTCGATAGCAACGATCTCAAGACCCTGTGTAGTTACGCGTTCAGCACCTAAATGGCCAGCCATTTTTTTGCCTTTGAATACGCGACCAGGAGTCTGGTTTTGACCAGTAGAACCTAAAACACGGTGAGAAACTGAGTTACCGTGTGTAGCATCTTGCGTACGGAAGTTCCAACGCTTAACACCACCTTGGAAACCTTTACCTTTAGATGTACCAGTTACGTCAACAACTTGACCCACTGTAAACAATTCAACGGTAAGCGTATTGCCAACTTCACGACCTTCAAGATCAGCTTCTGTAGCGCGGAATTCTTGAACCAAACGGCCAGCAGCAACACCAGCTTTCGCAAAGTGGCCTTTTTGAGCGTTAGTTACGCGAGATTCGCGACGTTCACCAGTAGTGATTTGAATCGCTTGATAACCATCAGTTTCAAGCGTTTTGATTTGAGTGATGCGGTTAGGATCAACCTCAATCACTGTTACAGGCACAGAAACACCAGCATCTGTAAAGATGCGTGTCATACCGCACTTGCGACCGACTAAACCAATAGCCATGTGCATAAACCTCTAAAAAAGCGGCTTAATTAACTTAGAGCGTTAATTAACCGAAAGCCTTAACCCAATGCGATCTGTACATCAACACCAGCTGCAAGATCCAACTTCATCAATGCATCAACAGTTTTATCTGTAGGTTGAACGATGTCGATCAAACGTTTGTAAGTGCGGATCTCGTATTGGTCACGCGCATCTTTGTTAACGTGTGGTGAAGTAAGAACGTTAAAACGCTCGATGCGTGTAGGCATCGGAATAGGACCGCAAACTTGCGCGCCTGTACGTTTTGCTGTTTCTACGATCTCTTGAGAAGATTGATCAATTAGACGGTGATCAAAAGACTTAAGACGGATACGGATTCTCTGGTTAGACATACCAGTTAACTCCAAGCCAAAAATATAAAGAATCACCTTTGACGCATCTCACCCCACTAAAAATAAGGCAAGTGTCAAAGGCAGTGAATTATCACTAAGGTCACGATCGATGCCGCGACTGTCACGATGTTAACTGCTTTATTCGCAGCCAACCCCCTTTCATTAAAGGGTCGCTCATTATATCCATTGTTTAATGCATAAGCAAATATCTTTTCCTCTTTTTACATAATTTCAGAAATCTCTTTGCAGAATAATCGCCTGTATTTTGCTCAGCATGCCGTTTTTCTCAGCACATATTCTATTGCTTTATTTAATAATTGATTTCCTTGAAGAAATTTCTCTTTGGCAGATTTTTTAAGTTCATCCTCACTTTGCTGGCAGACGCCATTAAATAAAGCCAACTCTTCATCATCTTCAAGAAATAGCGCCAAAGCCTCAGGCGTAATTTCCGGGTGAAACTGAAAGCCCAGCACATTTTTTCCAATTTGATACATTTGATTACGGCAGGCTTCATTTTCCGCCAAATGCACTGCCCCTTTAGGGATTTCAAACGTTTCAGAATGCCACTGCATCACATTGAATTGTTCCGGCAGCTGAAAGCACTCATCCGGGACAAAATTTATCTTTCGAACCGTGGTCCAGCCCAGTTCCTGCGCGGCGCTCTTACTGACCGCCGCGCCCAGCGCATTGGCAATCAGCTGCCCGCCCAAACATAAGCCTATCGCCGGCTTGCCTAGCGCCAAATAGCGCCTGAGCCAGCGTTTTTCTATCTTCAGCCAAGGATAATTGGCTTCATCATTCACGCTCATTGTTCCGCCCATAATGATGAGCAGGTCAACATCCTCCACATGCGGCAATGCCTCGATGTCGAGCGCCAAATCGACAGGAAGCGCAAAAAACTCTGTCGCCGTCATGCGCGCATTCATTTCCTTCAAGTATGAATAACAGCTTCCGAACCCTTCACCAGCAATATGCTGAAAATAATGTACTTTCAAATGCGGCTTCATGCGCCATCCCTATTGTTGTAGCTATAGGGTTGCTTTTGCAAAAATAAAGCCAACTTTACCCCGGCTTTGCCGTTTTTAAACAATTCAAACAATCAGTGGCGAAAATAAGAGTGATCTCTTAAGCTTAGAATGAATATTCACCCTATTTTAGAGCTGTACTGTGAAAAAAAAACCGCAAACTGCATTAATTCATGCACCACGAAAAGCCCCGCAATTCATCTCTACAGTACAGCCTCCCTTATTTCGTGCATCCACCATCATTTTTGACAATACCGATGCCCTATTTAATCGCCACTGGACTGAACGCTATGATTACAGTTACGGCACACATGGCACACCAACCACTTTTACGCTAGGCGACAATATTGCGCAGATTGAAGGCGGTGAATTCAGCCTTTTGGCGCCCAGCGGACTATCCGCCATCAACTTGGTGAATTCCTGCTTTCTCGCGCAAGGCGATGAAGTCTGGGTGGCGGATAATATCTATGGGCCAAACATGGAACATCTGCGCAATCTGCAAATGCGATACGGCATTGCGGTGAAGGTCTATAATCCAATTGATGCAGAGACCTTTCAGCCCTCAGCAAAAGCCAAACTGATCTGGCTAGAAGCTGCAGGTTCCGTGACTTTAGAATTTCCAGACTTAACAGGCTTGGTTAAAAAGGCCAAAGCACACAGCATCCTGACCGCACTGGACAATACTTGGGGAGCGGGCCTCGCCTTCAATGCCTTTGACTTCGGCAATGAACACCTGAGTGTTGATATCAGCGTGCATGCCCTGACCAAATATCCAAGCGGCGGCGGTGATATTTTAATGGGTTCCGTGGTCACCCGAGATGAAAAACTCCATCATCAGCTCTTCCGCATGCATGCGCTGCAGGGCATTTCCATCTCAGGCGATGACGCGGCGCAAATCCAGCGCAGCCTGGCATCGATGCAAATCCGCTATGAGCATCAATCGCACAGCGCAATGGCCTTGATGCATTGGCTCAAACAGCAGCCCGAGTTTATTCAGATCCTGCATCCCGCGGATGAAGCTTCTGCAGGCCATCCGTACTGGAAAGAAATTTGCACTGCTGGGCAAAGCGCGGGCTTGGTCAGCGTAATTTTCAAGCCTGAATATGACTTAAAGGCGGTCCGCGCTTTTTGCGATGCCCTTTCTTTATTTAAACTGGGTTTCAGCTGGGGCGGCCCGGTCAGCCTTGTCATGCTCTACGACCTGAAAGACATGCGGGCCTTGGCGCATACACATTTACAACAAGGTTTATTGGTGCGCTTCTGCATAGGGCTGGAACATCCGCAAGATTTAATTCAAGATATAGAAAACGCGTTAAAACAAATGAAAACACCGCAAAACGAATAAATCAAAACAGGACTATTTATGGGAACACCTATCGCCATTGCCAAAAAAACCGCCAATACGCAGCAGGATATTGTCCTGCATTCACAATTTGCCAACCGCCATGGCCTAATTGCCGGCGCAACAGGTACAGGTAAAACCGTGACCCTGAAAGTATTGGCGGAAAGCTTTTCCCGCATCGGTGTTCCTGTATTTTTAGCCGATGCCAAAGGCGATGTTTCCAGCCTCGCCAAAGCCGGCGAAAGCAATGCTAAATTTAATGAGCGGCTCAAAATACTGAATATTGAGTCCATCCCGTTTTCTTCTTCCCCTGTGGTGTTCTGGGACTTATTTGGCGTGCAGGGCCATCCCATCCGCACCACCGTGTCTGAGATTGGCCCGCTGCTGTTGGCGCAAATGCTGAATTTGAATGATACGCAGGAAGGCGTGCTGTCCGCAGTATTCCGCATTGCCGATGATCAGGGCTTACTGCTGATAGATTTCAAAGATCTGAAGTCGATGATCAGCTATGTGACGGAACATGCTGCTGAATTTAAAGCGGAGTACGGCAACCTGTCTCCGGCCAGCCTTGGCGCGATTCAGCGCAATCTGCTGGCGCTGGCCGATCAGGGCGGCGATCAGTTCTTTGGCGAACCCAGCCTGAATATTCTGGATTTCATTCAAACTGACAGCCAGGGCCGCGGCAACATCAATCTTTTGGCCGCAGACAAGCTGATGAACACCCCAAAACTGTACGCCACTTTTCTGCTGTGGATGCTGTCCGAACTATTTGAACAGCTGCCGGAAGTGGGCGATATGGATAAGCCCAAACTGGTCTTCTTCTTTGATGAAGCGCATTTGCTGTTTGATAATGCCAGCGCGGCGCTGCAGGAAAAAATTGAACAGGTGGTGCGCCTGATCCGTTCCAAGGGCGTCGGCATTTATTTTGTTACGCAAAACCCGCTGGATCTGCCGGAAAGTGTTTTAGGCCAGCTGGGCAACCGTGTGCAGCATGCGCTCCGCGCTTTCACCCCGAAAGATCAGAAAGCGGTCAAAACGGCTGCGGATACCTTCCGCGCCAACCCTGAATTCAAAGTGGATCAAGCCATTACCGAGCTGGGCGTCGGAGAAGCCTTAATCAGCTGCCTAGATGAGCAAGGCACGCCGCAAATGGTCGAACGCGGCTGGGTGATGCCGCCGTACTCATCCTTTACCCCCATCAGTCTCGAAGAGCGCAAGGCCCTTATGGCGCAAAGCATCGTGACAGGCATTTATGAACAGCACCTGGACCGTGAAAGCGCATTTGAATTATTGCAGCAAAAAGTCGCTGACCGCCAGCAGCAGGCTGTTCAGGCAGAACAGGACAAAGTGCAGGCCAAAGAACAGGAAGCGCTGGCTAAACAGCAAATCAAGGAACAGGAAGCCTTAGCAAAGCAGCAGGCGCGCGAACAGGAGCGCATTGCCCGCGAAAAGGCTAAGGAAGACGAACGCGCCGCTAAACAGCGTGAGAAACTGATTCAGGATACCGTAGGCACCTTTGCCAAAAGCGCAGCCAGAAGCTTGGGCGGTTCAACCGGACAAAAAATTGTCCGCGGGCTGCTGGGTTCCCTATTCGGCAATAAATAATCTAAAAGCCCAATCAATAAAGACAAAATTATGGGATATTTTTATATCCCATAATTTTTTTATGGTTTTTATTAAAAGATGTATTGCCAATACACCCTTTAATATGTATTTTAAATACATCTTATAAATAACCGCCATGAGAGATCAGCTATGACTCCGCAGCAAATTGACCTTGTAAAAGCTACCGTTCCTGTACTGCGTGAAAATGGTGTCGCGCTGACAGGCTATTTCTATAACCGCATGCTGGGCAACAATCCTGACTTGAAAGAAACTTTCAATATGGGCCATCAGCGCAGCGGCGCTCAGGCGCAGGCTTTGGCTGGCGCAGTATTGGCGTATGCTGAAAATATTGAAGATCCATCTGTGCTTTTGCCTGTGGTTGAGCTTATTGCGCATAAGCATGTCAGCTTGAACATTCAAGCGCCTGATTACAATATTGTCGGTGAAAATCTGCTGCACTCCATCAGTGAAGTGCTCAGCATCTCCATGGAAGATCCGCTGATTGATGCATGGGCCGCCGCTTATGGCCAGCTGGCTGACTTATTCATCAGCACCGAAAAATCCATTTACGATCAGCACGAACAAACCAAAGGCAGCTGGTTAGGCTGGCGCAATTTTAAAATTGCCAAAAAAGTGAAGGAAAGCGATGAAATCACCTCATTCTACTTGGCGCCTGCCGATGGCGGCGATTTGCCAAAATATGAAGCGGGCCAATACATCTCAGTCCGCGTTTTTGTTGAAGAGCTGGGGCTAAAACAGCCGCGCCAATACACCCTTTCTACCAGCCCTCAGGCAGACTATTTGCGTATTTCGGTAAAACGCGAAGATGAAAAAGCCGGCTTGGCGGCAGGCTGGGTATCCAATACCCTGCACAGTCTAGCAGAAGGCGCTGAAATTGAAGTGTCTGCGCCGACGGGCAACTTCTATCTGGTTGACCCGAATAAGCGCAATGTATTTATCAGCGGCGGCGTAGGCCTGACCCCAATGATTGCCATGCTGAATCAGCTGGTGACCTTAGATATGCCGCAGCCGGTGACCTTTATTCATGCCTGCCGCAGCAAGCAAGTGCATGCCATGAAGCAGCATATTCATGACTTAAAAGCCAAATACCCACGCTTAAACACAGTGACTGCCTACGAGTTCCCGCATGCCGGCGACAAATTAGGTGAAGACTACGAAATTGAAGGTCGCTTAGACCTCAGCAAAATTGACAGCGCTCTACTGCCGGCAAATGCAGACTATTACCTGTGCGGCCCGATGCCATTTATGGCTGAACAGCACCAGGCCCTGATTGCCCGCGGCATTCCAGCTGAGAACATCCACAGTGAGGCTTTCGGCACAGGCGGTGTTAAACACTAACTTACACGTCAGCCTGAAATAGATAGAGGGTTAGTTTAGGTATGCTAGACTAACCCTAATTTATTTCCCCTAAATTTACAGTATTATCATGCAGCTGAATAAATTCACCGATTACGCGCTACGCCTTTTGATGTATATCGCTCAGCCCAAAGAAATGCCGTACACCATTGCCGAAATTGCAGCGGATCTGCATGTTTCGCAAAACCATCTGGTCAAAATTGTGCATTTTATGGGAAAGCAGAATTGGCTGATTACCACCCGCGGCAAAGGCGGCGGCATCCGCCTCAACCCGCAGGCGCTTATCCTCCCATTAGGGGAAATTGTGCGCATCCTGCAGCGTGAAACACCAATCGTCGAATGCAACACGCCGCCTTGCGTCCTGCGCAGCAACTGCGGACTGAAGGGCATTTTAGATCAGGCCATGGAACAGTTTTATCAAAGCCTCGACCAATACACTTTGGCCGATGTGCTCAACGCACCGCCGTCATCCAAATACACCACAAATTCACCGATTCAGCTGATCAATCTGTAATTGCAGCTGCGGCTGTTTTCTTCGTTAAGATCAAAGTTCGCTTGCCCGAACGACTTCCTTTATAATAGCTGCTTGTAAATCAGTCATTGAAGTTGAGTTATGCATCAGCACAGAGGAAAATCCAGAAACAGTAAGACAGCCAATGCGCCTAAGCAAAAGATCAGCTATGAGAAAAAAGTTGATCCGGCCATTACTGAATACTCTGTACGCGCTTTAAATTGGCTGCGTAAAGCTGAATTCTTAATGAGCGCGCCGAAACTGAATTTATGTGTCGAAGATACCGGCTATGAAATTGCCTTTGCTGGCCGCTCCAATGCCGGAAAATCCAGCGCCATCAATGCGCTGACCAACCAGAAGCAGCTGGCGCGCGCATCGAAAAAGCCCGGCCGCACGCAAATGATCAACTTTTTCAGCTTGGGCAACCCAGACCAGCGCCTGGTCGATTTGCCGGGCTATGGCTATGCCGCCGTGCCGGAAGCCATGAAAATTGTGTGGCAGAAAGAGCTGGAAAACTACCTGATTCACCGTCAAAGCCTGCAGGGCCTTGTCCTGCTGATGGACATCCGCCACCCGCTGCAGCATTTTGACATTATGATGCTGGAATGGGCGCATTCACGTAAATTATTCGTGCATGTGCTGCTGACCAAATCTGATAAATTGAACCGCGGCCCTGCGTCCAAAGCGCTGCAGGAAGTGAAAGCGCAGCTGAAAAAAATGAAGCTGCAGTTCTCTATCCAGCTGTTCTCATCCCTGAACAAAGAAGGCCTGCAAGAACTCGCCAGCGTGATGGGCGGACGCTTGAATTTCACGCTGGAGCAATCGGCAGAGTTTGATTTAGACAGCATTCCTGATGCCGAAGCCGATGACGGCGAGATGGATAATGACGAGTTTGAGCATGATGCCGATGATGAATTTAAGGATCAAGTTCTTGACGATGCCGCAGCCTTAGATGAAGCGCAGACGCCAGAGGCTGACAGCAAATAAGCCTTTCCGGCGTCTTGTCTGACAAAAAGCATCATGTTTTGATATTAAATGTCCTGTATTGCTAATCACAATGCAGGATTTTTTTTTCATACTGAGCCCATGATACTCAGCGTCACAATTGAATCACTCAATGCACGGCGCGCAAAATAATAAGGATATTTTCATGACTCTGCTCTCCCGCTTTAAAAAATCAAAAATCGGCTCTTCTATCCGCTACAGCATTAAACCCAGGAAAGTTAAATTTGAATGGCAGAATACCCCTGTCGACTGGATTCCGAACCAGCCTTTTGTCAGCTACTTCGTTAATGAAATCAATATGATTTTGCCTGCGGGTGAATTTTGGTTCTGCCGTCTGTACAACAAAGTCCTGCCTCAAATCACCGATGAAAAACTGGCAGAAGACGTCAAAGCATTTATTCGACAAGAAGCAATGCACGCGCAGGCGCACAGCTCTGCCAATAAAGAATATCTCAGCTTGCGCAATATTGACGTTAGCCGCAATTTAAAAGTGATGGATTATCTTTTTGGCAAGGTCCTCGCAGACCAGCCGATGGGTCTGAATATGCCAAAAGCATTAGAGCCTCAATGGGATCTATTCCGTTTAGGCATTATTGCCACGGTTGAACACATGACCTGTGTACTGGGCAAATATGTCCTGCAGAATAAAGAATGGGAGCGCTTAGGCGCAGATCCAAACATGCTGGATTTGGTCAAATGGCACGGCGCTGAAGAAATTGAACACCGTACCGTTGCATTTGATCTGTATCGCCATTTAGGCGGCGGCTATGTCTCGCGTTACTATCAAAGCGTCATTGTAATTGCTGCCGTGCTAGGCCTTTGGGTGGATGGCGCAGCGCATATCATGGGACAAGACCCCCGTTATGCATCAATTAAGCCGGCCGTGTATAAACCTTGGATTTGGCGCGAATGGGCGCGCATTGCGCAAAAAGACAATGGCATGATGCCGCATCCGCTTTGGCTGGTATCGCAGCAGCTGGGTTATCTGATGCCGTGGTACGATCCACTGCATGAAGCTAAAACAGAGGATGCGATTGCGTATTTAGATCAGTCCCCTGCAGCCAAACGCGCAACACTAAAAGTCGCATAACACATTAGTTTCGTCTTTGAAAAAGCAGGCTTAGGTCCTGCTTTTTTAGGCCTGATGCAAGCACATTTATTGAAACAGTTGGCTTAACAAGCTTTGTTGCAAACACGCTAGGATCAATGAATCCATACAAGAATAATGAGGATCTGCACATGCGCCAGCACCTTAGCGTCATCACCCTTGCGGTTAAAGATCTGGATGCCGCATTTGAGTTTTACCATCAAGGATTAGGGCTGAAAAGCCAAGGCATGATTGGAACAGAGTTTGAATACGGCGCTGTGGCTTTTTTTGATTTGCAGCAGGGTCTTAAATTAGCCCTCTGGCCGCAGAACAGCTTGAGTCATGATACAGGCTTAGAGAAAACTGCCTTTTGCGCCACACAAATGTCGTTAGGCCACAATGTTTCAAGCCAAACTGAAGTTGATCAGCTTATGCAGCAAGCCATACTCGCAGGCGCCAAAGAAATAAAACCCACACAGCCTAGGTTTTACGGCGGCTATGCAGGCTATTTTCAGGACTTGGACGGACATCTGTGGGAAATTGCCTATAATCCCTGTTTCCCTTAAACATGCATTTAATGCTGCAGCGCAGGCTGTTCCAGATCTTTGGTATGACGGTCAACCACCACACTAATCATCATATCGCCTTGCACATTGACCACGGTCCGAACGGTATCCAGTAAACGGTCAATCGGCAATAAAATTGCAATGGCTTCGGCTGGCAAGCCCACAGACTGCAGCACCATAATCATGGTCACCATGCCTGCACTTGGAATGCCCGGCGCGCCTAATGAAGCAATCATGGCTGTGGCGCAAACTACCAGCTGCTGCCCTAGACTTAAATCCAAGCCCATTAAATTGGCAATAAACAGTGCAGCAGCAGCCTCATACAGCGCCGTACCATCCATATTCAACTGTGTACCCAGCGGAATGACAAAGCCTGCCGTTTGCGGGCGCACGCCTAAATTTTCCTGCGCGCATTTCATGGACAGCGGCATGGTGGCGGAACTGGAACTGGTGGCAAATGCGGTAATCAGCGCCGCACGCGTGCCTTTAAAGAATGTGATCGGGCTCATCTTGCCAAAAATCCACAACAGCGCTGGCAATACCACTGCGCCATGAAAAATCGTGGTTCCTGTTACAACGGCGGCAAACTCAGCCAAACGGCTCAGCACCGTAATATCTTCTGTTGCAATCAGCTTGGCCAGCAAGGCAAAAATGCCCAGCGGCGCCAGCTTCATTACCCAGCCAATCATCAGCATCATGATGTCAAAAAACTGCTGGCTGAGCTTGCGCACACTGCGGAATTTCTCTCCGCCTGTCACCAAAGCGGCGCCTATGAATAAGGCAAACACCACCACGGCCAGCACATTGCCTTCTGCAAAAGCCTTAAAAGGATTAATCAGGGTGTTTTGAATAAAATTCGTAAAAAATGATGCAGGCGTTAAAGTATCCGGGGTTTGATGCTGATTCATCGCATCCTGAAACATCACAACATCGACTCCCTTGCCCACCTCAAAAATATGCGCGCAGGCTAAGCCTAAAATCAGCGCTAAAGTGGTGGTGGTGACACAGCAGGCTAAAGTAATTTTCCATGTTCTGCTCAGCTGCCCGCCGGCCTGCAAATTCGCAACGCCAACCACAATCGAACTGAAAATCAGCGGGATCAGCAGCATTTTCAGCAGGCCGATAAACACACTGCTGATAATGCCTAAACCATACAGGCTGGCATTAAAAAATGGAGTTTGCGGAAACAGGTTGAGTAAAAAACCAAAGGCCACACCCAGAATTGCGGCAATTAAAATCTGTGTATTCAAGCTCATGGCGTATGCTTATTGATGTCTTCCTGCTGGCACTATGCCATGCCGCCCCTGCAGAATCGAGGATTTTTTTGTCACAAGCTCAGCACAAATAGCGCAAAATACAGCGCTCACTTTATCTGAATCAGCAATACTTTGCGGAACTCACGGCATAAAATATGCTTCATCAGAGACTCGTCTAAGCAAATAATTATAAGAGGTTCACAATGAAAAAAATTATTCTGATCACTGTCCTGCTGCTGCACATCAGCGCGGCATTTGCCCACCCCGGTCATGGCTGCCATAAAGACATCTCCGACGATGTTCCCCATTGCAGATAAGCCGCGGATCAAGGTCTTATCGCCGGCCGCATAAAAAAACTGGACACAGGGTCCAGTTTTTTTATGGCATGCAAGCGCTTATTGCGTTTCAATTTCACGCAAACGGATTAAGCCTTCCTGAGTCGTGCTGCAGACCAGCTGGCCTTTTTGCCACATGCGGCCAAAATTTAAGCCGCGTGAATTGGCGCTGACCGTTGCGTCCATATCATAAAGCACCCACTCATCAACACGGAAGGGCTTATGGAAATACATGGCATGATCAATGCTAGCGCATTGCAAGCTAGGCGACAAATAGCTCAAGCCATGCGGACGCAGCGCCGTCGTCATTAAGGTAAAGTCCGAATAAAAGGCCGCAATCGCCTGATGCAGTGAAATGTCATCCACTTCAGGCGCAATCGGATCGTGCGTGCGCAAGTAATGCGCATAGGTCGGCGCTTCAGGCTGCGGCTGATAAGGGTTGCTCGGATTGATTGGACGGATTTCAATATGGCGGTCGCGCATAAAGCTGGCGCGGACATTTTCCGGCACAAATTCCACCATTTGCTTTTTCAGCTCGGCTTCATTTTTCAAGCTTTCCGGCGCAGGCAATTCAGGCTCAGAAATTTGATAATTCAAGCCATCTTCCTGCCCTGCAAAAGAAATCATTGCGGTAAAGATGGTGCGGCCATGCTGAATGGCGCGCACTTGGCGGCTGGAAAAGCTTTTGCCGTCCCGCAGGCGGTCGACTTCATAAATAATCGGCGCATTGATATCACCGCCATACAAAAAGTATGCATGCAGTGAATGCGCTGGGCTGTCTGCAGTATATGACGCAGCTCTTAAAGCCTGTCCTAAAACCTGGCCACCGAATACCCGCTTACCCACCAAATTGCGGCTTTGCCCGCGGAAAATATTTTCTTCCAGCTTTTCCAAGCTGAGCAGTTCTACGAGTTCCTGTGTTAAGGCATTCATAAGCAACCTATCAAATGTTTGGGATTGCCCAAAATCAGGCAAAAATAGCATGCATGCAGAATACGCCTATATTGCCATAAATTCAGAGTAAATCCCTAGAGATTGGCTGACTGCCGTGTCACGGCGAATTTTTTCAATAATCTGCTCAAAATATGCTTTTTAACGATAAAATCTTACACTTAGCCTGTGATTTACCAGAAAATGACTGGCTGTTTTTCAGTACAATTATGCAAAATAACCGGCCGCCCCTGCATTTTAAAAAATTCCGGCCGTTTAACGAGGAGTTTGTATGTCCAAAAGTGGTTTTGGTCAAATATATAGAAAGCTTTCCAGCAAGCTGCTTGACCTTGTCGTAACCCCGCACGTTCTGGGAGAAATTCCTGCAGAACCGGCAGCTCTTGCCGCCCAGAGCGAAGACAGCACAAGCCCCCCGCAGAAAATTGTCTGTTATGTCATGCTGAACCACTCGCGCAGCAACGCGCTGGTGGTGGATGGTGAAACCCGCCGCCTGAAGCTGCATCCGGCGCTGAATCCGCTGGTGCTAGGCAATCACATCGAAAAAGCTTCTATGCTTTTTCTACAGCACCGCGATGAAAACAATCTGCTGAATCCGCCGCCGCATGCCTTTCCGCCGCGCTTATTGCGCTTGATTGAAGCTTTAGAACAGCAGCCGAATTTAGATGTAGAACTGATTCCAGTGACCCTGCTGTGGGGCCGCGATCCGGAAAAAGAGGATTCATGGCTGAAGCTGTTATTTACTGATACATGGTCTACACCAAGCAAAGTGAAACAGCTGGTGAATATTGGCCTGCATGGCCGTCAAACCTATATTGAGTTTCATGAAGGCCAGTCTTTGCGTAATTTGATTGATTACGCCAAAACTACACACCCGAATTCCTCTCCTGCAACGTATATCACCAGCACTTTAAATGATTATTTAGATGCGCAGCGTGAAGTGGTGCTGGGCCCGGATTTATCTGACCGCCGCAATGTGATGCATGGCCTGATTAAAGCGCCGGATGTGCAGGATGCCATCCGCCGCGAAAGCATCCGCGGCAAAGTCAGCATGGTGGAAGCTGAACGCCGCGCCATCGGCTATTTAAAGGAAATCGTATCGGACTATTCGCATTCAACTGTGCGTTTTGCCGATGTTGCGCTGACCCGCTTATGGACGCAGCTGTATGACGGCGTAGAAGTGCACAATTTCAGCACCGTGCGTGAGCTGGCCAAAGATTACGAGATTATCTATACCCCATGCCACCGCAGCCATATTGACTACTTATTGCTGTCTTATGTGATTTATAAGCGCGGCCTGATGGTGCCGTACATTGCCGCCGGCGACAACCTGAACATGCCCTTTGTCGGTCAGATTCTGCGCGGCGGCGGCGCCTTCTTCATCCGCCGCACCTTCCGCGGCAACGGCCTCTACACTACCGTTTTCAAAGAGTATCTGTACAGCATTCTGTCGCGCAATACGCCTATTGAATACTTTATTGAAGGCGGGCGTTCACGCACAGGCCGCTTATTGCCGCCTAAAACCGGCATGCTGGCCATGACTGTGCACAGCCACTTGCGCGGGCGCGCAAAACCGATTGTGTTCCTGCCAACCTATGTCGGCTATGAACGCCTGATGGAAGGCGCAACCTATGTCGGTGAAATGAACGGCAAGCCGAAAGAAGGCGAATCCATTTTAGGCATTGTGAAAACCTTGCGTAAAATTGAACGCATTTTTGGCAAAGTGCATGTGAACTTCGGCGAACCGGTATTTTTAGATGACATGCTGAAACAGCACGGTGCAGATCAAATCACGGTAGAACGCAATGACGCGCCAATTCCGCAGGAAGTATCCGATGCTGTGAACAGTGCTGCGCATGCGATTATGGAAAATATCAACCGTGCAGTCGTCATCAATCCAGTCTCTTTGCTGTCGCTGATTTTACTGGCAACGCCAAAACATACGCTGGATGAAGAAATCTGCGTAAAACAGCTGGATACCTACCGCAAGCTGCTGACCGCGCTGCCGTATGATGCGCGCATGCAAGTGACGCCGCTGTCCGGCAAGGAAATTATTGCTTACGGCTTGAAGCTGAAACTGATTAAGCGTGTGAAGCATGTTTTAGGCGATATTATTGCCATTGCAGACAATCAAGCTGTGCTGCTGACCTACTTCCGCAATAACATTCTGCATGCCTTTGTCTTGCCGTCGTTAATTGCGGCCTTGGTTGAACACAACGGTTCAATCCGCCGGGGTGACTTGATCAATGTGATCCGCACGCTGTATCCGTTCTTAAAAGCTGAACTGTTTTTAAAATGGCAGGATGAAGAGCTGAAAGATCAGATCTGCGCCTATGCAGATGCACTGATTCACGCCAAGCTGATTTCAGAAGATGCCGAAGGCAACCTGCTTTCTCCTTTGCCGAACAGTGAAAATCACAATCAGCTGGTGGTGTTGGCTGCGCCTGTGATGCAAAGCCTAGAGCGCTATTACATGACGCTGGCACTGATTACCCAGCGCGGTTCGGGCAATATTTCGACCCGTCAGGTGGAAGAGCTGAGCCATTTGGTGGGTCAGCGCCTATCTGTGCTGTATGAGTTCAACTCGCCAGAGTTCTTTGACAAAGCGCTGTTCCAAAGCTTTATTAAGGTGCTGACGGAGCAAAACTATATTGGCAAAAATGAAGAAGGCTCGATTGTCTTTGATGACAACTTTAAGAACGTGGCGCAATACGCCAATTTGGTCTTGGATGATGTGACTCTGCAAATGCTGCAGCATATCACCACCTTCAGCGATGAAGAGCTCAAGGAGACTTTAGATAAAGTGGCAGCTGAACAAGCTAAGAAACGCTTAAAGCGCAAGAAGAAATAAGCACCTTAAATCCCCTCTCCTTGTAGGAGAGGGTTAGGGAGAGGTGATGTGAAAAAAATTTTACCTAACCTCCTCCCTACAGAAGGAGGAACTTCTCAATATTTCATTCATCAAATTTTTTAAATTATTGATGCACCAAAATCCCTTTTTTCTGTACAAAATAATACTGATGTTGATCTAGTTGCAATTGGTAAGTTGAATGCTTGAATTTATGTTCGTATCCTTTTAATTGCGCATTTTGATAATAAGCTAAAAACTCAGCAACAGGCACATCATCAAGTTGTGCAATTTTAATCACCTCTTTGTTATAAGGCACTATCTCCTTTTCTACATCATACCTTGAAGCTAAACCGCCTGTAAGATGCTTTATCCCGAACAACGCTGTCTGACCACTATTAACTGTACAAAGATATTCTGGATTCCATTCAAACTCTTCAACAGTATACCCTAAAGATAAACTAGGCGTTGCCAAAATAGGATTGGCAACTAAGCCAATCACCTGCTGATTCTCCAGCAGCCCTTTTGCTTCACACTGGTAAAGCTCATCCACCCTCACCCAACCATTGATTGCATTCACCTCACCAACATCATCTTCGTATTCACTCACCCAAACCTGCTGATCTGAAGCAACCAAAACAATTGCTCTATTAAAAAAACCATTGACAGGAATAGGATTAAAATACGTCAGCGCCCAGATTTCCTGCTCTTGATTTACTATTATTCCTTTTACCCGCGCCCCTATAAGTTCATCCGAAGTTGATTTTACACAAACCAAATCACCAACTTTAACTTCTTGAATAGGTACCAGCCCCTTATCTGTATGAACCAATGTTCCTGAAACAAAACCTACCATTTATTTATCCTTTTCCTATTTCTCTATTTGAATATGTATCAAAAAATTATTCTAAATTATTATAAAATCATGTTATCCCTATACTCTAACCTGAATCCGCACGCCACCATCCGCTCCGCAAAAATCCGTTTCCCCTTTTCCCTGCCGCTTTCCAGCACCAGCTCGGGCAAACTTAATGAACGTTGAATTGCCAAAATCCGCTCATGCAAAGGCTGCGGTAAATTATTGGTGCAAATATATGATTTTTCTGTATGTTCCACGTGAAGCAGATGCACTAAAAAACGCGCCAGATCATCAATATGAATGCGGTTTGCCCAATGAATATTTGGATAGCTCTTTGTCGTCGCTGCCAGCGTCTGCATGCGTGCAGCAGATGTTCCATAAATTCCTGTCGGACGGACAATCACGCACTGTTCAGGAAACACCGCTCGATACAGCTGTTCCATCTGCAAGAGCAGCCTGCCCTGCTCATCACTTGGCATGGGTATCGTTTCATCTCCCACACGCTCACCCGCATTCTTGCCATACACCCGTGTAGAAGACACCACGATGATTTTTTGAATCGGATGCTTTTTTAAAGCCTGGACAATGGGCTGAACGGTATCCACATAAGTCTGCTGATAAGCCTCTACAGTCGATGCATTTGGCGACAGCAGCACATAGGCCGCATCTACAGGCGCTATGCCGCTTAAATCCAATTGATGCACATCCTGAATCAGATGATTGGCATACGCGTCAGTTTTCGGGCTTCGGCTGATTGTGGTAATTTGGTGGCCCTGCGCAAATAACTGTTTTGCCGCGCGCTGAGATGTTTTACCATAACCTATAAATAAAATATGCATTTAACACCTAATCACAGATTTATTTCTGTTTGAAGATATACTGAGGGAAAATGGCTGCCGTTCATCAATTGCAAGGCGTAGGAAATGCTGCGGCCGCATTGCTCGAAAAACTCCACATTTTTACCACCGACGACTTGCTGTTTCATTTGCCGCGCGACTATGAAGACCGCAGCACCATTATCCCCATGAATCAGCTCACGGCTGGACGCAGCTACTTACTCGAAGGCATAGTGAAAAGTGTGGACTTCCCGCCGGGAAAACGCAAATCTATGGCGGTGTTGCTGGACGATGATACGGGCAAAGTCACCTTACGTTTTTACCATATTTATAAAGGCATTACCGACCGCGTGAAAATGGGCGCCCGCCTGCGCATCTTTGGTGAAATCCGCGTTGGCGCGCGCGGGCTGGAAACGTACCATCCCGAACTGCAGCTGATTACAGAGCGCACCCCGCTGCTGCAGACTCAATTGACCGCCATTTACCCTGCCACCGATGGTCTGACCCAGCCCAAGCTGCGTGAATACGTTAAGCAGGCTTTAGAAAATCACAGTGATCATCTGCCCGAACTGCTGCCGCAGAAATTCACCAATGGCTATGCGCTGAAACAAGCGCTGGATTATATTCACCATCCGCCGGTAAATGCCAATATGCTGCAGCTGACGCAAGGCTCACATCCTGCCCAGCAGCGTTTGATTTTTGAAGAACTGGTGGCGCATCAAGTCAGCCTATTGACCCGCCGCGCCTATGTGCAGCAGATTGAAGCGCCCTCGTTCAGCCCCAGCCAAACTTTTGCCAAAGCCCTGCTCAGCACGCTGCCTTTTGAAATGACCGGCGCTCAAAAGCGGGTATCTAAAGAAATTGCCAAAGATTTAAAACAAAACAAACCGATGCTGCGCCTAGTACAGGGCGATGTCGGCGCGGGTAAAACACTGGTAGCTGGCGTTGCAGCCTGCCATGCCCTAGAAGAAGGCTGGCAGGTGGCGCTAATGGCGCCCACTGAAATTCTGGCCGAACAGCATTATCTGAATTTTAAAAAATGGTTTGAGCCTTTGGGCCTGACGGTGTCTTGGCTCTCCGGCAAGCAAAAAGGCAAAGCGCGCGCGGCGGCTGAACAGGCCATCCAAAATGGCACAGCAAATCTGGTCATTGGCACCCATGCGCTGTTTCAAGACAATGTCGCCTTCGCTAAACTTGGCCTTGTCATTATTGATGAGCAGCACCGCTTTGGCGTCGATCAGCGCTTGGCGCTGCGCAATAAAGGCCTGAACGGCATGACACCGCATCAGCTGGTGATGACCGCAACGCCTATTCCGCGCACATTAGCCATGTCTGCTTATGGCGATTTGGATACTTCAGTGATTGATGAACTGCCGCCCGGCCGTACGCCGATTCAAACCGTGACCATCCCGCTGGATCGGCGGGAAGAAGTTCTGCAGCGTATTGCCAGCAACTGCGCCGAAGGCAAACAGGCCTATTGGGTCTGCACACTGGTGGAACAGTCTGAAACCTTAGATGCGCAAGCCGCTGAAGCCACCTTTGCCGAAATTAAAGAGCGTTTTTCTGAACTGAATATCGGACTGGTGCATGGCAAAATGAAAGCCGATGAAAAGCAGGCCGTGATGCAGCAGTTTAAAAACAATGAACTGCAATTGCTGATTGCCACCACCGTCATTGAGGTGGGTGTGGATGTGCCGAATGCCTCGATTATGGTGATTGAAAATGCGGAACGCCTGGGGCTTTCTCAATTGCACCAATTGCGCGGACGGGTGGGACGCGGCGCCAAAGCCAGCTTCTGCGCCCTGCTGTATAAGAGTCCGCTGTCACAAAATGGACAGGAACGGCTGCGCATCATGCGTGAAACCAATGACGGCTTTATGATTGCGGAAAAAGATTTGGAACTGCGCGGGCCGGGTGAACTCTTAGGCACCAAGCAAACCGGCGATATGGGCTTTCGCGTCGCCAAATTAGAACGCGATGACCACCTGCTGAATCAGGCGCATTATGTGGCGCAGCAGATTTTACAGAATTATCCGCAAAATGCAGAAGCCCTGCTTAAACGCTGGCTGCCTGAAGCGCCACGCTATGCCTATGTTTAAACAATTTTACAGCAGCAAAAACATTCAAAACTGAAATGAGCCGCCCGCAGCAGCAAGTGTTGATAATGCGGCATAAATAACCACAAAAAAACAATTCAATAAAAAAGAACGAGAAAAAAGATGCTAAACATATTCAACAGCTTCATGCGCCACGGCTTAAAGCAGATGCTGCCTTGCGTGCTCTGCGGCATCGATGCACAGCACAAACATACATTATGCAAAGACTGCTGGAACAGCCTGCCTTGGCTAAAAGAACCCGTTTTGCGTCAGGAAATGCAGGTTTTTAGCGCCTGCCATTATGCTTATCCTTTAGACCGCATCATTCAGCAATTTAAATATCAGCAGCATCTGCATTATCAAACGGCGCTGGCTGGTTTACTGCGCGAATTAAAGCTGCCTAAAATTCAAGCCATCGTGCCGATGCCGATCTCTTTGGAAAAATTGACTGAACGCGGCTATAACCAATCCCTGCTGCTGGCCAAAGGATTGTCTGCGCATTTAAATGTCCCCATCTGGCAGCCAATTCAGCGCTTGCAGCAGCACTCGCAGAAAGGCCTCAGCCGCTTAGAGCGCTTGCAGGATATTCAGCAGCAGTTTGTAATGAATGAACAGCTAAGAGTTCGTTACCGAAAAGTCTTGATTGTAGATGATGTGGTGACCACCGGCAGCTCCATTCACGCCCTAAAACAGTGTTTAGAACAGCTGAACTGCCAGCAGATATCCGCGGTATGCTTAGCGGCTGCTCAATAGCAGCACAGAAAAAGACTGTTAAGCTGATGCCAGATACTGCTTAACCCATGGCATCACAATTTCTGAGGTTAATGGCGCTAGCGCTGTTTCTGCATCATCCAAACCCACCCATTTCATTTCCGCAATTTCCGCCTGAACTTCCGGGTTTCGGTCTAAAGTAACATGGTAAACATAGCTGACCAGCAGATGATCTGGCTCATTGGCTGCCGGCGTTTCAAAGCGGCCTAAATAATGCTGAATTTGCGCCGTGCAGCCGATTTCCTCTTCAATTTCCCGAATAATGGTGTGTTCAGGCAATTCATTCGGCTCAAGCTTGCCGCCCACCTGCATAAAGCATGACGTATTTTTCTTGCGCACCAAGAGCAATTGATGCTGATCGTTCAGGACAATTCCTGCCGCAACAGTAATTACTTTCATGCACGTTTCACTAAATTCTGCTGATCGGCCATGCCCCATTTAGGCTGCGGCGGCACATACGCTTTAAACTGCTGCAGAATTTCTTCAATGCCGTCCGATGCAATCAGGCTGCTGCTGAAACGCTGATGGGTAAAGCCTTTATCAACAGTGGTTTGAATGAATTTAAGCAAATCATCATAAAAGCCGTCAACATTTAAAAATGCGCACGGTTTTTGATGAATCCCCAGCTGCGCCCAAGTCCACTGCTCAAAAATTTCTTCCAGTGTTCCGGCACCGCCCGGTATCGCAATAAAGCCGTCAGCCAGTTCTGACATTTGCGTTTTGCGCTCATGCATATTTTCAACAATATGCAATTCTGTGAGATCCGGATGCGCCAATTCACGGTCAACCAGCTGCTTCGGAATCACACCGATCACCTTGCCGCCAGCCTGCAGGGCGCTGTCTGCCACCATGCCCATTAATCCTGAGCGGCCGCCGCCATACACCAGCGTAATTTGATGCTGAGCCAATGTTTGTCCAACCAATTGCGCCATCTTTAAATAAATCGGGTCTGTTCCTAATGCAGAACCGCAAAAAATTGCTATAGATTTCATTCAGTTTCACCGTGTTATCAATCTGTCATGCCGCTAAAATAAACTACATGGAGTTTTTTTAATAAAATAACCATTCGAACAGTGTATTTCTTCAAATCCTTGTCTAAAATACACGCATTCATTTACACATACTGCGCAAAGGAGAAAAGACGGCATGCTTGAAGCCTTTTACGCCACAGAGCGCGGTAGCTTGGAAGACGCCACCATTAACGGCGACTTTGATTTACATCCTGATTTAGTCTGGCTCGACCTCATTGCCCCCTCTCAAGAAGAACAGCAATGGATTTTAGATGCCTACGGTCAAAATATGCCGACCCTGAAATCGCTGGAGGATATTTCGTCTTCTGCACGATTCTACCGTGATGACGACGGTATTTTGCATATCAGTACGTATTTTTTAACGAAAAATAAAAATTTTCAGGTTGATGGCGAAGCGGAAGAAAATTCCAGCATTTTAGCGACAGTGCAAACGGTTGCATTCATTTTGCATAAAGAGCGCCTATTCA
The DNA here is from genome assembly GCF_026168575.1 of Acinetobacter entericus. Lineage (NCBI taxonomy): Bacteria > Pseudomonadati > Pseudomonadota > Gammaproteobacteria > Moraxellales > Moraxellaceae > Acinetobacter > Acinetobacter entericus. The sequence goes on from NZ_JAPEQW010000003.1 coordinate 77,473, forward strand.
CCCTGCGCGGTGAAAAGCTGGTGGCTTTCCGCGCTTTTCGCGCGCGCGCGCGCCGCAATGACTATGAAATTGACTATAAAGATCCGACCTGGATTTTACTGGGCCTGCTGGAAGCCAAGCTGGATGAGCTTGCGGATATCTTGGAAGATATCCACAAGGACTTGGAAAAGTATTCCACAGAAGTGCTGAATAACCGCCACCGTGAAATGATTTTAGATCTGGATGATATGATCACGCGCTTAGCGCAGCTGGAAGATATGCTCGGGAAAGCCCAGCTCTGCCTGATTGACTTGCGCCGCGTGCTGACCTTTCTGTCGCGTCCGCGCGCCTTGGGCAGCCATATTTATGATGCGGATATTCGGGAACTCAGTGAAGATGTGCGCTCACTGGTTGAACATGACGCTTTCTTGTTCCAAAAAGTGCGCTTCCTGCTGGACACCACCTCTGGATTCATTAACACCGAACAGAATGATACTATCCGCCGCTTCTCTATCCTGCCAAGCATGCTGGCGCCGCCCATGCTGATTGCCAGCATCTACGGCATGAACACCGATGTGCTGCCGTTTGCGCATGGCGCAACCAGCTTTATTGTGGTCAGCTTGATTCTGATCGCATTCTTAGTTGGCCCAATGATTTACTTCCGCTGGAAAAAATGGATTTGATAAAATCCCTCCCAGCCTCCCTTTAATAAAGGGAGGAGTTTATCCCAATAAAAAAGCGCCTGAAGGCGCTTTCTTTTACAGATATCAATTATATTAAATCAGCAGCAAGTCATGTTCTAAGTGGCAGGCTTGAATGATCTTCATCATTTTTGCAGGTACAGCCTTAAACTGCAGCCCTTGCGCATCCGGCGTCTGACGCAGCCAGCGCACCAATACCGCCAAAGCCAGCGTACTGCCATGTTCCAGCTGTGATAGATTCACCACAACAGGAAACTGGGATTGCGCTTGAATCACGTTCAGGCCCTTCTGGTAATATTGCTCAGCATTGCTGTAGTCAATTTTTCCAGAAACCTGCATTTCCTGCTGATCAAACTTAATCATATAAGGCCTGTCTTATTTTGTCTTATCAACCGCAGCTTCCGCATCTGGCTTGAAGTTGGCAATTGCTTTATCCAAGTTGCCTCCATTGCGCTTTACTGTTGCGGCAAACTGGTTGCGGAATTGCAAGCCAAGGTCAATGCCTGACACATTAATATTACGGATTTTCCATTGCGAACCTTTATCCGCCAATTGGAAAGATACAGGAATTTTTTCGCCGTTATTGTTGAAATCGAGGGTCACCACCGGATTCTTGCTGCCATTGTCTTTGTATGGACGCATGCTGTAAGTCTGGTTGGTAAATTTCGCAAATGCGCTGCCGTAATTTTCAATCAGCGTCTCGCGGAAGTTCTTTTCAAACTGAGCGCGCTGGGCTGCTGAACTGTATTGATTCGTTGCATACGTCCCCATCACAATCCGGGTAAACGCTTGTGAATCAATATACGGGTCTAGATTTTGACGGATAATCGCTTTGACCGCTGCAGGGTTGTTTTGCAGTTTGCTGTGATCTGCTTTTAAGCGTGAAATTAAGCCATCTGCGACTTTTTTAACAAATGCAGGCGGGGCTTCAGACGGCGCAGCAAAAGCAGTTCCCGCAATCACGGTTGAAAGAATGCTTGCTGTAAGCGTCTGTTTAAATAAAGTATTCACGCAATATCTCCTTAGTAATTAATCAACAAATGCAGGTTCTGCATCTGCTGGCTCTGCAGATGCTTTATCTGATGATGCTGGGGCACTGCTCGAGTTTTCTGATGACTTTCCGGCGCCGCCAGTCACAAATTTAGTCACTAAATCTTCAATTTCCATCGTACCTTGGGTATTGGCAATGCGGTCACCGCGTTTCAGGTAATTCAAGCCGCCGCCCGGTATGATTTTCAAATACTTTTCACCTAATAAACCATTGGTTGCAACCATAATATAAGCATCTTCATCAATATTCGTGATGGATTTCATGTTATCAATCAGCTGCTTTTCCATTGCTTTTTGTTGCGCGGCATCTGCTGCTGCATAGTCGCTGCTGTAGCGCAATTCTTCTAAGGCCTCTTTTTGCACTTGCTTCAGCTGTTCCGGATTAAACGTCGTCAGACTGCCGTCTAATGTGATATGCACCGTTGCCAAACGGGTTACAGGATCTAAGGTTATGGCATCGACCTGGCCGATTTTCACACCGCTCATCGCAACTTTTGCGCGCGGCTTGATGCCATTGACGTTTTCAAAGACCGCTGTCATTTCATAAGGGTCTTTCATGGTATTGCCCACTAGGCCACTGACGCGCATCGCTAAGAAAAACAATGCAATTCCGAATAAAATAACAAATACACCGACGGCCAGTTCACTTGCACGTGATTTCATTAAACACCTCCAAACATGACCGCAGTCAGCACAAAATCAAAACCTAAAACACACAGCGACGAATACACCACGGTACGGGTCGTCGATGTTGCAATTCCCTCGGATGTCGGCTCACAGGCATAGCCCTGATACACGGCAATTCCAGTACAAATAAATGCAAACACAAAACTTTTAATAACTGTGCCGTTAAAAATATCTTTATAAAACTGTACGGCATTTTCCATACCGCTCCAGTAAGAGCCTTCATCGGCGCCAAGAAAATCCACACCAACCATTTTTCCGCCCATAATGCCAACGGCGGCAAAGATCACTGAAAGCATCGGCAGGCTAAAAATACCCGCCCATAAGCGCGGCGAAATCACCCGCTTTAAAGGATCCACACCGATCATTTCCATGCTGGACAGCTGTTCAGTGGCTTTCATCAAGCCAATTTCCGCGGTCAAAGCAGAACCGGCGCGGCCGGCGAAAAGCAGCGCAGCCACTACTGGCGCAAGCTCCCGCAACAATGTTAGAGAAACCGCAGCGCCCAGCATCGCTTCACTGCCAAAAGTCACTAGAATGCTGTACATCTGCAAGCCCAGCACCGCGCCGATAAATAAGCCTGAGACCACAATAATCAGCAGCGACATCACGCCAACACGGTACATTTGGTAAATAAACAGCTGCACGCCAAGCCAAGTCGGCAAAGAAAATAAAACCTGCAGCAGCATCAGCGCAGCTGTGCCTATGCCGCGGACGCGCTCAATGACGCGCCTGCCTAATGAGGCAATTGCATTCATTAATGCACCTCATGATTTAAATAAGGTTGATGACTGAACTGATAATCCACTGGGCCTTCGATTGAACCCGTCAAAAACTGCTTCACAAAAGGAGATGCATGCTCCTTCAGCTGTTCTGGCGTACCTTCGCCCTGCACTATGCCTTCTGCAACCACATAAATATAGTCGGCAATTGACAGGGTCTCCGCAACATCATGCGACACAATAATCGTGGTTAAATCCAAAGCATCCCGCAGCGAACGGATTAGACGGGTCAGCACACCCATGACAATCGGGTCCTGCCCGGCAAAAGGCTCATCATACATGATCAGTTCCGGGTCCAGCGCAATCGCGCGCGCCAAAGCCACGCGGCGGTTCATGCCGCCCGACAGCTCAGAAGGCATGAATTGTTCCGTACCGCGCAACCCGACTGATTCAAGTTTCAGCGCCACCATTTCAGCAATTAAATGCTCTGGCAGCTGAGTATGCGCACGGATCGGAAATGCGACATTTTCATAGACAGACATATCGGTAAATAGCGCGCCGCTTTGAAACAGCATGCCCATTCTGGCGCGCGCGGCAAAAAGTTCCTGGCGGGTCATTAATCCAATGTTCTTGCCATCCAGCAGCACTTCACCCTGATCAGGCGTCAACTGTCCGCCAATCAATCGCAATAGCGTGGTCTTACCCGTACCGGAAGGTCCCATAATCGCCGTAATTTGTCCGCGGCGTATGTTTAAACTCACATTGTCATAAATAACACGCTCGCCCCGCTTGAAGCTCAAATTTTTCACTTCAATCAGTGATTGAGCTTGCTGAGGTGTTTGATTATTCATAGCTGAGCGTTTTCCTGCATTTTTTCAGCATGCATACTATAAAGGATTAGAGTTTAAAATGTTACCATTCCATGTAATCAGTTTTACTGGAATAGCGCAGTATTGTATTTGTTGTTTAAGATCTATTTTTTATTGCACTTCAGTTTTGATCAATTAAAACGGTTATAAATGTAGTAAAAAATATTAGATAAGAGCAATGCCAGCCCAATGTAAGGCAGAATAACGATCAATGCCGTTTTTTTCAACTCAACAGATTTGCTATTCATAATCATCAAAAAATATTGAAAATATGACTCAGTATACATTTCATTAAATAAAATGTGCAATAAAAAAAGCCAGTGGAAACACTGGCTTTTTTCAATTTAGGACTAAACCCCAGGTTTAGTCGTTAAACTTACGGCGCGGACGGTCTGAATTGAACTCACGCTTTGGACGGTCTTCGCCAAAAGTGCGTTTTGGACGATCTTCACCGCCAAAAGTACGTTTCGGACGGTCATCAAAAGAACGCTGCGGACGGTCACCGAAACCGCCTTCACGGCGTGGCGCTGGACGGTCACCAAAATCACGTTTTGGACGGTCACCGAAAGAACCTTCACGGCGCGGCTTGTAATCTACGCTGTTGCCACGGTTGTCATCATTCGAGTTAAAACGAGGTTTATCGTTAAAACCGCCTTCACGGCGTGGACGATCAGAGTTGAATTCACGTTTTGGACGGTCATCAAAAGAACGCTGCGGACGGTCACCGAAACCGCCTTCACGGCGCGGCGCTGGACGATCACCAAAATCACGTTTTGGACGGTCATCAAAAGAACGCTGCGGACGATCACCGAAACCGCCTTCGCGGCGTGGACGATCTGAATTAAACTCACGGCGCGGACGATCTTCACCACCAAATGATGGACGATCACCGCGAGGTTTGTCATCGTAGCTGCGACGTGGACGATCATCACCGCCTTCGCGACGTTTAAAGTTGCTTTCGCCTTCAAAACGACGACCGCCACCGAAACCGCCACGGCCGCCATCACGACCGCCACGGCCACGACCACCGCCATCACGGCCACGACCGCCGCCATCACGGCCACCGCGTGCAGGAGGTGGAGACGGCTCAAGACCTTCGATTTCAGATACTTCTAAACGTGCATCTAAATAGTCTTCTAAAGCACGGATTTTACCGCGTTCACGGTAAGTCGCCAAAGTGATTGCTTTACCAGTACGGCCCGCACGGCCTGTACGGCCAATACGGTGTACATAGTCTTCGTTCTTCATTGGAAGACCGAAGTTGATGACGTGTGAAATTGTCGGTACGTCAAGACCACGCGCTGCAACGTCTGTCGCAACAAGAATTTTTGCACGGCCTTCACGAATAGAACGCAAACGGCGGTTACGTACAGTTTGCGGCATTGCACCATGAAGCGCGACAACTGAAAGGCCCGCTTCTGCAAGCTCTTCAGCCAGCATATCGGTGTCTTCTTGAGTAGAAGCGAATACAACAGCTTGATCAAGATCTTCAGCACTTAACCAATGCGTCAGCAATTTTTTCTTATGCTCGAAGCCATCAGTCCAATGTAAAGTTTGGGTGATGTCTGTATTTGTAGAATGGCCTGTTTCAATTGCAATACGCTGCGGATCATTCATCATGCGTTCAGCAAGATTAATGATGCGCGGTGCAAAAGTCGCAGAGAACATTAATGTTTGTTTGCGGTTTGCAGCCAAATCACTGATTGCTTCAAGGTCTTCAGAGAAGCCAAGATCAAGCATGCGGTCTGCTTCATCGACAATTAAAGCATCCACTTTATCAAGTTTGATTTGACGGCGGTTAACAAGATCCAATAAACGGCCTGGAGTTGCAACAACAACTTGCGCGCCTTTTAATTGCTGGATTTGTTTACCAAAAGGCATGCCGCCCATGATTGCAGCAACACGCACGCCTTTCATGTGGCGTACAAACGCAATCGCGTCTTGACATACTTGCTGTGCAAGTTCACGTGTTGGTGAAATAACCAAAATGTTTGGTTGAGTCACAGCCTTCATACGTTCTTTGAAAGGCAGGAATGTATCTTCGCCAGCTAAAGCATTTAAAGTTGGGAGTAAGAATGCAGCTGTTTTACCAGAACCTGTTTGGCTCGATACAAGAAGGTCTTTACCTTCCATTGCTGCAGGAATTGATTGCTCCTGCACAGGAGTTGGTGTAGTAAAACCAAGAGTCTCAAGTGCTTGTTGCAGCGACTCGTCTAAAGAAAAATCAGCAAAAGTTTTGCTCATAGAGATATTCACCCTAATGTGGGTGCTCCATTAAATATATGGTCTGATGGACATCGGCAAAAAGCGGCACAGCAATAATCGCTGAAAATATAGAATCAGCGGCGATCCGAGAACGACGATGCGTATAACGCACATTTGATAACAGCCGCAACCTGAAGGAATCGCTTAAGCGATTGGGTGGGGCGCGAAATATTGTCCTCTCTTTGGACCGGACGCGCATACACAATATAGAAGAGAAATGTTCAGGTAATGAACGTAATTTAGTGCGTGGGCGGAGTATAGCAGAATTTAAAATAATGTCACGAAGTTTTATTGTTTTTTCCTGTGAGTGATTTTTAATGGCCCCACTAAATAGGCCAGATAAATATCTCCAAACCTAAAGCTTTACTTCTTTTTTCACCCTTACAAAGGGAAATGCCTAAATGGTTGATACTTTGATGTATAGGAAATTTATAAAAATTTAGTTATAAAAGAACCATAAAACCATTTCCTATCTGTATCTCAATTATGCTGTCAGAACCCAAAATTTTAGGGAGTTTTATTCATAATTAGATAAAGCAGTTTTTTATTTAGAACTGAACTGAACTGAACTGAACTGAACTGAAAGGATTTTTTCATGAAAGATAGAATTTATGAGTTAAGTTTTAAGGAAGTTAATCAAGTTTTAAACTTTAACTTCCCAGATAAGGAAACTTTTGAAAAATTAGAAATGTCTTTTTATAACTTACAAAGAAGACTCAAAACCCACAAGTGGAAAGATTTAATTGGAAATAGATTTAGCTGGCTTTTTATTAAAGAATTGATTGAGCTTCACTTTGAAGAGAGTCTTTCTATAATTAATGAAATTGAGCATCTAGAAAAACCTGAACAATTTCAATCATATTCAAAAGAAGTACAAATTTCCAAAAAGGGATTAAAAGGGCTGCACTATAAACACTATATCGAAGGTGGTTTGTTACCTATTCAAAAACTCTATTTACAGAAATATGGCGATCGCAACTCTGCATATCATAAAGAAATAAATTCAATGTTTTACAAGCGAATGGAGCGTAGCGAACACAAACCCTTGAATGTTTTGTTAAACCTTTATAAAGAACAATTCTTAGATCATTTTTTAATGAGACTGGGAGTTGAGGATGAAGCAATAAATAAACTAAAACAAAGATTGGAAGCAGAGGGAAAACCTATAAGAAAACTAACCGGAGAGTTTTTTGTATTTCATAAATATAAGAATAAAAACTACTATTTAGCTTTATGGAAACATTATGATAAAAACAAACAAGACAGTACTTCATATGAGATAGAAGAGCTTAGAAAGGCTCAGCAAATTAAGATATATTGTGAAAGAGAATTTCCAGAATTTTCACGGGAAATTCTGTCTCATATTTGATTTTATAAATTTCATTATTTTCAATATCGCACAAAAAAGCCTTCATTTTCATGAAGGCTTTTTAAAACTCAATCTACGAAAGCATAAATTACTTCGCAGCGTCACCCCAAGCAGGAACAACCGCCTGCATCAACGGTTTCAGCATTTTCATAGAACATGCGATCACCTGACCGTTGTCCATAGACTCAGAACCACCGCGTGCATCAACAACTGTACCGCCCGCTTCTTTCACAATGAGTTCGCCTGCTGCGATATCCCATGGTTTTAAACCCAGTTCAAAATATGCATCATAGCGGCCTGCCGCCACGTAAGCCAAGTCCAAAGCTGCAGAGCCTGAACGGCGGAATTGCGCGCCCGCTTCAGTGACATTCAACAAAGAGTTAAAATGGTTTTTTGCATAAGATACAACTTCACCATTGCGGACTTTACGGTAAGCATGGCCGACACCCATAAAGGTATTTTCCAGGCTGTCTTTAACATTTACACGGATACGGCGCTGATTCATCATTGCACCGCGGCCGCGGCTTGCAGAGAATAATTCGTCTTTTACAGGATCGTAAATTACGCCATGCTGCGTCACACCTTTGTGCTGCACTGCAAGGGAAATACAGAAGTGAGGAACACCGTGAATAAAGTTTAATGTGCCATCAAGCGGGTCAATAATCCAGCACCAGTCAGCATCGTGGCCATTGCCTTCTTGCAGGCCAAACTCTTCGCCCAGGAAACTGTGGTTTTTATAGCTTTTCTTCAGCGTTGCAATCGTTAATTCTTCTAAATAACGGTCTACACGTGTAACAGGGCCATCAATACCTTTTTCTTCAACTTGCAGATCGAGTTTATGACGATTTTGATGCGCTTTTAAAAGCTCTTGACCGACTAATTGAGCCGCACGCGCAGCCATCACCACCATAGGTTCCATTGAACACCCACTACAAATTTGAAGATATTGATAAAGAATAATGCATAAAAGCCCAGATATTTTAGCAAATATCCGGGCTTTTAGGGGAAAAATGTTTCTAAAATTTTTAAACGGCTTATGGCGCGATATTTATAACTTTCAGCCACGCATGTTTAATTGAATTTTCAATACCTTGTGCATCCAAGCCTGCCTGCTGCAACATTTGGCTGTGTGTCGCTTGGTGAAGGAACTCATCCTCCAGCCCCAAATTGCAGATGGGTTTGACAATGTGCGCCTTAGCCAAGTATTCATTCACAGCACTGCCCGCACCGCCCATGACAGCATGCTCTTCCACCGTCACAAACAATGCCGTATCATCCGCAACTGCATCAATCAGCTGCTCATCCAAAGGTTTAACATAACGCATATTCACCACACGCACAGCAACATCATGCTGTTTTGCAAATGACTGCGCCGCTTGCAATGAAGCCTGCACCCGGCTGCCAAAAGCTAAAACAGAAATGCAGTCACCGTATTGCTCATTATAAACCGCCAGAATTTCCGCCTTGCCAATCTCCATCGCAGTCAGCTTATTCTGCATTTCTACGCCTAGGCCATTGCCGCGCGGATAGCGCACAGCTGCTGGGCCCTTATGCAAATATGCGGTATGCAGCATTTGACGGCATTCATTTTCGTCTTTTGGCGCCATAATCACGATATTCGGAATCGTGCGCATGTAAGCATAGTCATAAGCGCCCGCATGCGTTGGCCCGTCTTCACCCACTAAGCCAGCACGGTCAATACCAAAGGTCACATCTAAATTCTGCAAAGCCACATCATGCACCAGCTGGTCATAGCCGCGCTGCAGGAAAGTCGAGTAAATCGCAACCACAGGCTTTAAGCCTTCACACGCCATGCCCGCAGCCAACGTCACTGCATGCTGTTCTGCAATCGCCACATCAAAATAGCGTTCAGGATACTGCTGTGCAAACTTCACCATGCCTGAGCCTTCACACATGGCTGGCGTAATGGCAATCAAACGCTCATCCTGCGCGGCCTCATCACACAGCCACTGTCCAAACACATCTGAATACTTGGGTGCTGTATTGGCCACTGCAGGCGCATTCAGTTTAGAGATCGCATGATATTTGATTTGATCGGCTTCAGCAGGCACAAAGCCTTTGCCTTTTTTGGTGTAAATATGAATTAAACGCGGGCCAGAACGCTTTTTCAGCGCATCAAACACTTGCGCCAGCTGATTCACATCATGGCCGTCAAATGGGCCGAAATAATCAAAACCCACCGCTTTAAATAAATTGTCCGCGGCATCCGTCGCTGCGCTGTGCAGGCGCGAGTTATAGGCCCATTCAGGATAAGGCTGCACAAAAGCGTCGCCGTCTTCTGAAATATTGACCGATTCGCCGCGTTCCCAGAGCGCAGCCAGATGCTTGGCAAAACCGCCCGTGCTGCATGAAATTGACATATCATTGTCATTCAGCACCACCATCAGATCAGCATTGTGCGCAACTGCATCATTCATCGCTTCAAAAGCCATGCCTGCAGTCATCGCGCCATCACCGACAATCGCCACGACATCGCACGGATCTTTCTGGTAGCGGCGCGCCAGCGACATGCCCAATCCAGCTGAAATTGCCGTCGATGAATGGCCGACGCCAAAGGTGTCAAATTCAGATTCTTCCCGCGCCGGGAAAGCCGCCAAGCCGTCTTTAGAACGGATGGTAACCAGCTGCTCACGGCGGCCTGTCAAAGCCTTATGCGGATAGGCTTGATGCCCCACATCCCAAATCAGGCGGTCATTCGGCGTATTAAAACAATAGTGCAGCGCAACGGTCAGCTCTATTACGCCAAGGTTTGCGCCAAAGTGTCCGCCGCTTTGCCCCGCTGCATACAAAATGAATTGACGCAGTTCGTCCGCCACTTGCTCAAGCTGGCTGCGCTCAAGCAAACGGAGCTGCTGCGGATGATCGATTGTATCCAGCAGCGGTGTATTGGGACGTCGAGACGGTATTTCTGTATACAGCATAATATGGCAAAGCCTTCTAAAGCCTGGCAAATTCTAAGCTAGGTCAAATGGATATCCGATCATATCGTCGGATTGTATCACCTGCAATCAGCCATATTTCTAGCGTTGCAATTTTGAACAGCACTCAAAAATCGGGTGTTTGTAGAATGGTGGAGATTATCCTGAATAATCTTACTATTTATCAACTATTATCGTTCGCATTATACAAAAAAGAAAATCTTCTGCATAAATTCATAGTAGCAATTCTACCAATGTCCAAGCATTACGCTATACTTTAGCCACTTTATGAACGAAAAAACGGGTTTGACTGTGCCTATAGAATTTGTCGCAACATCGAGATTACCTACTGCATTTGGTGAATTTAAAATTACGGTATTTCAAGATCCTCAAACCGGCGAAGAACATGTGGCACTCTCTAAAGGGCTGGAAACCCCGCCGCAAGGGCCGGTTCTTGTGCGCATCCATTCAGAATGCTTAACCGGTGACGCCTTTGCCTCGTTAAAATGCGACTGCGGTCCGCAATTGCAGGCCACGCAAAAACTGATTAATGAAGCCGGCCAAGGGGTAATTTTATACTTGCGTCAGGAAGGCCGCGGCATTGGCTTAACCAATAAAATCCGCGCCTATGCGCTGCAGGATCAAGGCCACGACACCGTAGACGCCAACCTCATGCTGAACCTGCCGGCAGATGCGCGCCGCTACGATATGTGCACGATCATGCTGGATCATTTACAGGTGAAAGAAGTGCTGCTGATCACCAACAACCCGTTAAAAATTAAGGCGCTGACTGATCTGAGCATCAATGTCGTTGACCGTGTGCCGCTAACCGTCGGCTTAAACCCCTTCAATGAGCAATATTTAAAAACCAAACATGAGCGCATGTCGCATATGTACGACAAGGATGATTTTTAAAAGTCCTCTAAATTCGCCATAAATTAATCCCTCCAAACCTCCCTTTTGTAAAGGGAGGCTTTACCCTCTTTGCTAAAGAGGGGTTAGGGGAGATTCAAATCGTCATCGAAAAAATCCGGTTCTCCGGCACTTTGCGTTTTAAATGCAAATCAAAAGCCATGCAGATATTGCGCACAAAAGGCTTGCCCTGCTCAGTCACCTGAATATTTTTCTCATGAATCTGCAGCAAGCCATCCTGCTGCATTTCTGCCAGCTGTTCCAAAACTTGAGGCAATTCAGCAAAATATTGTACTGGAGCATCCCAAGACGTGTTAAAGCGGCACATCAAATTTAGAATATGCTTGCGGATGATCAAATCTTCCTGCGACAGCACATGCCCGCGGTAAACCGGGATTTCATCCTGTTCCAGGCGCGCATAATAATCTTCCAGTTTCTTTTCATTTTGCGCAAAGCTGTACCAGCTGTCACTGATGGAAGACATGCCAAGCCCAATCATCACTTGGGTTTTAGAGGCGGTATAACCCATAAAATTGCGGTGCAGGCTGCCCTCTGCAAACGCTTTCGCCATTTCGTCGGATGGCAGCGCAAAATGATCCATGCCGATTTCATGATAGCCCTGCGCCAGCAATTGCTTTTTGCCTTCCTCATAGCATTGACGCTTCATGTCATCTTTCGGCACATCAGCATCTTTAAAGCCGCGCTGGCCATTGCCTTTAATCCAGGGCACATGCGCATAGCTGTAAAAAGCCAGACGGTCCGGCATCAAGCGCTGGGTCTGATGAATGGTCTGCAGCACATCTTCAAGTTTTTGGAACGGCAGGCCAAAGACCAAATCATGTGAAATGGAGGTATAGCCGATCTCACGCGCCCACTGCGTCACGCGTTCTACATTTTCATAGGGCTGAATGCGGTGAATGGCTTTTTGCACGGCTTCATTATAGTCCTGCACGCCATAACTGACCCGACGGAAGCCTAAGTCATACAGCGCCTGCAAATGCTCCCGTGTAGTGTTATTCGGATGCCCCTCAAAACTGAACTCATATTCTTTGGCGATTTCCGCTTTGGACAAAATGCCGTCAATCAGCTGCGTTAAATGCGCGGGCGAGAAAAAAGTCGGGGTGCCGCCGCCCAAATGAATTTCTTTAATCACAGGCGTATCCTGTAGGAGCCGGCAATACAAGTCCCATTCTTTCAGCACGGCCTGAATATAAGGCTGCTCCATCTCATGCTTTTTAGTGACTTTTTTATGGCAGCCGCAAAAGGTGCACAGGCTTTCGCAAAACGGCAAATGAATATACAGGCTGATGCCTTCAGAGCGGTTGGATTCATCAAAGGAGCGCTTCAGGGTCTGTTTCCAAAGCGCCAATGAAAAGGACTGCTCATCCCAATACGGCACAGTCGGATAACTGGTATAGCGTGGACCCGGCACATTGTACTTTTGAATCAGTGATTTTAACTGCTGCATACGCGCCGCCCGATTGCTCAAAATAAATCTTTCCCGCCCTATTTTGCGGAGCTTCATTTTTGAATTCAACCTAGCCTTTTAGTCGGATTAAAGCGCCCTCATCTGTATTCTTAACCCGCAGATCGCCAAATATTCAAGCATGCGCATCAGTAAAAATCCCTTAAGTTTTTGCTGAATCTATGTTTTGATGTTTACAGTTTTTGATTTTCCTTTTGAAGGTCCAGATGCAGCATCCAACTTCCGCAGATATTCAGCGTGTCCGAGATTTCCTTACCGGCCTGCAAGCCCGCATTTGCGCTGCGCTCGAACAGCAGGAACGTGCTGGCGGCGGTTCAGCCGAGTTCATGATTGATGACTGGGAACGGCCTGAAGGAGGCGGCGGGCGCTCGCGTGTCCTGCAAAACGGCGCCGTGATTGAAAAAGGCGGGGTGATGTTCTCGCATATCAATATTTCCAAGCTGCCTGCTTCTGCGACAGAACGCCATCCGAATATTGCCGGCGCCAAAGCGCAGGCTATGGGGGTTTCATTGGTTATTCATCCGAAAAACCCCAATGTGCCGACTTCACATGCCAATGTACGCCTGTTTGTAGCGGAAAAAGAAGGCCAAGACCCGATTTGGTGGTTCGGCGGCGGTTTTGACCTGACGCCGTTTTATCCGAATGATGAAGATGTGCGGTCATGGCATCAAACTGCACATGACCTGTGTGCGCCTTTTGGCGAAGCGGTCTATGCCGAACACAAGAAATGGTGTGATGATTATTTCTACTTAAAACACCGCGATGAACAGCGCGGCGTGGGTGGGTTATTCTTTGATGATTTAAATCAATGGGATTTTGAAACCTGCTTCCAATATATGCAGGCTGTCGGAAACGGCTATCTAGAAGCCATCCTGCCAATCTTCCAGCGCAATCAGGACAAGCCTTATAGCGAAGCGCAGCGTGATTTCCAGCTCTACCGCCGCGGCCGCTATGTGGAATATAATCTGGTTTATGACCGCGGAACCCTATTTGGCCTGCAGACTGGCGGACGGATTGAATCCATTTTGGTCAGCATGCCGCCGCTGGCGGGCTGGTCCTACCGTCCAGAATGGGATGAACATTCTGCAGAGAAAAAACTGACCGACTATTATTTAAAACCGCAAGATTGGCTTGGCAAGCTGAAATAAACATGTGCTGCTGACCCTAAAAGCAAAAGAAAAACCTCTATTTCTGGAGGTTTTTCTCTGCAGCTTGCATACAAGTTTTTACACTGGCTGCCAGCCATTCACATCTTTTACACCGGCCTTGCAAAGATTAACGCGTCAACACAAATTCCTGACTGAAACTCCTGTTAATTTTTCAACAAATTCACCCTTTATTTTTTGGCTCGTGTAGTATCAGCATAGACACAGAAATGACATGTAAACTCTGTATATTTCTTCTCAATTGCATGAGGCAAAGCATAATGAATACGAAAAAAATCAGCTCCGCTGCCCTGCTGTTTTGGGCATTTATTGCCGCCATGATAGGATCCATCAGCACTGCTGTTTTCTCAGAAAGCGCATTCAACGACAACTTTGCATTTACCAGCATGGCGCTTGCGCTGGCAGGCATTCTCATCAGCGCAGCATTTTTAATGGTGGATGCAGTATTAGCCGTGTGCAATCCCTAGCAGCCGCAAACCGCCTTCCTTCCTAATTTCAGATTAGCGCTTTAGAGCGCCCGCAATTTGCCGTATATTGATGCACATTTCTCCACATGGATTTTGTGCGATGAGCAAGCAATTCGCCGTTATTGGCAACCCAATTGAACAATCCCGCTCACCGGAGCTGCACCATGCCTTTGCAGCTAAAACCGGTATTGATCTGCACTACAGCAAACGCTTAGCGCCGCTGGACGGTTTTGACGCCAGCATGAAGGCATTTTTTGCGCAAGGCGGCGCCGGCATGAATGTCACCGTTCCATTTAAAGAACAAGCTTTTGCAGCCTGCGCCGTGTTAACTGAACGCGCTAAAATTGCCAAGGCCGTAAATACGCTATGGATGGAAAACGGTAAATTACATGGCGACAATACTGATGGTCAGGGCCTTGTGGACGCCATTAAGGTGCTGGATTGGAATCTGGAACACACAGACATTTTAATTATTGGCGCAGGCGGCGCAACCCGCGGCGTGATTTATCCGCTGGTACAGGCCGGTGCGAAAAAAATTGTGATTGCCAACCGTACCCTTGCCCGTGCTGAACAGCTGGTTGAAGATTTAAAAGATGCCGTGCCTGCAGCTGAGTTAAGCGCTGCCGGCCTGGATGCGCTGCAAGGCCATTTTGATATTGTCATTAATGCGACATCTGCCAGCCTCAGCGGCGATGCCCTGATTCTGCCCAAAGCGCTGCAATTCAAGCAGGCCTACGAAATGGCCTATGGCAAAACCTCAAGCTTTTTAGATCAAGCCAAAGCGCGCGGGGTTCCTGCTTCGGAAGGCTTTGGCATGCTGGTGGGTCAAGCCATTGAATCTTTCCGCATTTGGAATGGCGTTAAACCCGACTTAAAAGATTTTTTATAAATTTTAGCCAAAAAAAGAACCTCCGCAGAGGTTCTTTTTTTTCAGTGCCTTATTTTGGAAGATACGTCATCACATCGTGATACACCACGCGGTAAATGCCATCATCAAATAAATCGAGGCTATTTTCGTCTAAATTTTGAATCGACTTTTCTGACAGCTTATGTTTCAAATCATCAGCAAACGCTTGCGCAAATACCTGTGACGCCTTGTCTAATTGGAGCTTTTGTTCAGCACTCAGTGAATATTCATCTGCAAATGTTTCTGCATAATAGTTTGCAAAAACCGCTTGCCGGGTCTTGTGCTGCTTCATTTTTTGATTCCAGCGCTGCTGTACTTTGTATTCTTCGGTCGCTTGATTGACAATTTTATTTACTGAATAGCCCAGGTCATCGAAACTGTCTGGATTTTTTAACTGATGCTTCTCTGCCAACTGGTTTAACCGCGTCAATGACGCGCCTTTAGGCTTCGGTAAATCCTCATTGAAATGATAAGCCGAAAGTTCTGCAATTTCATTCAGTTCTGCCGCAGAATAATGTTTGCTTAACTCAGACTGTTTAATGGCGGCATACAGTCCAAAAACGGCTTGATAGCTTTTCAGCCATGAACCTGTCCGCTTATACGTATCTAACGCAATTTGGCTTAGATATTCATCTGCAGTTTTTGCATCCGCGTCATTGGCAGACGTCGACGCTTCCTCCTGGCCTGCACCTAAAGAACCCAGCAGGCCCTTGGACGCACGCTCGAGCAATGAGCCTTTAGAAACCTCCTCAATCGACTTGGCATTTTTTAATACATTGCGGTCAATCGGTTTGGCCCGGCCATAATTGGACACTTGGTTATGGCTCATAAACTTAAACTGACCCATTTTTTCATCTTTAATCAACAGGTCATAATCCAAAGCTTGCAAGCGCCCTGCCTGATCTAAAGCTACATCCATCGTGAATGCGGTTGCATCACGCTGATCCTGCTTTAAGGCCTGCTGAATTTCAGCGTCATGCTTTTGCCACAGCTGCTTAAAGCGATGCACATCGGTCAGCTGCTCAGACTGATACACCGTAAATATCGGTTTTAATTGTTCTAATGCCATCAATTTGGGATGTTCTGGCGCAGCTTGCTCTTCCGCGGCCTGTTCCAAGGCCAGCTTAAAGACATCAATGCCGTACCATTCGCGGCACAAAGTAAAATAGCCCGCAGGTACTTTTTTCGCTTGGGTTAAGGCCTGACAAGCGTCATCCGATAATCCAGACGCTGCTAGCGCTTCTACATGAGTCACAGAGTCTTCACGGGATGCATCGCAGGCATCCTCAGATGCACACGCGGTTGCAGCCATCGCCGCATCGGCAGCCTCATCGCGCTCACCCGATTCTTCTTCCTCAGCTTCTGCGACATCCGCCTGATCTGAAACAGCCTCTTCATGCGCGAACATGGCATGGGCTTTGGCCTGTATCAGCGCTTCTACACGTGTTGCTGAATCATCGGCAGCCGCGCTCAGCTGATCTTCTGTTTCATCATCGGAGGCCCGTATTTGAGCCGCATCATGAGCAGGTGCAGAGACTTCCTCAGCCTGAGCAATGGCCGCATCTTTCGACGGCTGCTTTTGCCCTTTGACTTGTGTGTCGTAATAAGGCGCATTGACCCACTCAAACAGACTCATTTGCAGTGCTAATTGTTCTAAAGTGCCTTGATAACGGATTTTACTGCTTAAGCCCTGCTGCTTTTCAGCTGCGCTTAAATTGATTGCCGCCACTTGGTCTGGCGTTGCCAACGCATAAGGCAATGCATTTAACTGTTTAAGATAAAGCGCTAATTTTTTAAAATTGACCTGATTGAATTCATCTTTATATTTTGAAAAATCGACATAAGCATATGACGCCTGGCTGTCACGATTGACCATAAATGGCATAAAGGCAAAGTAGTTGGTGTACAGCTTGAAATCATTCAAATCGACAATCATCGGCAGCTGCGCCTGCACCAGCAGCGTCGGCTTTTGATATTTTAGGTTTAAATTTAAATTGGCCATTTTCTGACGATAATGCACCGACCCATCATAGCTGAATTGGAGGTCATTTAAGACATTCAGCAGGCTTTCAGCCACACCGGCACCTGCGCTGCCACGCCCGCCAGTCAAGAATCCATCCTGATCCTGCTCTTTGGCAACTGCGTCATATAACTGTTTGCGCTCTTTCGAACTCAATTGCAGTTTTTGAGTTTTAATCAACTGATCTAATTGCTTTTTTAATTCCGGATTCAACCCGGACGGCTGCCGCTGCGCCGGACTTTGCTTTTTGGATGCCGCGCTGTCATTCAGCTGCGCCTGAATAGAAAACTGTCCATTCACGTCATAGCTGCTGGTTTCAAAGACGGCATTCATGCCCGCCGCGGCACGTTCACCCAAAGCCTGTTCAGTTGCTGAAGTGGACTTAATGACATGTTGTGTACAGGCGCTTAAGCTCAGGCCCAATACGCAGAAAGTTAAATATTTTAGACGCATAAATTCTTTTTAATACCCAGTTTATTTAGACTTTAATTATGAAAAATTAAACAAATGATCAATTGCCACTGTAACAGAAGCATCCTAAAGTAAAGCTAGCCTTTCATACCAAATTCGCATTTCTGACAATTTTCTCAGTCTGTGGCATCAATGTAATTTGATCATTATTGTGAATAATCAAATCATCGATTCAGATAATCCAAAACTATTTTTAAATTAGGATTAACATTATGCCTGCTTATAAAGCTCCTTTACACGACATTCGCTTCTTGATGAATGAAGTACTTGATTACCCGGCACATTACCAAACCTTATCTAACGGTGAAGCTGCGGATGCTGATACTGTAGATATGATTCTTGAAGGCGCTGCCGATTTTTGTGAAAATATTTTGTCGCCATTGAACCAAACGGGCGATGCTGAAGGCTGCCACTTTGAAAACGGCGATGTTAAAACGCCGAAAGGCTTTAAGGAAGCCTATGACCAGTTCGTGCAAGGCGGCTGGCAAGGCCTTTCTTTTCCTGAAGAATTTGGCGGTCAAAACCTGCCTCAATCACTGAACTTGATTAAGTCAGAAATGATGGGCACAGCCAACTGGTCATTCCAAATGTATCCTGGCTTGAGCGTCGGCTGCATTAACACCATCATGCAGTTTGGTACAGAAGAGCAAAAGAATCAGTATTTGCCGCACCTTGTCGCTGGCACGTGGTCAGGCACTATGTGCTTAACAGAACCTCAATGCGGCACAGACCTAGGCCAAGTGAAATCTAAAGCTGAGCCAAATGCTGACGGCAGCTATGCCATCAGCGGCACAAAGATTTTCATCTCTGCAGGCGAACATGACTTAACCGATAATATTGTGCATATTGTCCTTGCCCGCCTTCCAGATGCGCCTGCAGGCACCAAAGGCATTTCGCTGTTTATTGTGCCTAAGTTTATGGTGAACGCCGATGGTTCTGCGGGTGAACGCAACCCTGTGACTTGCGGTTCAATTGAGCACAAGATGGGGATCCGCGCTTCAGCGACTGCGGTATTGAACTTTGACAATGCCAAAGGCTTCCTGATTGGCGAGCCTAACAAAGGCCTGCACGCGATGTTCACGTTCATGAACACCGCGCGTATTGGGACTGCAATTCAAGGCATTGCACATGCTGAATTGGCATTCCAGGGCGCATTGCCATATGCCAAAGACCGTATGTCTATGCGCGCGTTATCAGGTAAAAAAGACCCGGATAAAGTGGCTGATGCCATTATTCACCACGCCGATGTGCGCCGCATGCTGCTGACGCAAAAAGCGATCGCGGAAGGCGGCCGTTCGATGATTTATTACGCTGCGCAAATTGCCGACAAAATGGCTGACGCCTTAACGCGCGGCGACACTGCGGCCTTTGAAGCGCATGATGATCACCTTGGCTTCTATACCCCTATTCTTAAAGGCTTCTTGACTGAATTAGGCTATGAAGCAGCCAACCACGGCATGCAGGTTTACGGCGGCCACGGCTACATTAAAGAATGGGGCATGGAACAGATTGTCCGTGACTCACGCATCTCTACGCTGTACGAAGGGACCACTGGCGTTCAAGCGCTGGATTTAATCGGCCGTAAAGTGCTTTTAACCTCAAAGGGCAAAGTGATTCGCGACTATACCGCTGAAATTTTAAAATTCTGCGGCCAGCATGCGCGCAATAAATACATGCGCCGTTTTGCCTGGGACTTGACTAAGCTTTGCGCACAATGGAATGCTTTAACCGTCCGCATTATGCTGGCGGCGCGTAAAGACCGCGATATCGTCTCTTCAGCTTCAACGGACTTCCTGATGTTCTCGGGCTATGTGATGATGGCGTATTTCTGGGCGCAGCAAGCGGCAGTGGCATCTGCAAAATTAGCGGCTGGCGAAGGCCAGGAAGTTCCTGAATTCTATAAAGCGAAAATCAAAGTGGCTGACTTCTACTTTGAACGCATGCTGCCGCGCACACAAGGCCATGCAGAAGCCATGGTCAACCCGTCTAAAACCATGACCTCTTTAGCGGCTGAGCATTTCAGCTTTGATTACTGAGTTTTAAATTGCTGACCTAAAAAAGGGCGCCTCGGCGCTCTTTTTTTCTGCAGGATCTTTCCCCTCTAAAATCTCTTCATGCACTCAAAGCGCTGTTACATCTTTATAATAGATATTTTACCTTCTTATTCATCAGCACCAATAAACAGCCTGCGGCGGCAGAACACAGTAAAACAGCAAAGCTGAATAATGTTTGCTGTCCGATAAAATAGCTTTTCAAGTGATAGATAAAGAACGGATGAATCAAAAATATCGCGGTCGACAGATTGGCGATTTCCTTATGGCTGCTGAGCATTTCCCTATTCAGGCAGTATGCGACGATAGCTGGCGCAGCAAAATACAGCGAAAACATCTGATCTAAGCTTTCTTTTTTACTGATCAAAAAGTAATTCAATAAAGACTCAAAAATCACAAGCCCAATTAAAATAACAATATGCCAGCCTTTTATATTAAATTTATCAATGGTGAGAGCTTTATATTTATGCATTAAAAAACCTAAAGCCATAAATGGAAAGCTCACGGTTAAAAAATTTCTATGCGTGGTGTACTGATTCAGCTTCCAGTCCCAATAGCCGCTGAACCAATGCAGATTGCCGGCTTGCTGAATGGCCACACCGGCAATAAAGAATAGGCTCGCGATAATCCACAGTTTTTTTCCGCTGAGGTTTCTTAAGCAATATAACAGCCCACCACCCAAAATTACCCCAACCAAATACCACAAGACAAAATAGCCGTTATAAATTATTGAAATATTGTAAGATAAATTAGAAGACCACCAAATCGGACAATAAAAAATCATCCATAGTGCATATAAAATAAAAACTCTCTTCAGCCATTTTTTAAATTTATTAAAATTATCAATATATAAAAAATAATACCCTGTAATCACCAAAAATACAGGGACGGCGATTCTAAAAAGGCCTTGCACTAAACTATGTTCAAGCAGGCTTGAATAATCATAAAAAATATGGGTATGCAAAAAAACCACACAGACCGCTAAAGCCAATTTAAGAAGATCAATTGAAATATTACGCTGCATATTCATATGCTCTAATGACTGCATGGCAAATATGCCATTTATAACAACTCTTCCAGCACCGAATTTAAAAACACATGGCCCTGCTCTGTGCATGAAATCCGGCTTAAATCATTTAACATCAGCTGGCGCTGGCGCAGCGGAACGAGCTTTTCATTCAATTCCGCTAAATCAAGGCCTGTCCGCTCTGCATACAGGCTGGCGTCTACGCCGTCATTTAAGCGCAAGGCATTCATCATGAACTCAAACGGCAGGTCTGCATCTTCAATGCGCTTAAACTGCAAATGCTCTGCCGGCACCTTGGCTAAATAATCTTTCGGCAAACGGGTTTTCTGAAAACGGTATACGCCATCAGGCTGAGTCACTTTGCCATGCGCGCCTGCGCCAATCGCCAGATAATCGCCAAATTGCCAGTAATTCAAATTATGCGCAGACGGTTTTTCCTTGCGCCATGCAGACACTTCGTAATTGACAAAGCCTTGCGCGGTTAAATACGCTTCGCCCTGTTCTTGGATATCTTCCAAAACATCATCTACCGGCAAAACCGGCTGGGTTCTAAAAAAGACCGTATTCGGTTCAATCGTCAGCTGATACCAAGAGACATGTGTCGCGCCGCTTTCCACCGCCAGTTTCAGATCCAGCATGGCCTGTTCTAAGGTCTGTTCAGGCAGGCCATGCATTAAATCGACATTGACCCGCGCAAAACCGGCTTCTTTTGCATGCTGAATGGCGGAAACAGCATCATCGTCAGAATGAATTCGACCTAGTTTTTGCAAATGATCGGCATTAAAACTTTGCACACCGATGGATAGGCGGTTAATGCCTGCCTCTAAATAGCCAGCAAATGGATCATGCTCGACAGTGCCGGGGTTGGCTTCCAGCGTAATTTCACAATCTTCCTCAAAAGCAAGCAGCGCCTTGAGCTGTGCAAACAGCCATTGATAGCCCTTGGCTGAAATTAAAGACGGTGTTCCCCCGCCAATAAATACGCTGTGAATCTCACGGCCTTGGGCAAAATCAATCTGGGTTTTAAAGTCTGCAACCAGCGCCTGCAGATATTCCTGCTCCAAATCTAAAGACAGTTTGCCGTCTGGCACAGCGTGCGAGTTAAAGTCGCAATATGGGCATTTGCGCACGCACCACGGCATGTGAATGTATAACGATAAGGGAACCAGTGCAGGATTTAATTCAGACAAGGACAGCGCTCAAAAAAAGACAATTCAGATATGAATGTATTTTAACATGAGTCCATCAACACGCTTACCTATTCTGCAGCCCAATCCGTTAAACTGAATAAAATTAAATAAAAATCAGGGGCGACAGAATGAAAATAACCTCCCATCTGCTGATGCTGCTGCCGCTTGCCATGGGGATTGGCATTGCCATGACTATTCAAACCGCCATCAACAGCCAATTGCGGGAATATTTGTATTCGCCGCTGCAAGCCGCCCTTTTATCCTTTTTGGTTGGTACAATAGCGCTGGCTGTCTTGGTGTTTTTTCAATCCGCCGAAAAACCGAATGTAGATACGCTTAGGCAAATTCCGTGGTTTTTATGGCTGGGCGGATGCTTAGGCGTTTACTCCATCAGCGTCAGTATTTATACGGCGCCGAAGTTAGGCTTTTTAAGCCTGTCTGGCCTGATTATTTTCGGACAAATTGTCATGTCGATGATTGTCGATCAATATGGCTGGCTCGGCACAGAAAAAACACCTGTTAACTGGCAGCGACTTTTAGGTGGCGTGGTGATTTTTACCGGTGTGCTTCTCACTTTACAGCGCTAAACCATCGTCCTAAGCACATGATGAAATGAGTGATTTTTGTGTCAAATGCTGCATCTGCAACAACCAACTCCTATGAAATTAAAAAACTGTTTCACTTGATGCTTCCCATTTTAGTGACTCAGTTTGCGCAAGCCGGCTTTGGACTGATTGATACCATTATGGCCGGGCATTTATCCGCAAACGATTTAGCCGCCATTGCGGTCGGTGTCGGGCTGTGGATTCCGGTCATGCTGCTGTTCAGCGGCATTATGATTGCCACCACGCCGCTGGTTGCGGAAGCCAATGGCGCGCGTACGCCGGAAAAAATTGCCATTATTGCGCGCCAGTCCTTATGGGTTGCGCTGATTCTGGGCATTATCGCCTGTTTAATTTTGCAAATGGCGCCATTTCTGCTGCCTGTTTTAGGTGTGCCGGAAGCGCTGCTGCCTAAAGCCAGCTTATTTCTACATGCCATCGGCTTAGGCATGCCCGCCGTGACCATGTATGCGGCTTTGCGCGGCTATTCAGAAGCCTTGGGATTCCCCCGCCCAGTCACTGCCATCAGCCTGATTGCGCTGCTGGTGCTGATTCCGCTGAACTTCGTCTTTATGTACGGCCTTGGGCCAATTCCAGAATTAGGCTCAGCAGGCTGCGGTTTCGCCACGGCGATTCTGCAATGGCTGATGTTCTTCGCATTGGCGGCCTATGTGTTCAAAGGCCAGGCCTATCAAAGAACCCAGCCCTTTGCGGTTTTTGAACGCATCAACAGCTATTGGGTAAAGCGGATTTTAAAACTGGGGCTGCCGATCGGTTTGGCTATTTTCTTTGAAGTCAGTATTTTCAGCACCGCGGCGATTATTCTCAGCCCGCTGGGCGAGATTACTGTCGCGGCGCATCAAGTGGCCATTTCAATTACCTCGCAGCTGTTTATGATTCCCATGTCCTTAGCGATTGCCTTGACCATCCGCGTCGGCACCTATTATGGCGAACAGAACTGGCTGGCCATGCGCAAAGTGCAATTTTTAGGATTAATCACTGCGACCGTACTGGCGCTGGCCACCATGAGCCTGCTGTGGCTGCTGCGCTATGAGATTGTTGCGCTGTATACCAGTGACTACGACGTGGCCGCAGTAGCCGTCTATTTAGTGCTGTTCGCTATCGCTTATCAGCTGATGGATGCGTGGCAAGTCAGCGCTGCAGGCTGCCTGCGCGGCATGCAGGACACCAAAGGCCCGATGTGGATTACCATGGTTGCCTATTGGATCATTGCCTTCCCTGTCGGCATTTATCTGGCGCGCTTTACCGATATGGGCGCGGCGGGCGTTTGGACTGGCCTGATTGTCGGCCTGACGGTGGCATGCGTACTGCTTCTCAGCCGTTTATTTATGAATAACAAACGGCTGATTTCCAATTAAGCCATCCTTAACATGAAGGAGCTTGCAGCAGAGCTCCTTCACCAACTGCATCATCTGAACACGCCTGTTCAGCACACAGCATAAAGGCTTAAAGCTGATCAACCGCCTGTTTTAAGCCTGCCGGCATTTCAGACTCATCCTCTATCTCTTTCATAATCACCTGCCCCACTATCACATCCGCACCATTGAACGTCATAGTTGGCGAACCATACAGCTCATACCCTTCATTTAAGGCCTTGGTGATCCGAGCGCAGAAGTTCACATCATCTTTGCCCGTCAGGTATCTATAAATTTTCATTCAGCATTCACTTCAATATTCCGCTTCAGCCTATTCTAAGCTGCGCTGTGCATAATGGAAAAAACAAGCCGTTAAAATCTGTATTTATCTGATAAAGAATCAAATAGAAACATAGATTTAACATTTTAAAGTAGGCAGCGGACGGATAAGCGCCTATGATCAGAAGCATATTTAAAAATTCAAGCTTGAGGCATCACTTATGGCAAAAACGGCAAGTACACCCGGCCGCCGCTTTATGAAACTTGCCAGCATGACAGCAAGTATTGCAAGCAAGACAGTTTCCAATTCAATTAAAAACCTAACTGCCGATGAAGAGCAGAAAAATGCATCCCGCAGCAAAATGTTTCAGGAGATTGGCCTGCAAATTGCCGACACACTCGGCGAAATGAAAGGCGCGGTGATGAAAGTGGGCCAAATTGCCTCTCAATACAAAGACATTTTTCCGCCTGAAGTCGCCAAAGCCATTGAAAAACTGCAGCGTCAGGCGCCGCCCATGCCCTTTGCGGAAATTAAAGCGCAAGTGGAGAAAGAACTCGGCCAGCCGCTGCTCAGCATCTTTAAAAGCTTTGAGGAAACGCCTTTTGCAGCTGCCTCCATAGGCCAAGTGCATAAGGCGCTGCTGCCTGATGGCCAGCAAGTGGTGGTCAAAGTGCAATATCCCGGAATCGATGAAGCCTGCGACAGTGACTTAAAGCAAGTCCGTTTAGCATTGCGCCTGATGGGTGTGCTGAAAATTGACCGCAAGCTGCAGGAGCGGCTATTTAACGAAATTCAGGAAAGCTTGGATAATGAGCTGAATTATGAAATAGAGGCGCAAAATTTAGAAGTTGCCCGCGCTTTCCATGAAAAACTCGACAGTAAAATCATTATTCCGAAAGTCTATAATGATTATTCATCACGCCATGTGCTGACATTAAGCCTTGAACAAGGCGAAAGCATTGAAACCGCCAGCAGCTGGCCGCTGGAAACCCGCAATGCCTTAGGCCGCCGGCTCTTCCGCGCGCTGGGACAGGAAATCTTTTTCTTGAAGCGTTTTCACTGTGACCCGCATCCTGGCAACTTTGCTTTTCGGGAAGACGGCACGGTGATTATTTATGATTTTGGCGGGGTGAAAACATTGTCCAGTGACATTGTGCATCATTTTAAAGAACTGATTCAGGCTGCCCGTGAAAGCAATATAGCAGAAATAGAAAACCAGCTGGATGCGCTGCACTCCCTGTCAGAAAAAGGCAAATTCCCTGCTGAGCTGTATCAGGCATGGCTGGAAGTGCTGATGCGCCCCCTGACTACGCAGTATGATTTTGCTGAAAACTCTGCGCACCATGACGGGATCAAATTGGTGAAATCGTCCTTGAAATACTGGGATGTCTTTAAGCCTTCGCCAGATACGCTGATGGTCAACCGCACAGTATCCGGCCATTACTGGAATATGATTCATTTAAAAATGCAGGACAATTTATCAGATCTGTTTGAAGAGCTGGTGCCGCCGCGCGCATAGGCCTGGATTCAAGCCATGCCCGCAGCATCAGCAGACAGGTTAAGATCTGCTGTTGCCCAGTTACAGAAATTAACTGGGCATGATTTGATTTTTTAATTGTTATATTATAACATTTCATTAATTCAAAATAACTGGGAGCCTCCGCATGCGTGCCAACATTCATCCAAATTACCGTGAAGTGCTGTTTCATGACACCAATGCCAACGCATTCTTTGTCATTGGCAGCACTTTAGAAACTGTACAGACGCGTGAGCATGAAGGCAAAACATATCCTTATGTGACTTTGGATATTTCCAGCGCATCTCATCCTTTTTATACAGGTGAACAGCGTCAAACCAGCAATGAAGGCCGTGTCGCCAGCTTTAATAAGCGCTTCGCGCGTTTCAAACGCTCACAATAAGTTCATATTCAGTTAAGGTTTTGCTTTTAAACTAAAACTATTGAGAAGCCTAAGACCCCTCCTCCAGCTTAGGCTTCTTTTTTTATGTGCAATTTCTGATATCCGCACAAATTTTAAAGCCCATGCCAAAACAATTTTTGAACGTGGCGCTGTATTTTTAATTTTTCAAAATCGCCTGAAATACGTAGAAGCCCAAACTTAAAACCATGACGCCAATCATTAAGCTGGAAAATGCATAGCCCAAAGCCATGCCATTTTGCCCCTGCCGCAGCAGCTGAAAAGTTTCTAAGCCAAAACTGGAAAATGTGGTGAATCCGCCCAATATCCCCACCATTAAAAATAAGCGGGCCTCCTGCTGCAATACAGGATATTTTTGCGTGAATGCAAAAAAGACACCTGCCAAAAAACAGCCCAGCAGGTTCACTCCCCATGTCGTCCACGGAAACAGCCCATTCGGCTTAACCAGCCAAACACTCGCTGAGTAACGGCAGCATGCTCCGATAGCGCCGCCAAGGGCAACCAATAGCCAATTCATGATGATTCCAAATTTATTATGAACAGAAATACGCCTGAACCTGCAGGCCACTCCACCACTATAACGCAAAAAATCAGCGGATTTCTAATGAATCTGAGACTGAAAACTTGCTATATTGCCCCTGTTTTTACTTATTTATTCTACGGATTGAGAAACTCATGGCTCAAGAATTATTGAACCAGCTTCATGCTGGCGAAGCGAAGTTTGCAGATGTCATTGCCTTCATTGAAGCGCGCTATGCACATACGCCGACAGCATTCAAAAATGGCCAGCAGGCCAATAGCGCCAATGAAAATCAAGGCAGCGCAAAAGTGTTTTCTTTTGCTCAATTGAATGGCCTAGACCAAGCGCAAACACTGAGCCTATTTGCAGAGCATTATGCAGCGGTAGTGGCAACACCTGAAGGCGCCGATCATCAGAATATCCGCCAGTTTATGCAAAATGGCTGGGATGGCATTCAATTTGAAGGCCAAGCGCTGATAGTGAAATAATCCACCTGCCGTATTGTTGAAGTTCGACTGCTCATTGATACGCGGAAGCCAGCAGGGATGCTGGCTGTTTTTCTGTGATACATGGATGCATTATCAGAAAAACAAGGGGCTTTTGTTACTTTTGGCCCGACAAAAGTAAAGTCACTTTCCAATCAGATCTCATAGCCCCAATAAGAACCAATAGCACTGACTGAAGCCAAAATAAATCTAATGATTTAAAGCAATACATTAAGAAATTCGAACTCGGCATTTCCACTCATCAATTGCTGTATTTTCCCAAGCACGCGCATGCTTCAAATGCAGCTGCTCTTGGCCTGCCTGCAAAGCTGTAAAGCGGTAAATTTTCTGACCGCCTTTGCCTACAGTCGGCACTTCGGTTTTAGTCTGATCTGACTCGTATATTTCTTCCATCTTGAACAGTTTTGGATTCTCCGCCACGGTCCAAACATAGCCTGTACTCGGGTTCTCATCCAAAATCACTTCAATGGTCTGGCCGCGGTCTATTTCCAGCAACGCAGGACAAGACTGCTGTCCGGTAAAAATATGGGTTTTGCCATCTACAGTTGAACTCATGCTGCTGCATCCCGCTAGACCTAAGCCCAGCACTGCCGCCAGACCTAGCGCTTTTAAATTCATAACCTTAACCTTTGTTTTTCATCGCCGCTGAATTTTGATTTTTGTTCAATACGCCTTAGCTTTTGACCCGTTCAATCCATTGAATGGAATCGACACGGAACACTTCGCACGCGCCATCCCCAGTATCGGTTGGGGTCAGTGAAGAAGTCCACACCAGATCTTTGTCTTTAATTTCAACTAAACTGCCTTGCAAACGCACCAAGTCTCCGCGTTTAACTGTTTTGATTTGCTTGGCAATTTCTGGATTGGACGGAATGATGTGCATATTGGAAACCATCATCATGGCCTGCTTTTCAGGCACAGGCACTTTGTCCATCCGCCAGTTTAAATAGCGGTCATATTGATTGACTGTAATGTGGCGCGCAATTTCAGGTTCAGCAAACAAGCCCCAGCTCACCGCATAATCAATCGGCGAGAACTTTGCCTGCTCATCATCAGTATATTGCTTAGACCCTAAAATACGGAAATCGCCCTTAAAAGGCTGAAGTACCGAAATAGACTGGTCTTTGGCGGTCGGCGCCAAACCCTTGGCAATATTGTAATCTGCCGATGCATGCACGCCCGAATTCAGCAGCAGCGCAACAGCAGCTGCACTGAGTAAAATACGTTTAATCATCGGCTTACCTCTTCTGTCATTGCATTTAAATTGCGCATTCATCGCTTTAGCCCTTCCGCTTAAAACGCTGCAGGCAGGATCAGATTCATTCACCTGACATTACATACGCAAAATTAAATACAGCTTAAATATATAGCTTGAGCATAGTTGTAACTCTATATTACGCAAGAAATCTGAAGAAACCTTAGCGTCTTGGTAACAATATGAAAGAATCCGTCAGCGCAGGCTTAAACTCAGCCGCAAGTTCAGCTAAGCTTTGGTAAACAGCAATAAAAAAGAGATTCAATGATTTATAAATTTTATCAGCAGCACATTTTCCCTCATGTGCTGCATCAAGTGATGCAAACCCCGAGCCTGATGGATAAGCGCCGCGAACTGCTGCTGCCCATTTCAGGAGAGGTTTTGGAAATTGGCTTCGGCACAGGCCTGAATCTGCCATTTTATCAGCAGGTTAATACGCTGTATGCCTTAGAACCGAATCCGGATATTTATCATCTCGCCCTGCAGCGGCTGCATGAAACGCCTTTTCACGTGCAGCACATTCAAGCCAGCGCGGAAAAATTGCCCTTTGCAGACAACAGCCTAGACCATATTGTCAGCACATGGACGCTGTGCAGCATTGCCCATTTAGAACAGGCGCTGGATGAAGTGTACCGTGTGCTGAAAGTGGGCGGAACCTTTCATCTGGTAGAACATGTTTTGCATAATGAACGGCCGAATATTCAGCGCCTGCAAAATCTGCTGACGCCGATTCAGAAGCGTCTGGCCGATGGATGCCACCTCAACCGCGATATTGAGCGCGCATTAAAAGATGCAGAGCTGGAACTAAAAGAATGCCAGTACTTTGATGCTGCCGGCATTCCTGCCATCGGCCAGCGCATGCTGCTGGCCCGGGCCGTTAAACGCTAAAATATCAAGCATCAGGCGCTTAGGCGGCGGCTGTTATTTCAACATCTGAATAAACGTAATTTTTACAATAGCGCAGTGCGGTCTGGGCGGCGCGATGCTCATGCCTGTGACGAAAAGCTTCCCCGTTTTTAACTGCGTGACCTCGGCATATTGCCCTTGCAGCTCTACGCGCTGTCCCGCTTTTAAACGGCGCAGCTGTTTTGCAACATGTTCATTGGATGCTACTGCGCTGATGTTCACACTGTCTGCGCGGACGTCATCCGCGGTTAAGCTTGAATTGGGCCGCAGCCTAAAGGTATAGCAGCGGCTGTGCTGGTCAAAGTCAACCTGTTTCAAATGCTGAGGATTTGCCAGCGCCCCTTGAGCCAGCAGAACATCAACATTGCTGAGATAAGCCAGATCATTGAATTCCCCTACCCATGCAGATGCCTTATACAGCACACGGCTATGCGGCGCATAAAAGCGCTGCGCAGCAACGGTAAAGCGCCCTGAAAATTCACGGCGCGCTTCGACGTGGAAATTTTTCAATACGCCAGGCTGCTCCAGATGGGGAATTTCCCTGAAATATTCTTTCCAGCCCCAAATCAGCGCCGCCAGTGCAGCCAATGCCCATATTAATTGCTTCATCTTGAGTTTCGGCTAGTCATCAAAATTAATCCGAATCGTTTCAAAGCGGATATTTCCGGCGGCAATGGCCTGCGCAATTGCCTGCTGGCCTTTGGTTAAGCGCGCGCCGCCGCTTTTAATATCTATCAGTACGACTTCAATATCTTCCGCCAAGCCATCGCCATCGCGGTAATCGGTATAGCCGTCAAAGACAATATAGTCTACAGGATCGCCAAGAAATTTAGCGTCACTCGGCAAATACTGAAATTCAGGCAAAATCGGCGCCAGCTGCTCGGCCATTTTGCCTTTCAATACCGCTCGGCTGGTGTTGACGCTGCGTTTCTGCGCGGCAGCCAAAGCCTGCTGATGCTCCAATTCAAGCTCTGCAATGTGCTTTTCATATTCTGCCCGCACCCGCCCATTGCGTGTATTGCTTAAAATCAGCGTCGTCAGCACCACACCTATGCAGGCGCCAATCAGCATTGCCATCCATACGGACATGATCTTTTTTCCTAAATTAAAACATGCATCTTTGAATTGCGCTGCGACTTTTGTCATGACCCCTATTCAGCGCTGAAAAGAATGATATGCTAGGGCCGAGCAGAATAAAATCATTTAGGGTCATGAAAACAATTTTAGTTGCCAATCAAAAGGGCGGATGCGGTAAAACCATCACTGCGATCAATCTTGCATCAGCATTGGCGCAAAAAGGCTATAAAGTGGCTTTGGCCGATGCGGACAATCAGAAATCTGCGCTGCAATGGCTCAAGCAGCGCCCCGATACGGCAGCGCCTATTCAAAGCTTAGACTGGCGCCATGAAAAATCGATTGGCGATACGCCTAAAAATACCGAATATTTGATTATTGATGCGCCAGGCGCGCTGTCCGGCGAACATGCGGAACAGCTGGTCAGTGAAGCGCATGCCATTATTACCCCGCTGCAGCCTTCTTTTTTTGATATCGACTCAACCCGGCGCTTCCTTAAGCATTTGCAGGAGATTAAACGCATCCGCAAAGGCAAAGTGCAGATTCTGCTGCTGGCGAACCGCGTTAAGCCCAACTCAGCAAGCTCTAAAGACATTCAGGATTTTTTCAATAAAATTGAGCATGAACCGGCCGCCTGGATTTCAGAACGCACCGCCTATGGCCAGCTGGCGATGCATGGCCTGAGTATTTTTGATAAAACTCAAAAGAATTATTTAAGCATGCAGGCGCAATGGCAGCCGCTTTTAAATGCTATTATTGATGATCCAAGCAATTGGTTTTAATGCAGAATCAACACTCTAGGCATTGAACGGATCAATACATCCAATACTTACCAAGCTCTCATATTCGAGTGCTTTTTTTTCAGTTAATATGGGTTCCCGGCCCAAGTCAGTGATCATGAATTCAGTGCACCAGTACGCGCCTACCTTACAGAAAGTCTTATTGTTTGGGCTGTTTTTTGCCCTGCTCTTCCTAAGCTTCAGTGTGCTGAAATACTTTATTGTGCCTGTCGTTTGGGCAGCCATTATTGCCTACATGACTTGGCCGCTGTATCAGCGGGTTTTGCGCACGTGCAAACAGCGTTCCACCCTCAGCGCAACGCTGATGATTTTACTGGTGGTTCTGGTGGTTGGCCTGCCGGTCATTTTTGCCATTTTCCTGCTGCAGCATGAAGGGCGAAACCTGTATTATGAATTGCAGAAACAGGTCTTTTCCGGCCATGTGAATGTGCCTGACTTTATCCGCCAGCTGCCGTTTATCGGCAAAGAAGTGTCGCGTACTTTGCGTGAATTGAATAATGACCCAAACAGCATCATTCAGTCTGTACAGCTGTGGATTCAAGGCCATCTCAATTACGGCAAAATTCTGCTGAATGAAGTCAGCAAAAATATCTTTAAACTGTGCTTTGCTGTCATGTCGCTGTTCTTCTTTTACCGTGACGGTCAAACCATTTTAGGTCAAGTCAGCAAAGCCTTGGAAATGGTGATCGGGCCGCGCGTGCATCACTATCTTTCAACGATTTCCGATACCACCCGCGCTGTCGTTTACGGCGTCGGCCTAACAGCGGTCGCACAGGCGGCTTTGGCCGGCCTCAGCTATTTTGTTGCCGGTGTGCCTAACCCCATGCTGCTGACTATAGTGACTTTTGTACTGGCGCTGATCCCTTTCGGCCCCCCAGTCGCCTATACTTCGGTTTCGCTGTGGCTGTTTTCACAAGGCCAGACCATAGAAGCGATTGGCGTCATGGCCTGGGGCGTTTGCATCGTAAGCACGGCCGACAACGTGATCCGCCCGCTGGTGATTTCCGGCGCAACACAAATTCCATTCCTGCTGATTATGTTTGGCGTACTGGGCGGACTGGCCAGTTTCGGCATGGTGGGCTTATTTGTCGGCCCTGTGATTTTGGCGGTGCTGCTGGCGATTTGGCGTGAATGGCTGCATGAGACCCACATTGAGCCAGTCATAATGCCAAAAGCGACTATGGCGCATGACTTAGATTCAGACTTGAATGACATCAATTCTCCGCCCAAAAAATAGGCGGAATTGACGATGCGCAGGCGCTCATCCGTTACAAACCTGTCACGGAAATCTCATGGCATTTCTAATTTTGATCTGTTTCAATAATTTAGTTCATATTAGAAAGGATGCCCAAAGATGACGTCATCTTTGCTGAAATTCAAACTGAGTGCAGCCTGCACACTGGCTGCCTTATTCGCCGCGGGCTGTTCCACCACTGCAACCTTGCCTGCAACAGACCATGAACAAACCGTGATTATACATGCGGTGAGCGCGCAAGGTGTTGGTGCGGAAATCGGGACGATCTCACTGCATGACAGCGCTGCTGGACTGGTGATCCGCACCAGCCTAAGTCAGCTGCCGCCCGGCCCGCATGGTTTCCACATTCATGAAAAAGGCTCTTGTGACCCTGCCATGAAAGACGGTAAAGCCGGCGCTGCTTTGGCGGCAGGCAGCCACTACAACCCCAATCACGCGCCCCATCACGGCAACCCGCTGACTGGACATTTGGGTGATTTGCCCTTGCTGAATGTGGCCGCAGACGGTACAGCCAAAGTGACTCTGCTGGCGCCGCGCATTAAAGCCGCCGATGTGCAAAATTTAGCGATTATGGTGCATGCGGGCAGTGACAACTATTCAGACTCCCCAAAACCGCTTGGCGGCGGCGGTGACCGCATCGCTTGCGGTGTGATTCAATAGTTCAGACAATATTCTTTTTTCAGGATGTTCTGTGGATAAATCTTCAGTTATTCACAGCCCAAACAACGGATGATAAGTCCGTTGTTTTTTATAATTCAGCCCCTGCGGCATAAATGCTTAACTCCAGATTTTTGATGTTTTTCTTTTGATATTAAATTGACAGTTTTTACAAATCAGTTCAGGCTTATTGCATAATAAATTTGGCCTTGATCATTCAGCCGTGAACAGCGTCCGCCAGTGGTTTCAGCCTTTCCAATCCAATGCAATTCTTATTTATTGCCTGCAGATCTGCATTGTTTTAAGCGGGGCCACCCTCGGCTTATACTTTTTAGGCCTGCATAAGCTGATTGTTCCTGTAACTTTAGGCGCGATCGCTACTGTCCTGACCGATTTTGACGACAGGCTCAGCATCCGCCTGCGCAATTTGGCTTATGTCTGCATCCTGTTTTTCAGTGTCAGCAGCATTTTAGATTTTCTGCATCCTTACAAATTCCTCTTTATTTTATACCTGTCGCTGTCCAGCGCCTGCTTCATTTTAATGGGTGCGCTGGGACAGCGTTATGCAGCGATTTCCTTTGGCACCATTTTGCTGTCCATTTACACCATGTTTGGCCTGGGAGAATACGCGCAGTGGTATTTCCAGCCCAGCTGCTTTGTTCTTGGCGCGCTGTGGTATGGCTTAACGGCGATTCTGTTTTACCTGATCAAGCCGACGCTGGCAGTTCAGGACAATCTATCGCGCTGCTTTGATCAAATTGCAGATTTACTGAATGCCAAGGCCCAGCTGTTTGATCCGGATAATCAAGACAATGTTGAAGTCCTGCTCTATGGCCTATCGATTCAGAACAGCGCCGTGGTGCAAAGCTTGAACAGCACCAAAAGCTCTTTATTGACCCGCTTGAAAGCGTCCCGCGCCAACAGCAGCACCATTTATTGGCTGAATCTGTATTTTTTAGCGCAGGATATTCACGAGCAGGCAAGCTCCAACTATCTGCATTATGAACAGCTGCATCAAAACTTCAGCCGTACCGACCTGATTTTCCGCATTCAGAAAAATATCCGCCTGCAGGCCTTAGCCTGCCATGAACTGGCGCAATGCATTTTACGCAATGACATTTATCAGCCCAGCGCCAAGGCCAGTCTGGCGCTCAGCCATCTGCACAGTTCGATGCAGGATTGGGTGCGGGATAATCCGCATAATATTGAAGTGAAAAACCTGCAATTGATTTTAAATAATTTAGACAGTGTGCATGAACGCTTTCTGCATCTGAGTGAATTGCAGAACCGCCAGCAGCAGCGCTATCAGCAGCATATCGACAACCTGAATTTATACGATGATGATATTCACGGCTGGCATGACCTCTGGCTGAAATTAAAACAGCATTTAACGCCGCAGTCGGCGCTGTTCCGTCATGCGGTGCGCATTGCATTTGTGTTTGCCGTCGGCTACAGCATTTCCCTGCTGCCCTTTGCCCAAAATGGCTACTGGATTTTACTGACCAGTTTATTTGTCTGCCAAATGCGTTACTTTGCCACAAAAAGCCGCTTAAAAATGCGGACTTTAGGCACGATACTGGGCGTAATGCTGGGTGTGCCGATTTTATATTTCGTGCCCAGCATAGAAGGGCAATTGCTGCTGACGGTCATTTTTGGCGTGAGCTTCTTTTACCTGAGCGCAAAAAAATACGCCATGGCCACATTAATGGCCACGTTAATGGTGCTGCTGATTTTCAATTTAAAAGGCGCGGGCTATGCCATTATTTTGCCCAGAATTGCAGACACGCTGTTAGGCTGCCTGATTGCCTGGTTTGCCGTCAGCTTTATTTGGCCGGACTGGGATTTCCGCAACATCTCCGCCACCATTAAAAAGAGCGCGAATGCAACCCTGAATTATTTTGATGCAGTGGTGCAGCAGTATCAGCATGGTCACGACAACAGCATTGCGTACCGCCGCGCACGGCGCGCAGCGCATAATGCGCAGACCGAGCTGGCCAGCATGATTTCCAGTTTAAGTACCGAACCCAACCCAAATCCTGAACTGATTCATTACGCTTTCCGCTATTTGGTGTATAGCCATAGCCAGCTCAGCTATATTTCAGCGCTGGGCAGCCACCGCGAAAAAGTACAGGATGCACAAGTTCTGGATTTAATGCTGTGGTGCAAAAATACCTTAATGCATGCTTTGCTGCATCAGCGCACGCTGCCTGAGCTGGAAATTCAGCAGAAACTGCTGGAAATTCAAAACTTAAACACCGAAGCGCAGCTCAGCAGCCGGCTGCAGCTGGTCTTAAAGCAAATCAGCCTGCTGCTGGAAACCTTACCAGAACTGCTCCATTTGCAGGCCGAACTGCTGCGTCAGGATATTCAATAAAGCGCATATTCAAAATCACGTTAAATTCTTTCTGAACTGAGCAGCGCCGTGATTTTTAAAAATCTTCAGCATGAAAACCCAGCGCCAAACTTGGTTTTAATATCTGATTTTTATCATAATCGTTCAATAAATACAGTTCTTTTTCAGCTTTAAATTCAGTACACTCAGGGTTCATCCTCATTAAAGCAGTGACCATGAATATCCAAACTTTACGCATTGTTGGCGCACTCGAAGGCACTTCTTTTCTGTTGCTGCTGTTTATTGCCATGCCCATGAAATATTGGCTGGATAATCCGATCTTAGTTAAATACATCGGCATGGGGCACGGACTGCTGTTTATTGGATTTCTTGCTGTGCTGTTTGCCGTGTGCGAAAAGCAAAAATGGTCTTTAAAAATGTTTTTACTGGGTCTGATTGCATCTATCCTGCCCTTTGGGCCTTTCGTTTTTGATGCAAAATTAAAAAAAATTGAACAGCCTCAGGCAGAGGCTTGAATCTAATCCATAAAAAATCCCTCACTGATTGAGGGATTTTTTATGGCGAGTGTTAAAACTCCCCTTCCGCCTTTCTTTGCTGCAAGACGCTGTTCAATACACCGCGCGGAAAACTGAACCACAGCGCAATAAGGGCAAAACATGACACCCCGTATGCCCAAATATGAAAGTGTTCATACAGCACACGCACCAGTTCGATCACGATAAAGAAGCAGAACATCATCAGCACGGAAACGGCAGCCGCAACAGTGCCTTTTGAGACTTCAGAAGACATTAAGGCAAAGCGGTACAGAACTGAAAAACTGATGCCTTCGCCAAAACTGACCAGCGTCATGCCTAAAATAGCGCTATATAAAAAGTATTGCGGAAAAACAGTTCCCAGCAGCACAGCAGCCGTGCCGATCAGCATCAGCGGCAAGCCAATCAAGACGGTTTTGCCTAAAGGCAGCTTGTCGATGATCTTAATCAGCACGATATTACCGGCAATCAATCCGCCCAGCACAGGAAACTGCGCCAAGCCATATTGCATGCTGCTAAGCCCCAGCTCTTCGACCAGCATGACTGGAGACAGAGCAATCCACAGCATCAGCGGCATCGCGACCATCGGCAAGCCTAAAGTCAGGCCTAAAAAGCGCTTATTTTTAAAGACCCGTTTAAAGTCATCTAAAATATAGCCTATCGGCTGCTTAGGCATGCTGCGCTGCTGTTTCGGCATTTTGGCTTTCAGGCCAAACCAGCTTAAAAAAGACAGCAAGGCAATGCCGATAAAGCCCCAATGCCATGACACATGATCAATGAGAAATGCACCCAGCACCGGCCCCAGCAAAGGCGCCAGCAGGGAAATATTCGCCATCAGCGCCATCACTTTAATGGCATCACGCTCTTCGAAGGTTTCCTGAATAGCAGCATAGCCCACAGCGGAAATGACCGACAAGCCAAAGCCCTGCAAAAAACGCAGGGTTAAAAAGCTTTCAATGGTATGAGTCAGCAAAATAGCTAAACAGCACAGGGTAAAAAATGCCACGCCGCCCAGCAGCACTTTTTTCCGGCCCAGACGGTCGGACAGCGGGCCTAAAACAGCCGCAACACAAGCGCCGCCCAACAGATAAAAGGACATGGACGATGGCGCCCAAGAGCTGCTTACGCCAAAATCTTGGGTAATGGCTAGCATCGCGGGCTGGACTAAATCGTTACCGATATAGACGGAAAATTCAAATAAAACCAGCGCCAATGGGAACATTAAGGTGGCACGGCTTAACTTTTCAGTATGTACGTTTTGCATTGTTATCTACATATAAGATGCGTACAGGATTGGACTTGGCCTATTTTCGGGGAGAGACACGTCAGCCCAATGCAAGCACTGTAATAAATAATTAAAATGTGGAGATCGCGGGAGATCCGCAATGTTTCGCGCCGTATTCACAGGACGCTTAAAAGAAATAAAAATTCAGGGTGAAAAAATGAAAACTTAAGCCTGTACACCCGCAGGTTTAAGTTCCCGTATTTTAGCAGTGTTTGCCCAGGATGTATTGTAACTTTTGTTAAGCCTTCATTCGTCAAGGCTGAATGAACTGATTATTTTTCAGGTCTTCGTAGGCCTGCAATATTTCATCAAAATGATTCATCACAAAATAGCCCCGTCCATAAATCGGCTCGTTTAATGGAGCAGCGCTTAAATATAAAATTGCGCAATCCCGCTGGGCAGTCAGTTCGACCAGTTCACCGCGGCTCGACATGACCGCCATGCCTTGATCTCCTAATTCTTGATCTTCTGCCTGAAAAGCGGCACGGCCGGAACGCATATAAATCAGCGTGGTGTCGCCCTCTTGCGCAGGCAGCTGAAGCGTGTGGCCTTTGCGCAGGAATATATCGTAAACCTGCATAGGCGTATGGGTTTGCGCGGGGCCAGTTTGCTCTTGATATTCCCCTGTAATCACACGGACATAGCCTGCAGCATGGGCTAAATCCACTTTGGGAATACTGGCGTTGTCTAGGCTTTGGTAGCGCGGCGGATTCATTTTGTCTTTGGCCGGCAAGTTGACCCACAGCTGCAGCATTTCAAAGGGCCCGCCAGTTTGAGAAAAAGCTTCGCTGAACACTTCTTTATGAATGACTCCAGAAGCAGCCGTCATCCATTGCACATCGCCAGCAGAAATGATTCCGCCGCCGCCCGTAGAGTCGCGGTGTTCCAGTTCACCTTTCAGCATAATGGTGACGGTTTCAAAACCGCGATGCGGGTGTTCATCAACGCCTTTGCGCAATGCGCTGGGATTTAATGTGCCGGGGCCTATATGGTCAAGCAATAAAAAGGGGGAAACGGTATTGCCTAATTCATAGTGGGAAAAAATTGAGGTGACTGGAGTAAAGTCACCCACGGCAGAGCGTGCAGTTTCAGTGTGAATAAAGGCAAGGGTTTTCATATTATTGTAGGCATTATTTAATGTTTTAAGCTTAGCCTAACCGAATAGCGGATTCGATAGGCTAAGCAGGTTTCAGTGTCGCAGTTTTAGGACACCTGATCCAATCTTACATTTGCAGTTTCACCAAATTTAATTTCAGGATTAGGTTTAAAAGCCAGCCATTTATTTTTCATCCATTGCTCGACTTTGTCTTTTCCTAAAATGGCTAATAAGTTGTTTAACAAATCAAATTTTGCTGTCTTATTAAAATGGTAAACGATAACTCTTACATTTCGATCTATATCATCATTTAAGCTGAACAAATCAATAATGTAATCCTTATCAGAAACATCTAATGAGTGTCCCCAAATATAAAAATTGAGCTCTAAACCTTGTGCTAAGGTTTTTTCTTTAAGTTCTGCTTGCAAAGCCCTTATATAAGGCTCCCCCATTGGTGCCATCAGTTGTTTATTCAAAGATTCAATTTCTTTCTTATTTAATTTTATTTTTTCTTTATATGAATCTAAAAATAGGTAATCAGTATCTTTAAACAATTTTTGATGGTATTTGGTAAACCCAAATGCTTTAATTTTTTTTAAACCATTATCTTCAATATCAGAAATACCTAGAACAATATTTTGATACTGACCATGACCTCCATGTAGATATTCAACGTCTACTAAATCATAAATGCGCTGAAATGTATTCGTATAATTAAATGAAAAAATTTTATCAGGATAAACCCAATCCTTTGAATCGATTCCAAGTAAGCAATTAGCTGTTAACTGCGATACGACCAACTCTAAATACAAATCAAAAATTTTTATAAATTCTTCTAACTGTTCATATGCAAATGATAAAAATAATACTGAATTCATTCCATGACTATCATTGCTTCCATAACAAAATTGTTTATTAAATCCATTTTTTTGCCCCTTTATTTCAAAAATATTAAAACTTTCCAAAATTATAGTATTCTTTTTACCTACTTCTTGCTCCCACTCACCCATACTAAAAGAGTTTGATGAGTTTCTATTTTGCTGTTCAATAAATGGAATTGCCTGAGCAAAGCTAAATATGACTTCCTCGATTTTTAATTCAAAATCAATCCAATTTTTTACTTCTTTTACATGCTTTTTAAAATATTGATACCAACGATTTAACTCTAAACGACATTGTAATTTCAAAACATCTTTTGTTGATATTTTAATGTTTTCAGTTAAATAAAATTCTTTCGTTTTCTCAATAAAATTGAATTCTCTTGTTTTAGAAAAAAGTGCATCAAAACTCATTGCATAATCAGGAAACTCCCAATCAGTTTTTTTCTCAAGCATTTTATCTATTTTTTCCATCCATTCATCAACCTTATAAATTGATAAATCCTTGATTTTTTGCCCTGTATCTTTTTCCTCGATTGCTCTCATCACATCCATAAAATGATCATACTTCGTCGGCAAATAGTGCGACAAATCAAAACCGTTACCCACAATTAAAATATTCATTGTTCTTATTTACCCAATAAAAAAGCGCATCCACCGATACGCTTTTATGAGGTATAACTACCTAAACTTCAACCATAAATTAAAGATTGACTAAGGGCATTTCGCAGTCTGAAAAGTCTTGGTACTTTTCCCGCGCGCACACTGATATTCTTTTTGTGTGCTGGTACGCTCCCAATCACCTTCTACATTTTTAAAACGGTAAATCGTGCGGACTGAACGTACAGAATCATCCATTAAGCCAGTTTCAGTCACTTTCACTTCTGCCGCCGTTGGCGATTCAACACTGTTAAAATACTGACGGATTTCGACCGTCGACAATTCTTTGCGTAAATCTGAACGCTCTTTCAGCACTTGCGCCAGCGGCGTATCTGTATTTCCAACTTTATGCACAATTTTCTGTGTGGTCGCACACCCCGAAAGAATCCCGACACACAATGCAGATGCTGCCAATATTCGAAACATAATTCTGACCCCAACTTAAATTTTCCACGCTCATCATGCCGTTTTTATTTAAAGAATACTATTTCACAAATGTAAGCCATTTTATAACCATAAAAAAAGCGCATCATCCGATGCGCTTTTCCGCTCTATCTTAACAATTAAAGATCGAATAATTTGCCTGGGTTCATAATGCCCTGCGGGTCAAACACTTTTTTCAGCGCTTTCATGTATTCAATTTCTTCCGCTGAACGGGTATAGCCCAAATACGGCTTTTTGGTCATGCCCACGCCGTGCTCTGCAGAAATTGAGCCATCGTATTTTTTCACAATGTCAAATACGTATTTATTCACCACTTTGCATTTATCAAAAAATTCGTCTTTGCTTAAATCTGCAGGTTTCAAAATATTTAAATGCAGGTTGCCATCACCGATATGGCCAAACCAGCAAATTTCAAAGTCAGGATAGTTCTGCGCCACAATTGCATCAATTTCCTGAATAAATGCAGGAACATGCGTAATCAGCACTGAAATATCATTTTTGTACGGCGTAAACGGCGCAATCGACTCAGAAATGTCTTCACGCAAACGCCATAAGCTGTGCACTTGCTCTAGGCTTTGGCTCATGACGCCATCCAGTACCCAGCCCTGCTCCATGCAGTGCTCAAAAATTTCCATCGCCTTGTCCATAATCGGCTCAAACGGCGCTTCAAACTCCAGCAATACATAAAATGGGCATTCTGTTTCAAATGGACGCTGCACATGGCCATTGTCCAGCACTTTTTTCATGGCAAGTTCACCAAAGAACTCAAATGCAGTCAGGTCAATTTTAGCTTGGAAGGCGTGCAGTACAGGCATCACAGCGTCAAAGTCAGGTACGCCCAACACCATCACCTGCAGGTCTTGCGGCTGGCGCTCAAGCTTAATTTCAGCTTCCGTCACCAAGCCTAAGGTGCCTTCACCGCCAATGAACAAATGCTGCAGCGCATAACCGGTCGCGTTTTTAATCATGCCTTTATTTAAACGCAGCACATCGCCTTTACCCGTCACCACGGTTAGGCCCAGCACCCAGTTGCGGGTCATGCCGTATTTAATCACTTTAATGCCGCCGGCATTGGTGCCGATGTTGCCGCCAATCTGCGATGAACCTGCTGATGCAAAATCAACCGGGTAGTACATGCCCTGTTCTTCTGCATAGTTCTGCAGCTGTTCAGTCACCACACCTGCCTGCACGCGCACCATACGGTCTGCTGGGAAGAACTCAAGAATCTGGTTCATCTTGTCCATGCTCACCACGATTTCGCCATTGGCTGCGACTGCGCCGGCAGATAAGCCTGTACGGCCGCCCGATGGGGTAATCGCAACATTAAATTGGTTTGCAAGCTGAACAATGGCTTGCACTTGCTCGGTCGATGATGGAAAAACGATGACCGACGGGTTTGGGTCGAAGTGCTTGGTATGGTCACGTCCCCAATTTTCGAGACTGTCCGCATCAGTTTTAATGCGGTTTTCGCCGACGATAGCGGTCAATTGGGTTAATAACTCTGGGGTTAAAGCGACTGGAGCATTCATCGTTTTCAGACCTTGCAAGAAGTAAACAAGTTGTAAATAGCCTATAAATCATTCAGTTGTGCACAGCATGGCGCCAGCACCAGATGAGGCAGACGTGAGCAGAAAAGAAACAGAAATCAGATCCGTTTTTCACGTGTGCACATTATAAGGCATTTTTCAGCAAAACCCGCAGAAAAACCTGTTTTTACAATGACGCCTTTGAAATTACAGGCTTATTTAGAACGCGCGCGGCACTAACGGTCACATATTTTGTCAAAATACCTCACACAGCGGTCATAAAGGAAATGTATATCCCGCATTGTCCTATGCTATTATACCGCCACTAAATTTGGCCTTTGTAGCGGAGCCGTAATGAGCCAACATCTTTCACTGCCTAAAGATAAAATTCGTTTCTTGTTGTTAGAAGGTGTTCACCAAAACGCCATCGACACTTTAAATGCTGCCGGATACACCAACATCGATTACCGTAAAACAGCGCTGGAAGGCGACGCGCTGAAAGAAGCGGTAAAAGATGCGCACTTCATCGGTATTCGTTCGCGCACTCAACTCACTGAAGAAGTGTTTGAAGCGGCGAACAAACTGATTGCTGTGGGCTGTTTCTGTATTGGCACCAACCAAGTGAACTTGAATGCAGCGATGATTCGCGGTATTCCAGTCTTTAACGCGCCGTATTCAAATACCCGTTCGGTGGCTGAATTGGTGCTTGCTGAAGCGATCCTTCTTCTGCGCCGTGTACCTGAAAAATCAACAGATACACATGCGGGCGGATGGAACAAATCTGCAGTGGGTTCATTTGAAACACGCGGTAAAGTTTTAGGGATTGTCGGTTACGGTTCAATTGGCTCTCAGCTTTCGGTTCTGGCTGAAAGCATGGGCATGCAAGTGATTTATTACGATGCAGTAACTAAATTGCCGCTAGGCAATGCCCGTCAAGTCGGTTCTTTAAATGAACTTCTTGCCAATGCTGACGTTGTGTCTATCCATGTGCCTGACGTACCTTCTACACGCAACTTCATGGGTAAAGAACAATTTGCGCAAATGAAAGAAGGTTCAATCTTCATCAATGCGGCGCGCGGCACTTGCGTTCTGATTGATGACCTTGCGGATGCCATCAAATCTGGCCATATTGCCGGCGCAGCAGTTGATGTGTTCCCGAAAGAGCCTAAAGCCAACGGCGAAGAATTTGTTTCTGCGCTGCGCAACTTGCCAAACGTGATTTTAACCCCTCACGTCGGCGGTTCAACCATGGAAGCGCAAGCGAACATCGGCCTAGAAGTGGCAGAGAAATTTGTGGCTTATTCAGATAAAGGCATGACTTTATCTGCAGTAAACTTCCCGGAAATTGCGCTTCCATTGACTGAAGGCAAACACCGCTTACTGCATATTCACAAAAACATTCCAGGCGTGCTGTCAAAAATCAACAACCTGTTTGCTGAACACGGCATCAACATTTCTGGCCAGTCATTAATGACTAAAGGCGATGTAGGTTACTTAGTGATGGATGTAGACGCTACTGCATCTCAAGAAGCTTTAGATACCTTGCACGAAGTTGAAGGCACAATCCGCGTCCGCGTATTGTTCTAATTCAATTGCATATAAAGCCATAGGCTGCGGCCTGTGGCTTTTTTTATTTTTAAGCTTCAGCTTTACTCTCCCGCTCCTCGAGAAATCGAACCCAATTTAGTATAGTAAGCACATGCCGAATTTAAAAAATACGCCCCATGTGCAAGCGCTGTTCCTGCTGCTGATTGCAATGATCAGCATGCAAAGCAGCGGTTCTCTGGCCAAAATCCTGTTTAATCAATTTCCAGTTTTGACTGTGTCCAGCTTGCGCCTTTTGCTGGGTTCCCTTATTTTGGCCGTGATTTTTAGGATTTGGCAGGCCAATTTCAAACAGGTGCGCTGGAAAGCCATCATCAGCTACGGCGTGGCGTTAGCTGGCATGAACGCGCTGTTTTATTTATCGATTAACCGCTTGCCGCTGGGCA
Source organism: Acinetobacter entericus (assembly GCF_026168575.1). Taxonomy (NCBI): domain Bacteria; kingdom Pseudomonadati; phylum Pseudomonadota; class Gammaproteobacteria; order Moraxellales; family Moraxellaceae; genus Acinetobacter; species Acinetobacter entericus. Next base: position 121,682 of record NZ_JAPEQW010000003.1, read on the forward strand.
TTGCGGTCTCATTTGAATTTATTGGCCCGCTCAGTGTCGCGCTGTTTTATGCACGGCAGAAATTTGACTTTATTGGGGTCGGACTGGCAGTTTTAGGCTTGGCGCTGCTCTTCCCTTTTGATCAGGCTTCACAGCCTTTAGATCCTATCGGCATTGCCTTTGCACTGGGCGCCGGTGCCTGCTGGGCGCTGTATATTGTGGCAGGTCAGCGGCCTTCCGGCCTCTCTGGCAACCATACCGTATGCTTAGGGATGTTTGTCGGCATGCTCTGTCTGTTGCCCATTGCACTGTTTACAGGGATGCCAGCGTCTGTATTTGAGCCTTCCAATCTTATTTATTTTATCGCTCTTGCAATACTGGCCAGCGCACTGCCTTTTACCTTAGAGATGATCGCGCTCAGAAATTTATCCGCGCTGAGTTTTGGCACGCTCATGAGTGTAGAGCCTGCGATTGCGGCGCTGTCAGGCTTTGTCTTTTTAGGTGAACAGCTGCTGTGGACGCAATGGCTGGCGCTGGCGGTGATTATTGCTGCTTCAATTGGCTGTACAGTGACGACGCAACAAGCCAGACAAAGAAAATAATCCTCCGCCGCCAATTAAATTTCTAAATGAAATAAAAACCGCGTTTCGCTCTCAAGCAAAACGCGGTTTTTTGCTGCTATTCAAATGCTGCTTTAAGTAGGAATTTGACAGAAATATTCTTCACTACCTGAAGGCGTATTGCCGCCATACAAATGTATGCTAAGCGTTGGCTGTTCATCACGTCCAAAACCATCGCTACCGTAAGCAGAACCGCAATAAGTTCCTTGAAGCATACGTCCTTCTACATTGATATATGCAATATTCCCTTCATTCTTCCACGTAAACCCAGCGTACTGATTCGGCAAGCGAATTAATTTCTTCTGGCCATAGACTGAGTTGAAATTCAGGATATGCTGCTGTTCCGAACCTGCCAGCCCAATGCCGATCTGCACTTCGCAGGGTTTGCCGATCAACTCTGGATTATTTGAACTCCATGTGCCTGTTTGATCGTTATATTCAGATGTACACTGCACATAGAAGCTCAAGCCCTTGTCCGATGCCACGACCTCTTTGTCTTTCAGTACAATTTTCACATCCGATTTACTTGTAGAAACAGCTGCGCCAACATATCGCACCCATTGATCTCCCTCAAGGGCAATTGCCGTTTGCGCTGACCAAGTTAGTTTATCCTTGTTAGACTTTAAGCCCGTCAATACACGTACGCCTTCTTTTGGCGCCGTAAATTCAGCTGCTTTATATTCTACGCCAACTAGAGTGGTAAACTCACCGCTGCATTCGACTGCTGAACCATCTTCAAGCGTGCACTGTACTTTGTTATTGGTTGCGGGGATGCCTAAATCAATCACCACATTTTTATCATTCGGCAATTGCGACGTCACAGAGCCAATGAGGGTGCCTGTCGTATCTTTCGCTGTCCAATGAATTGTGCCTTCAGTTGGCATATTCACAATATCCACACCTTCAGCAGGAATTGAGTTGGTTTTGGTTAAACCTGAACCATCTTTGAGTTCCACTGCCGCAGTAATATGGCAAGGCACATAGCTATTGGCTGATTTACATTTCACATTCACTGAACCTGGATTTTCAAATTTGAAATCCCAGTTCCAGGTTGAGAAATGGCTGACGGTGGCTTGAACCGCCAAGCCCGTAGCAGAAAGCGGAGAAGCGATGACTGTTCCGGGAGTTCCCTCTTCAACCCATTTGCCTTTTGCAGCATCGAAATACCACATTGGAATACTGGTGCCCACCGTCATGGCTTGGTTATTGATGCTATTGAGCGGCAAGTCCATTTGAATGTCAGCTGTCACGCCTTGCTTCAGCTGCAGCTTTTGACCAGCGGCATTGGTAAATGTTGCCGTCATCATGCCTGCACTAATTAAAAGTGCAGGATTGCCTTTGGAATCTACCGCCACACCATTGGCTGGCATGGCATTCAAATCACTGCTTTGAATATCCCAAGGGGTAAATTCAACTTTGACTGCTCCTGTTGCAGGCTGACCGTTCGGCAATACAAATGCCCCTGCAGGAATGCTGATTTGGGCATTCAGAAATGCAGCCTGAATCACTTGGGCGTCTTCAATTGCAGCGACAGTCAATGTTTGTTTGATCGGCAATAAGTTTGCAGATAACTGTGCCAGTTCTTCAACTTTCAACTCAACAGCCTGTGTAATAAAACCCGTTTTTTTAAAACTCACCACAACGGTTTTTGCAGACTGAGGAATCTTCACATTAAATTGTGCATTACCAGAAGCATCCGTGACAAAACTTTGCCCCAAAATACTGATCTCAGCGCCAGCAAGGTTCGATCCTGTTGAGGTTTGGACCAATGCCGTCACTGCTTTTTCAGTAGACACTTCATTTGCTGAGGCATCATCACCAGAGCCAGAACCACAGCCCACAAGCGGGACTCCCAAAACACATGCAACCAATACGGCATGCAGCTGTTGTTGTAATTTCATTATTATTTCTCTTAATTCAGAAGTGCTGGATAAATAAGCACCACATTATTGATTTTATTTATATTATGTTCAAACGAACAATATTATTCACATGAACTGCCCAGCACTGCCTGCACCATCTTGCATCTTTTCATGCACCAATTGCTCTATAATCCAGCAACCCGCTCTTTCCAACCCAGCTGCTGAATTTTTATGCCAAATGCCCAATACCTTGCAGTGCTGTATATGATTTTATCGATGGTGTCGTATCAAATCAGCGCCTCGTTTGCCAAACAGCTGTTTACTGTATTGGACCCGCTGAGCGTCACCATTCTGCGCTTATGCTTTGCTGCTGTTATCGTCTGCGTGATGTTCCGTTCTTGGCGCATTCTAAAGCGGCTGCCGTTGTTAAAATGGCGTGATTTACTCTGTTACAGCGTGGCGCTTTGCATCATGAATGTTTTGTTCTATATGTCGCTCGGAAAGCTGCCGCAAGGCATTGCAGTCGGTCTGGAATTTATTGGCCCCTTGGGTTTGGCCCTGCTGTCAATTCAGCGGCGCAGCGATTATGTATGGGTCTTATTGGCCATTGCCGGCATCGCCTTGATGGTGCCTTGGGGGCAAACCGCAGGCGCCGGTTTTTCTGTCACGGGTGCAGCTTGCGCGCTGGGTGCAGGATTGTGCTGGGCTTTTTATATTTATTTCGGGCAAAAAGTAGTGCATCAAAATATTGGCATGCATGCGCTGACCATCGCCATCACCCTATCAGCACTGGCTTTGCTGCCCATCGGCCTCTACCACGATGCGCCCGCTTTGCTGCAAACTCAATATTGGGGCAAAGCGCTGGCCATTGCCATTTTAGCAACGGCCATCCCTTATGCTTTGGACTTAAAAGCCTTAAAACAGCTGAACAAACTCAGCTACGGCACATTATCCAGCCTTTCGCCGGCGCTGGCAGCGCTGACGGGACTGGTGCTGCTGGGGGAAAAAATTGGCCTGCTGCAGTGGGCAGCACTGTTCTGTGTGATGATTGCATCCATCGGCGTTACGCTGAAATCATCTAAAGATCAAAGCGCCGCAACGTCATGAATACTGGCAGCGGACGAATTTATAAAACAAAACTGCTGTTCCGCCAAACCGTATGCCTGTTTGCATTCCCGCGCATGAGTAAATCATTCATCTTCAGCTCAGTGAATGCATTTCGGCGGTCAGATGCCTCTTCTGGCGCCTGCCATAAATTTTCTTCAGGATTGCCCCGTAATGGTTTGATAGCCCAAGCGTACAATCAGCACACTGACCAAAACCAAAAATAGAATCCGGATAAAGCCGCTGCCGTATTTCAGCGCAGCCTTTACCCCAACGATTGAACCGCAAATATTCGCCACCGCCATCATGCCGCCCACAGCAAACAGCACATGCCCTGTCGGCGCAAAAAAGCTCAAAGCGGCAAGGTTCGTGGTTAAATTGGCAATTTTAGACAGCGCAGATGCATGCAAAAAATCGGCTTTTAAATAGCGGATGAAAAAGAAAATAAAGAAACTGCCCGTACCTGGCCCGAAAATGCCGTCATAAAAGCCAATGGCGAGGCTGCCCGCCGCCGCCAGCAGCAGGATTTTGGGCGTCAGCTCCTGACGGGTATGCACTTGGCCAAACTGCTTCTTCATAAGCGTATAAATGGCGATCACGATCAGCATCACCAGCACAAAGGGCCGCAGCACTTCTTTCGGCACCATCGACACGCAGGCTGCACCGGCAAAGGAAGCGATAAAAGCACAGCTGGCAATCACCGCCAGCAATTTCCAGCGTAATTTTACTTGGCGTAAAAAAGAATAGGATGCCGATGCTGTTCCGAAAATAGAGGACAGCTTATTGGTGCCGAAAACCGTTGCAGGAGACAGCTGCGGCATGGCATTCATAATTGCTGGAATTTGAATCAGCCCGCCTCCGCCGACCGCAGCGTCTATCGCGCCGGCAAAAAAAGCAAAAAACAGCAGGCTCAAGATAATTTCAATTTCCACAATTTTTGCCTTAAATCAGTTATTTAAAAATAGGTTTAGAGGTTTAATACGCGTTTTGGCACTAAGCGCTTGCGCTCGGTGATTTCCGCCAAACCAAGGCATTTTTCACCATCAAAAACCAGCGCTTCGGATACCGCTTCATATTCAATGTTGCTTTCCATGCCTCGGCTGAAATACTCCGCGCGGCCTTCCGGCACCTGCACTTTTGGAAAATGATCAATGGGAGAATAGACTGGCAGCAGCAAGGCCTCACGCTCTGCTTCGGTCAATGTTTCCAAATATTCAATGGTATAGCTGGGAATCAGTTCAAAATGCCCCGTTTTAATACGGTGCAGATAAGTCAAATGGCCATACGTGCCTAAAGCTTTGGCAATATCTTCACCTAAAACCCGGATATAAGTGCCTTTTGAACAGGTCACATCTAGGCTGATGCTGTTTTCGGTGAAAGACAACAGCTGAATGGCTTCAATCGTAATCGGACGCGCTTCACGTTCAATTTCAATGCCTTTGCGCGCCAGCTCATACAGCGGCCGGCCGTCTTTTTTCAGGGCCGAATACATCGGCGGCACCTGCTGAATATCCCCAACAAACTGCGCAAAAACCTGCTGAATAAGTTCTTCCGTCAGCGGCGGCACTGCTTTCTCAAGCAAGCGTTCCCCTTCCACATCGCCAGTCGTTGTGCTGTGGCCTAAAAAAACAGTGGTTTGATAGCGCTTTACAGAATCCAGCAAATAATGCGAGAACTTGGTCGCCTCGCCCAGGCAGATCGGCAATAAACCCGAAGCCATCGGATCAAGCGCGCCGGTATGCCCAGCTTTTTGCGCGCGGTAGAGCCAGCGCACTTTTTGCAAAGCAGCATTGGAACTGATGCCCAAAGGTTTATTAAGCAAAAAAACACCGCTGATATGGCGGCGCTGAATTTTAGCGGAAGATGATTTCATGAGAAAAACAAGCGAGAAGAATCTTCGCCATGGTAACCGAATATTTACAACTTTTCTGTGATTTTATGCTGAAGCTGTGGCATATTCAGCTCCATTGCATAATTTATAAAACAAATAAAACGGATAAAAGGTGCATGGGATATGCAGAAACACAAATTATGGATCATAGCAGGCGCGATTATTCTTGCCGTCGGCGCATTTATTTTTTGGCTTATACCGAATGATGGTCAAGCATCAGCTACACAAAACGCCAGCCAGCCCTCTGCTGCCAGCAGCAGCAGCGGTACGCCTCAGGCGCAGGCGCGCAGTCCGAACGGCTTGCCTTATTTCAGCCCGAGCCAGCAAGATACTGAAATCAACTGCCAAATGAGTTTGGACGCGTCCAGCCGTTTGATGGTGAATGAGCGCACCCGCGACTGTTTTGAATATTTCATTACCCAGTACGGCGAAAAAACCATTGAGCAAATCAAAAAAGATTTTAAAGCCTACATCACGCAAAACTATAAAGAGCCGTCTTTAACGCAAATTTTAGATTTATGGAACCGCTACATGGATTACCGCGCGCGTTTAGGTAGCCTGCAGGCGCCTAATCTAAGTCAGGATGATCCGCAGTACTACCGTTCGATTTACAACAGTACGCAAAACTTGCGAAAGCAGTTCTTTTCAGATTATGAAATTGAAGGCCTTTTTGGCACAGAAAATACTTATCACGTATACACGCTGAAACGGATGGACGTGATCAATGACAAAAAGCTCAGTGAAGCCGAAAAGGCTCAAAAGCTGAAAGCATTGTTTGATGAATTGCCGGAGGACTGGAAAGAAAATCTGGAACAGATGAATAAGCTGGAAGATCTGCATAAACTGACGGCTGACATAAAAGCGCGCGGCGGTTCAGCCGAAGAAATTCATCAAATGCGCATGAATTTAGTTGGCCCGGAAGCAACACAGCGTTTAGAAACCCTAGATACGCAGCGCGCTGACTGGAAGAATACCGTCAATAGCTACTTATCCGAACGCGACAGTATTCTGAAAAGCGGCCTGAGTGACGATGCAAAGCAAAAAGCGGTACAGCAACTGCGTGCACAGCATTTCAGCAGCAAAGAAGAACAGCTTCGTGTCAACACTTTTGAAACTGCGCATGATCAGGGCGATAAATTGCCTTATAGTGAATAACGCAGCGGCAAAAACACCTTGATGAAATTTAAGGATGCACATGCATCCTTTTTTTTATTTTCGGCATGCCTTCGCGCCGCACAATATTCTTTGTTTCTGTTTTTCTTTAATAAAACGGAAAAAGAAGGTCAATATCCCTGCTTTTCTTAGCTTTTCAGGACAAATGTATAGCAAATAGATGACATTTATGGACATTTTGAGACCCCAAATGACATGGAATAAATCAAATTTCATGAAAAAATAGCGTGGCATCTGCTTTATCTTCACTCTCTAAAAATAACAACCCGGATGTTCTGCGCAACACTTTTTGAATATCCTTTTCAAGATGCATTAGAGAGTTTGCTGCACGCAATTTGCTACACATTATTAAAAACAGCAATAACAACAACTCCAAACAAAGGAATGCATATGCGTACTTTCACAACAAAAGCCAAAATGGCCTCTTTAGGCATAATGGCGGGCTTCGCGTTAGGATTATCGGCAGGCGCACAGGCGGCTCCAAGCGTTTTGCAAGTCAAAGAAACAGCTAAATCTGACTATGCGAAAACCAAGTATCCGATTTTAATGGTTCACGGCTGGTTAGGCTGGTCCCGCATCGGCAATGACAGTTTCAATATTGACTACTGGTATCAAATTTTGCCGGATATGGCGCGCAACGGCTCAACCGTCTTCGCGGCCCAGCTTTCACCGGCAAACACCACAGCATACCGCGGAGAACAGCTGATCACCCAAGTTGAAGATGTGCTTGCCATTACCGGCAAAGACAAAGTGAATCTGATCGGCCACTCGCATGGCGGCCCGACGGTGCTTTATGTTGCCGCGACTAAGCCGCAGTATCTGGCATCAATTACCGGAGTCGCGGGCACCTATCACGGTTCTAAAGTAGCCGATGATATCCAAGGCAACAAACTGACTAAATCTGCTTTTAATATTTTAGGCGACTATATTATTGGGCCATTGATTGCCTTGGCGCAATCCAAGCCTGAGCTGGGCATTGATTTTGATGCCTCAATGAAATCGCTGTCGCAAACAGGATCTGCCGCCTTCAATGCAACTGTCGCAAAATCTGCCGTTGCCGCCGGCGTTTTGGCTTCTTCTGAAAACTGCAGCAAGAACTTAAATTCAGTCGATACGAAAGGCGTGCGCTACTACTCTTGGACGGGCGTAGCGCAAACCACCAACTTGCTGGATATTGACACCATCCTGATGCAGTTAGGGCCGCTATCTTACGGCAATAAGGACAATGACGGCATGGTATCGCGCTGCAGCGCGTACATCGGTCAAGTGATCCGCGATGACTACAAGCTGAACCATACCGACTTAGCCAATATGATGTTTGGCTTAACAGGCCTGTTTGCACAGGACCCTGTCGCACTCTACCGCCAGCATGCCAACCGCTTGAAGCTTCAGGGCTTATAAGCACAGAAGCCCGCCCATGCTGAGCGGGCTTTTTATCTTTCAATGCATATAAATAAAATTTGTTACAACTCCAAATACACTTTATCTGCAGTGCTTTGCATTTCTTTCAGCAGGCTGTTTTTATATTGGTGACAACTTGTATTGTCAGAAAATAAAATTAAAAAAACAGAGGATGCATCAATGAAATATGGAATTCTCGCGGCAGGCATACTGTTCGTCTTTATTGGAAGCACAGCCGGCGCGTCGCAAGCCACTCAGGTAAAAGCTGACAAAACCGTATCGGCCTATGCCAAAACCCAATATCCAATCGTTTTTAACCACGGCATGGCTGGCTTTATACGGGTAGGCACCGATGACCTTGGCCTAGACTACTGGTATCAGATCTTGCCTGATTTAGCGCGCAATGGCGCCAGCGCCTGGGCAACCCGCGTATCCCCTTTAAACTCCACAGAAGTCCGCGGTGAGCAGTTGCTGCAGCAAGTTTTAGAAATCCGCGCGATTACAGGCGCAGACAAAGTAAATCTGGTCGGCCATTCACATGGCGGCCCGACAATCCGCTATGTGGCAGGTGTGCGCCCAGATGTTGTTGCATCCCTGACCAGCATTGGCGGGCCGCATAAAGGCTCGCCAGTTGCGGACCTCATTTTAAAAGCGGAAGGCACTGCGGTTGAAGCGCCCTTAGTCGGCGCAGTCAACTTTGTGTCTAAAGCCATCACTTGGGCACAGGGGTTAGACCCAAACAGTTATCCGCATGATGCTTTGGCAGGCGGCCGAAGCCTCACTTTGGCGGGTTCAGCCGCATATAACGCCAAATTCCCAATCGGCATTCCTGCTACAGCCTGCGGTGATGGCAAAGCTCTCGAACAAGGCATTTATAACTATTCATTTACCGGTGTCGGGCAAGTGACCAATGTGCTGGATTTAGACTCAGCGCTGAAATTCACAGCCCTTTTGATTGATGGCGGCAAGGATAATGATGGCCTCGTGCCCAGATGCAGCGCCAAATTCGGTAAAACCATCCGCGACAATTACAATTGGAACCATTTGGATGAAGTCAATCAGGTCTTAGGCTTAAAGGCTTTATTCGCCCCGGATCCTGTAGATGTCTACCGTCAGCATGCCAACCGCTTAAAGCTTCAGGGCTTATAAAATACAGGCATAAAAAATGCGCCTTTAGGCGCATTTTTTAACTCGTGTGAAAACTTAAAATTAAGCTTTAACTTTACGAGCTGGCAATTTTTCACGAATACGTGCAGCTTTACCAGACAATTCGCGTAGGTAGTAAAGTTTAGCGCGGCGAACATCACCACGGCGTTTAACTTCTACTTTAGCTACGATTGGAGAATGTGTTTGGAAAACACGTTCAACACCAACACCGCTAGAAATTTTACGTACTGTGAACGCTGAGTTCAAGCCACGGTTTTTCTTCGCAATTACAACGCCTTCAAAAGCCTGAAGACGTTCACGGTCGCCCTCTTTAACTTTTACAGAAACAATCACTGTATCACCTGGTGCAAATTCAGGCAGATCAGTTCTTAGCTGTGCGTTTTCAATTACTTGAACTAAAGGATGCTTACCGCTCATGGGGTATCTCCGATATGTGCGGGTCAGAAGAGGTCTGATATCCGCTGGGTATAGAGGCTAAGGCGCATACACCCGATTATCTTTCTCTTTATTGTTGACCATCTCAGCCAATAAAGAGCCTATTAAAGAATACTTAAAATAATTTTAAGTACTGTTTTCGAAGACAGAGATGATTACTCATCCATGCCTTACAAATCTTTCAGCCATTTTTTTTGCTGCTTCGTCAGTTCGACCTGTTCCGCCAACTCTGGACGGCGTTCAAGTGTCCGCTGATAGCGCTGCAAAAACCGCCATTTTTCAATATTGGCATGATGCCCGGATTTTAAAACCTCTGGCACATCCAAACCTTCAAAATAATCTGGCTTGGTGTATTGCGGGCAGTCTAAAAGACCATCCACAAATGAGTCTTGCACATGTGACTGCTCATCAGACATCGCACCCGGAAGCCTCCGGATAATGCTGTCCAACAAAACCATCGCAGGAAGCTCTCCACCCGATAATACGTAATCTCCGATTGACCATTCCTGATCAACATATTGCTGGATCAAACGCTCATCAACACCTTCATAGCGCCCGCACAATACAATCAGGCCGTCATATTCGACAAACTGCTGTACTGCGGATTCATTTAAGGTCTTTCCTTGCGGTGACATATACACCACTGGAACGTGAACTGCACCTGCTTGCGCTGCAAGCTCTTTGGCACGGTGGATTGCTTTTGCCAAAGGCTCAGCCATCATCACCATACCGGGGCCACCGCCAAATGGACGTTCATCCACTCTCTTGTAGTTGCCCTCAGCAAATTCCCGAGGATTGATGCAATGAACTTGCACAATTTCGTTTTTTGCCGCGCGCCCGCTGATACCGTAGGCTGTAATCGCTTCAAACATTTCAGGAAAAAGCGTAATGACTGCAAAAAACACCGCAGACTCCTCTATTTTCCTGCTGAGTGAATCCTAAAAGGATTAATAATCTACGCCCCAATTCACGTAGATGCGACCCGCTTCGAGATCAACCCGCTGCACCACATCTTTATGCCATGGAATCATGCGCTCTTCGCCATCGACGCTGTCTGCGGTAGCGCGAACCACCATCACATCGTTAGCGCCTGTTTCAAACAGCTCGTGGATTTGACCGAGATTCACTTCCTGCTCATCATCATTCAGGCCTAACACGGTTAAGCCTTTCAAATCTGACCAGTAATACTCGTCCACGCCTGCTTGAGGCAGCTGCGATTTTGAAATCCAAACATTGGTACCCACCAAACTGTCTGCTGCCGTGCGATCGCTCACACCTTTAAGCGAAACAACTAAGCCTTTACCATGCGGTTTCCAGCGTTTTACATCTGCTGTTTGCCAACCTGCTTTGGTCTCAATGTACCAAGGCAGGTAGTCAAAGATGTTGCTCATAGGTTCTGTATTGGAATAGACCCAGAGCCACCCATTTAATCCATATGCTGAACGTAGCTGTCCAATCTGAATACGATCTTCTGGAACATTCTGTGTTGGTGTCATGGGCAAGCTACTACCGTATTAAACAGCAGCTGCAGCTTTTTTAGCTTGAGCAGCTAAAGAAGCAACACGGTCAGACGGTTGAGCGCCTTGAGAAACCCAATGAGCAAAACGGTCAGCATCTAAACGAAGTTTTTCTGCTTTACCTTGTGCTGTAGGGTTAAAGAAACCGATACGTTCGATGAAACGACCGTCACGTGCATTGCGGCTATCAGTCACAATGATTTGATAAAACGGACGTTTTTTAGCACCACCGCGTGCAAGACGAATAACTACCATGATACAACCTTATAGTTTTTACGGATTATCCCTGTACCGACCATCGATACACTTCAAACCCCTTTCATAGAGGGCAATATTTTACGTTAAATTCACTCAAAGGGAAAGATTAATATTCACTTATCCGCAGCTTTGAATTTATTTATCAGCCCAGCTTAAGCAACTGCCTGTAGCATCATCTTTTTTAAACCAGCATTGTGTACCAGAATGCGTCAAGGTCAGTGCTCCGTTACTTTTTTGCATCCCTGTTGATATAGGTGTTGCTGTCATTGTCCAAGATGCATTTGGAGAAGCTGTTATCGTTAGGTTGTACAATGCAGGACCGCTTCTTGGTGATACCGTTTGTCCATAAATAGCTGGGTTAGTCAATGGATTCACCGCATAACTCGACGTAGAATTATTTACCCCATAATCTCCATTAGACAACTTGTAGGACTGCAATTTTTGTGCAATTTCCATCATTGTACTTTGAGTCTCTACGCGATTTTTTCTTTTTACATAACTTTGATATGAAGGCAATGCAATTGCCGCTAATATTCCGATAATAACAACGACAATCAGCAACTCTACAAGAGTAAATCCTTTAAATCCTCTCATACTATCTCCAATCTTCGGCATTCGTGCAGCTGGTGCTGGAAACTGTTAACGCATCTTTAGTCATGCATTTCACCCCACGAGAATCCAATAATAAATATTGAGAAGCTCTCAGTGCATTTCCTTTTAATTGATTTGGAACCGCAATCATTTTCCACCCTTGTCCAACAGCAGAATCTTCCAAGGCAATGGTTGAATCATTGATATCGACTAATTTGATTTGATAATCAAAATCAGTTCCTGAATCATATGGAATATTAATTTCACCCTTATTCGCTGTTTGATGCTCTGGTACATAGCCTGCATAACTTAATTGCTTGCCTTTATAATTTTCCAGCCGCTCAGCAATTTTAAGCATTTCAGATTGTGCTTTAGACTTGTACGCCCTGGCAGTATAAGCTTGATAACTGGGTATAGCGATAGCTGCAAGAACTGCAGCTATCACAACAACAACCATCAATTCAAGCAAGGTAAACCCTGCTGTGTTTTTTTGAAATTTCCCCATACACGCTTCCCTTACCACTCAAACCAGCGGACAGGCTTAATCTTACGTGCCTGGCTATATGTATACAGATTTTTATTAGTTAAAGCTGTATTTGCAGTTGGGCAATTCCCCACACAAGCTTCTTGTGTCTCCGCAATAGGTCCAACTAACATGGTTGTTCGTGGATCCGTAGAGGAAACTGCGCCAAAGGCAGGACCATTAATACCTTGATAGCTGGTTTTAACATATGCTGCACAGTCACCATACGGCATGCAAATACGGTGAGTCGTAGAGATACCTGTCACACCGCCACCACAGCCGCTCACGGTTCCAGTCAATGTCGCTTGCGGATCATACAGGCTAACATATAAATCGCCAGTAATGAGCTGCGACTCTTCAAATGCACGCGCATAATTTCCAGAGTCTACTGAGTGAAGTTCAAAGCTCCAGCCGCGAAGCATAGTACTGCCAGTTGTTAATTTCATATTAGCAATGTCAGCAGCAGAAATTTGCTTAGTAGCCGTTTTGCCAAGTATGCCTGAATTAGCCAAATTCGCTGGCAAAATAGTTGCAGCATATGTGAAACTCGAGTTTTCCAAACCATTGGCCGCTGCATCACGGTCAATTAAACCGTAGATTTTGTTTTTCCCGCCAACCTCTGCTTCCAAAGGAAAACTGCGATTGCCAGAACCCGCTGTCACAAGTACAAAGCGGTTTTGCCCATCATCAAAGACGGCAGTCGATAAACGGTCATAAAAACGCGGTACAAATGCTCCATTTTTTAACTTCGCTAAGGGTTGCACACGCACTGCAATATTCGTATTTGTTGTTGCAGACATTTGATTGTTGTTATTCAAATCTACACGGAAAATCTGTCCGCCCAAATCTGCAAAATAAATCATGTCTGCAAGGCCGTCTGCATCATAATCACGCACCACAGGCTGCCCCACTACACTGTAATTTATATCGTTATTGATCGTTTTTTTATAAGTTTCGCTAATTCCTGAACCATTTGAACTGCTCATCCAGATCAAGTTGCCATTTGCAGCATCTACTACGTATAAAGCATTGCCATAAGTTGAGGACGGCTCTGTAAAAGTAGCCGCTGGTTTTTCATAAACATCAGCATCATAACCGCCGCCAAAAATTAAAACTTTTTTACGTTCGCCTTTGACACGAATTTCAGCAATCGTCGGTTTAGCCCAGATTTGAGCCATTCGCTGAAATTCATTTGATGTTGTCGGTTTAATTTGGAATAACAGCTTCGGACTTGCTGGACTAAGAATATCCAATCCATAAAGCCCCTTGCCGCCCATACGCAAACCGCCATAAATATTCATTTTATTGGCAACATATTTTGTGGTTGCAGTCGTGCCAGACTTAGTAATCTGCACTTTAAAAGTATTGTCCGCTACCCATGGCGCATCTACACCATAAGCTATACCCGACAGGCTACCCACCCCTTTTGAATCTTTACCAGCCAACGTATCATATTGATTCGTTATAATTTCTGGCGGAACAAATACCGACTGCTCTTTACCAGTTTTAGCATCTACAATATGCAAACCGCCATCCATAGAGCCATAAACAGTGTATTCATCACGAGTACCTGCCGCGTTAGCCCCGCTTACTGTTGCCTCTTTAGTAAGCATTAAAGGTGTTGAGTGTACAGCCCCGCCAAGGAATCTATATGGGCTAGCAGGATTAACTGCAAGCGTATTAATTTCTGTAGAAGTTAAAGTTGTTTGAGTCGCGGCTGCAGGGAATGTAGTTTGATATCCCATATAATTCAACAAAGCTAAGCGCTGGTTAATTGTGTAAGTCCCGCTCAGTGCATCTGTACCAGTAGTATCCGTTGCCAGATTTGTCTTGGTAACTTTCTTTAAAGAACTGCCATCTAGAATATAGACTTTACGCTCGCTATCTATATTGCTGATTGAGTCTGCTGCAGCCAAAGCTGTAGATGGAACAGGAATTTTATTCCATGCACCGCCACTATTAATTATTGAATGATCTGCACCAGCAGCTGCGTTTGACCATAAATCCTTTGCAGATGAGTTAATAATCTGCTGATTGTTTTCAACTTTATAAATCGCATTATTGCTGCTATCTTTTAGCGTACCGCCAAGAATTTTATATTTCTTTAAATTCCCCGCCCATGTACGGAAGGTAGAATCTTCCATAGGCATAATCATTGGGAAAAAGCCTTCAGTCATTGACTTAGTCTGATCTAAAGGATCGCGCGGTACAGAAATAGAGCCCAAGCTTGAAGGGGTAAAACCAACTGTTACATCCGATACAAATTTAATAATACTATTTTTAATATCGTCAGAATTTTCAGCATAATAAAATCCGCCGTCTCCATATGCCTTACTGCCCCATAAACATGCATTTTTTGCATCATCATTTGGCGCACTCGAACAATTATAAGTACCATCAGCATTTTTTGTAATGCCGGCAAATGAAGCACCAAAACCAACCACAGCTGTTTTAATGTTCATATCAGCAGGGTTCTTTTGCGTATTAGATGCATCTGTTCTATTACGCACTTTTTTAGCATATTCACCAATATACTCCCACCCTCCAGTCTCACCCTTAAATAAACCAGAATTTAGAGTTGGCGATACTAAAACGCCTGCTCCTGATGGTTTCCCAGTAAAACCAAATGAAGCAGAGTTATTTAAAGATGTATTCATGATAGTCTGCGCCATACTATCTTTAGTCGAGTTTGGTGAACCATCTGTTAAAAAGTAAATACCATTACCATCACAAGAGCTAGTTGAACCGCCTGCTTCATATACATTACCATTTTTTGTATTAGTCGCAGAATAAGCAAAACCGCCATAATTATTATCAACAGGACCTGAAGTTGTAACGGTTTGTGTAATATTTCCCCATGGGCGATTCACTGCGGAAACAGTTTGCTTACATACACTATCTTTTTCATTATTTTTACCTGAACTAACATAAGATGTTTGTCTCATATTGTAAGTCTCGGTATGAGGGTTACCTTGTTCGTTTCTAGCATCAGGTAATGGATTGACACTTCCATCCGCTGGACTCAAACATTCTTTAGCTTTTTTTTCCTCATTCGTCGCATTCCTAGTCCATATATCTGATTTTTGACATAATGCAATCCAGTTGCTCATCACAGAATAACCTGATGGGCAATTTTGAAATCCTTGGGTATTTACTGTTTGTGTTGTTGTACCAGTTTTTATCGAGAAAGGACTACTACGATAAGAAACTAGATTATTTGCTCCCTTATTCCCCCAAACCTTACCACCAATAGGTTCAATATCCATCGGTTCATGGGCTAGTTTCATCCAGCCACCATAGCGCCAACCCACAGGTAATTTTGCATGAGTCTCCCATAGAGAATTCATATCTCCCACATTTTGTGTATTTTTCAACTCTATTGGTGTTACTTGTAGCCAACCTCCACTACCATTGGGTTTGTAAATTTTAATTGTTGAGCCCATACGCTTATTTGTTGCATCGTACCAATCCGACTCGCTCTTGTTCCACTCATTATCACAAGCCATCACGGTTGCGCCTAATGCAGTTGGACGTTCAGTACCTAATGCGACACATACATAATAAACTTGTTTAGTTGCATCATCCGATTTTTGCATCACAGAATAACCATCATACAAGATTGTACTTGTTGAAGGTAAGCTGGAATCCTGTCCTGTAGTCGTTCCCATCATATAGGCTGCTGCTTCAGCATAAGCATGAGCTGTTGGCGTACCACTTGAGGCTTTAAAAATATCTGGATAGGCTGTACTGGATAATTTTAAATTAGCGTTTGCTGTACCATCTTCATTAGTTGTAGTGTCGACTGATTTAAGACTCACTAACTGTAAAATCAATTTCTCCCTTTGGGCTGCATTTAGTTGTGCATTTGGAACTAATATTCTTCCAGAGTGACCATCAACTAATTTGTTGGTTGTAGTTCCTACGGTTAAAGGTGTTTTTGCAGAAAAATGTCCTAACCCCATATAAGTAGTGTTAGGAATACTACTATCAGCCAACAATTGAATAAGAGCATCTTTTAAACGAGATAAACGATCAAATTTACCTGTAGAAGACTCAATTAATTTTCCAGCAGAATCAATACTTGGATTACCGCAACCACGTAAATAGTATGAAATTACTCGACCGTTAATATTTACAGTTTTCTTAAATGATGTTTTATTATAAGTATCACTTCCAACACGCTTATCTAAAGCATTATATGCCCATTGCTTAAATACTCCACCTTCATCAACATTTACTCTATCACACATTGGTGTGGCTGTATTTGCATACTGTGGATCGACATCACCAGGACTGCCTAATGTATTATTATTAGGCAACACCAGTGAACTAATCCCCATACTCCCAGACGTATCCAGCATAAGTAGAATAGACGTTTTTCCAGTCGTATTTCCTCTATACAGACTCAAGTCACTCGCAAGAACTGCCGTACTTGTAGGCACCGCCATCACTGGAAGCAAGGCCATCATTATTACAAGGGGTTTTAATCTCATTTCTCTTCTCCCAATCTTCCAGTGCTTAATTTTTTGCTTCGGTTAAGCGGACTACATATTCTGCAACTTGCGTATTTAGCGGCACACCCAGCTGATTTAGACACTCATGCAAAGTTTCAACTTTAACTTGCCCACTTGTACTATCAGCTCTATTTTTTAATAACAGATCATCCATTACACGCCCGCTCAAACACGCATTCATATCCGATAAAGTTACAGACGGCGCCATTGCAGGAGCAAACGATGTGGCAACCACACGGATACGCTTGGTATCTACATCCGCCTTCAAATCTGTATTTTTATTGGTTAATTCAAATTTGCGCATTTCCACTGCAGGATCATCCGGATTCACCACAGAAACCTGCGTCACAATTGCTTTACGGCTGATAGAAAACATTTTTTCTGGATTACAAACCGCATCAATATCTCCAGAAAGCGCAGCGCTTACACCTGTAGCAGCAGTCGCCGAAGCTCGCTCAATAATCCGGAAATCTCCAAGATTAAAGAACATGTTATTTTTAGCCGCACTGCTTTCTATTTCTGTTGGTTTAAAACAAAACTGCAGCTCCTTACCTTGGTTGCCATCTAATAAAACTTGCCCAATTGGCGTACCCGCTAAATTTGTGCTTTCATTGGCATTAAAGTTTTTTTCTAAATGATCCAATGCAACGTCGGAAGTCTGCATTAATAAGGTTTGGACTTGAGCATTCGTCGCTAGCTTTAGGCTAAAAATACTGTTGCGGATAGCGTATAAGCCAACAACTGTGATCAATATCAGTAAAATCAATACAGTAATTAGGGTTACACCCTGCTGGTGTTTTGAATGATTTATCATTAGATATCCCCCAATCCACCATTACGGATCGCAATTGTTGTGGTGTAAACCTGACGCAGGTAACCGTCTTTTGCCGCAGTAATCGTCTGATCTAAAACTTTGAATTCTGTTTTTTCAGCCATTGCTACTTTTTCTGAAGAACGTACAAGCCAGCCTAGATTCACCCCAATTACAGCTGGACGCGGCAATGTCGTAATTGCTTTATAGTCATTCACACCTAAAGTACGTGTAGTACCATTGGTATTGCGAACAACCAATTGCACTCTCATGTATTCAATATTTTTTGCAATAATTTCACCAGCATTTGCTACATAATTTGCTGTCAGTGTATTTACAGCATTAATAGTTTGAGACTCATAAGTTTGTGGAACAGTTTCTCCATCTGCAATAAACATACTTGAGGAGCAATTCAGGTTTGCTTCATCCTTGCCTGATGCCTTATTAATATAATATCTTTCAATCACATACCAGCCTTTGGCATAGGTGATACTGATTTCTCCTGTTTCTTTTGTTTCTCGTATTTTTACTGGCCCTCGTACTTTTTTACCATCACATGTGAAAGTATCCATAGGTGCTTGATACATAATCACCAGCTGATCACTTTTTGGAAAAGTACTAAATGCACTGTCATTATTCACACTTGCCGATACCAAGTTATTGCCCGTCAGCAAGGCAGTTCCAATTTTCAAACCTTTTAAATTGCCATCCGCAGGAGGAGTAGCCGTGCTGCTCGTTTGATTGCTTAACACAATACCGCCGTACAGAGACTCATCATTAATAATGCTGGCATTGCCATGGTTTGCTAAACGGATATTTTTCGTGACGTAATTAATCCCAAATAAACCGCTATCCTGCAAAGACGCAGCAGAGGATTGAATCCGATAGTTTTGCTGTCCACTGACAAGCATCTGAATTGCTACAGCAACCAATATCAGGCCCAATGTGATTGCAATCATTAACTCAATAAGTGTAAAACCAGCCTGTTTAAATGTTTTCATTAATATGCCTCCAGCACCAAGCAACTAGAATCATCTGCATATTTTCCATCTGTTTTTAAACATGCATTTTGAACTGCGGGAGCATCTGGAGTAGCTTTAGCATCAGTAATTGGCTGAGTTTCCCCCCAAGCCGCGATTAAACATAATCGCTCCTGACTTGCCGAAGTATTTAAACAATTCATTACGCCAACTTTCATCCCTTTTGATCCCGCAACATCACTGTATTGTTTTAAGTCATAAAGCGCCTGATTCGCCGCATTACAGCCGCTATTACAGTTAGGCAAAGAACTCGGTACAGCTGCCTTGTAATCACCTGTCGGATTTAATCTTATTTTTTCTGCAAGTCCATTCAGTAAAATAAGCGCATCAGCCCTTTTAATTGATTCTTCTGTCGCAGCTGTTGCTCTGACTTGCAGCGCCGCATAGCCCAGAATTGCGATAGCAAGGATTAACATCGCAACCAGAACTTCGATCAATCCAACGCCTTTTTGGCTGGAAACACTCATCATGAGCAGGCTCCCCCTTGTGTAATTTCAACTGTTCCAGGGATACCAACCGTTAAAACATATGACCCAGCAGAAGAACAAAAAGTGATGGTTTGTGCAGCCGTTAAATTTCCTCGAGCAGAAAACACAAAACTGTCGCTCGACGTACTTTTAACATTTATTTTTTTTTCAACATTTACCACAAAGACACTATCTTTTTTTAGCGAAGCCGACATAGTCGTTGCATAGTTTGTCAAATTTGCACCGCATCCATCTTGAGTAACAGCAGATGCAGACTTGCTCAATGATGTACATACCACAGTAGACGCCCTGTTCAGCAATGCCCGACTGCGGGCTTCTTTTAAAGTATCCCGCATATTAAAAGCCGTAGTTTTAAGATTCTCTTTAATCAATAAATTGCTAAAAGAAGGCGCTGCAATTGAAGCAACAACCGCCAGCACAGCAATCGTCACCAGCAACTCAATTAATGTGAATCCTTTATTTTTCTGCATACGCCCCCCAAGGCACCAAAACGTTACCCTATTAAAAATAATATCTAATTAAATTACAAAACCAACACAAATAAGGATAAATGGCATAAAAAAACAGATAATTGCCAAAAAGCAATTATCTGTCAAATTTTTAAAAATATCAGAATGTTAAGTAATCAACACTTTATGCCTGAGTTACAGGAATACGTAACTCTTTTGGCAAACTAAAAGTGATATTTTCTTCACGGCCTGCCAGCTCCTGCGGCGCCGCAGCTCCCCAATCCTGCAAACGCTGAATCACCTGCTTAATTAAAATTTCCGGCGCAGAGGCGCCTGCAGTGACACCAATTTTGGCAGTTTCAGTGAACCATTTCTGCTCAAGCTGATCCGCATTGTCCACTAAATATGCATGCTTGCCCATCCGCTCCGCCAACTCACGCAGACGGTTTGAGTTCGATGAATTTGGCGAACCCACCACCAAAACCACGTCACATTGCGCAGCCAAATCGCGGACAGCATCCTGGCGATTTTGCGTGGCATAGCAAATATCATCTTTACGCGGCCCCTGAATCAGAGGGAATTTGGTACGCAATGCATCAATCACTTTAGCCGTATCATCGATAGACAAAGTCGTTTGCGTCACAAAAGCCACTTTGGCTGGGTTTCGGACATTTAGGCCCGCCACATCTGCTTCATCTTCTACCAAATAGATCGAACCTCCATTTTTGGTATCGTATTGCCCCATAGTGCCTTCGACTTCCGGATGACCTTCATGACCAATCAAAATCGCCTCTACGCCTTCGCGCGCATACTTGGTGACTTCAATATGCACCTTGGTGACCAACGGGCAGGTTGCATCAAACACTTTCAAGCCGCGCCGCTCCGCTTCCTGCTGGACTGCTTTGGATACACCATGCGCGCTGAAAATCACAATATTGTCATCCGGAACTTCATCCAGCTCATCCACAAAAATAGCGCCGCGCTGACGCAGGTCATCGACCACAAATTTGTTATGCACCACTTCATGACGCACATAAATCGGCGGATTAAAGCATTCAAGGGCGCGGTTCACAATCGCAATTGCTCGGTCGACACCTGCACAAAAACCACGGGGATTAGCCAATACAATTTCCATAGAACCCTCAATGTTCAAATCAATGCGCAAACGATTTTAAAATAAATGCCAACAAAAAGACGCTTGGCTATTTTGTTTGCAGGTCGTCTGCTCTAAAATAGAGAAGATATTTTATCATATCAGGAAAAATATCATGTCGGGTCTCTTGTTTGTCGTTTCTGCAGCGTCAGGAACAGGCAAAACATCTCTTGTTAAAGCCCTACTTGAACGTGTCAATAATCTGCATGTTTCCGTTTCCCATACGACCCGCGGCCAGCGCCCTGGCGAACTTGACGGCGTTCATTATCACTTTTCAACCAAAGAAGACTTTTTGGCATTGGTTCAAGAAGGCGGATTTATTGAATATGCTGAAGTTTTCGGCAACTATTACGGTACTGCCCAGCGCACAGTAAAAGAACAGCTGGCAAAAGGCCACGATGTCTTGCTTGAAATTGACTGGCAAGGCGCCGAACAGGTCCGCAAGCTTTTTCCTGAATCCAAACAAATTTTTATTTTGCCGCCTAGCCAGTTTGATTTGCGCCAGCGCCTATCCAACCGCGGCACAGACTCTGTCGAAGTGATTGAACACCGCCTCAGCTGCGCTGTTGAAGACATGCAGCAGTATGTGAATTTTGATTTTGTCATTATTAATGATGACTTCAATAAAGCATTGCATGATCTTGAAGCTGTCATCATTGCCAACCGCCTGGTACTGAAACAGCAGTCTGAGCGCCATCAGGATTTAATTCAAAAACTGATTACCCCGACCAGTGTTTTGTGATTAAAACTTGAGTCTGCAGGCAAAGCCTTTTATACTGCGCAGTCTGTTCAAATTTACTATTCAAACGAGAATTCTTATGGCACGCGTAACCGTTGAAGATTGTTTAGACCATGTAGACAACCGCTTTGAGCTTGTACTAGTGGCAAGCAAACGCGCGCGTCAATTGGCACGTCAAGGCATTGAGCCGACTGTAGAATGGGATAACGACAAGCCTACAGTGGTTGCATTGCGCGAAATTGCTGAAGGCCACGTATCTAAAGACATTTTGAAACAGCGTGATCAAGACTATCAGGCATCTAGCTTGGATCTTGCGCTTTCTGCAAACAACTTGAATTTAGACGGTTTTTCTTTCTAACAAGATGATCCGGTCAAAAAGCCTAGTTTTATACTAGGCTTTTTTTATGGTTCGATCTTTTATATTTGCGCAAGAACAGTTATAAAGAAAGCCTAAATTTGGTTTTCCTGCTATTTTTTTCACTTTTTTTTACTGAAAAAATTGACAAGTTATGCAATATGCATTTCATTAGAGGATTAACCATTTCATTTGTAATTCAGCAGTAAAAGGTGTTCTATGCCAGGCCCAGAGGTCAGCCAAGCCAAGCAGCAGCTCAAAATAATTATCGACGCTTATCTTTCAGAAAGCGATGTCGAACGTGTGCTTGAAGCTTGCGATTATGCTGATGTGGCGCATGACGGCATTACCCGCAAAAGCGGTGACCCCTATATTCTACACCCCATTGCAGTCAGCTGCATTTTAGCGCATATGCGCCTGGATGCAGAAACGCTGATGGCAGCCCTGCTGCACGATGTCATTGAAGACACCGAATTCAATAAAGAAGATATTGCTGAACGCTTCAGCAAAACTGTCGCTGAACTGGTCGATGGCGTAACCAAACTGAGCCATTCCAGTGACAAAGAATACAATAAAGCCGCTTCTTTTCGAAAGATTCTGCAAGCCACCCTGCAAGACCCGCGTGTCATTATTATTAAACTGGCTGACCGCTATCACAACATGACCACCCTAGGCGCGCTGCGGCCTGATAAGCGCGCCCGCATAGCGCAAGAAACCTTTGAAATTTTTGTTCCAATGGCGCGTCTGGTCGGCATGAATGAAATGGCCGACAACCTTGAGCATCTCTGCTACCAAAACTTAGATTTGGATATGTATAACAATGTTCAGGATGCCCTGCTGAAAACCAAGCCCAAACGCTGTGAATATCAAACTAAATGGGAAAACAACTTAACTTCCCTTCTGCAAGAGCATAAAATTGCCGGCCGCATCAAAAAGAAAAACAACAATATTGAATTGCTGCGCCACTTCGTCAAAAATGACATTGACCTGCAAGAGCTGACTCACAGTCACGCCTTTGAGATTATCCTGCAAAGCATTGCCGACTGTGACCGGCTTGCTGAAATCTTGCGCAACAGCTTTCAAGTGCTGCACTATGAAGACCATATCCGCCGTCCACTGCCTGGCGGCAACCAATCACTGATGATGCGCTTAAAAGGCGAAAAGACCACACTGTCACTCACTATTCAAACCGAACTTATGCGCAAAGCCGCCCGCTTCGGTGTTGTTTTAGGTGAGAATGCGCCGCAGGCTTGCCGCTCCGCCATTCAGGCGTCTATGCAGAATCTGAATGTACTGGTTGACGGTGAATGCGCCAAAACCACGTTCAATGACCTGCTGGATTATCTGCATCAAGAAAAAATTTGGGTCTACACCCCGCATGGCCATTTGCATGAATTGCCTCAAGGCGCGACAGCAGTCGATTTTGCCTATTCTGCCAGCTTATTCCTCGGCAACCATGCCGTAGGCGCAAAGATCAATGGCGAAACCAAACCGCTGTCCACGCCTTTGCAAAGCGGCCAGGTAATTGAAATTATCACCGATGTGCTTGCAACACCCAACCCAGACTGGCTGAGCTTTATCAATACGCAAAAGGCGCGCCGCGCGCTGCAAAATATTTTGCGCGATCAGGATTTAGATGAACAGCGCCTTGTCGGCCAGCAAGCGCTGAATCGCGCCTTAAAGCTGTTTAACCGCTCTATCAAAGATCTCACTCAATCCGACTGGGAAAACGTTCTGGAATGGCGGCACATTAACAGCCCAGACGACCTCTATGAGCAAATAGCCGTTGGTGATTTGCTGCCGCAGCTGGTGGCAAATCATTTATTTGCGCAAGATGCGCCACGGGAAGTCGCAGCATCTGACCGTTTGATTCAAGGCACGGAAGGCATTGATGTTAAGTATGCACACTGCTGCAATCCGGTGCTCGGCGATCCGATTCAAGGGCATTTATCCCGACGCGGGCTGATTGTTCACCGCTCCCGCTGCCATAATCTTTTGCATGAGCAGCATCTGCATCCGGAGAACATTATGCCGCTGCAGTGGAATACCGAAAATACGGATGAAATCAGTTTCAGCGCCTATCTCAGCATCAATATCAATATGAATGATGAACAGGTGTCTGAACTGATTTATCAATGCCGTAAAGAAAAAGTCGGGGTGGAGTCCGTCCGCCCCCATGACGGCAAGACCTATGTCAACATCGTCGTACACAACCGCAAGCAAATCGCCGAAGTCATCCGCAATCTGCGCATGCATTTCGGATTCCCCCGCATTGCGCGCCTTGCCCAGCCCCTCAATACGGCTGAAACCTCTATTGCCAGCTAATTATTTCGATAAAGCGCACTCGATCGTGTCAGATCGGGTATGATGTCTGCATAAGATATAAGGAGAAATCAATGCCTCGCCAAGTAATCCATACTGAAAATGCCCCCGCCGCAATCGGCACTTATTCTCAAGCCATTCTGGTTGGAAATACCTTGTATCTTTCAGGCCAAATTGGCTTAGATCCATACAGCATGGAACTGGTAGACGGTATTGAAGCGCAAATCCGCCGCGTATTTGACAACCTCAAAGCCGTTTGTGAAGCCGCCGGCGGGACTTTAGCCGATATCGCCAAACTGAATATCTTTCTAACTGACTTATCCAACTTCCAGCTGGTCAACCAAATTATGGGCGAATATTTTGCTCAGCCCTACCCTGCGCGCGCAGCTCTCGGTGTGGCGAGCCTGCCCAAAGATGCACTGGTAGAAATGGATGGTATCGTCATTATTAATCAATAAGTTACATAATAAAATTAAAGTTCTAGCTTTATATTTTCACTATAAATTATGAGCCGCCCTTGAGCGGAAATTCGAGCAATACTCAAATTTCCGCTCAGGCGGTGTTTTTTTATTCAGGATTCCAATCAGATTCATTGCTTTTTAAAATGATTTTTATTGACAAACGATAATAATTATCAATAATATTACTTATCCTATTTAAACTATCTGGCTGTAAATCCATGTACGTTTGTTTGTGCCGCGGTATTACTGATCAAGACATTAAAGATGCGGTCGCCAATGGCGCTGAGAGCTACCGTGAAGTGCGCGATATGCTTGATTTAGGCACCTGCTGTGGCCGTTGCGCCCCAGAAGCCCGCGCAATTATCAGTGATGAAGTCTCGCAAATTGCGGCCCGTTTAGCCATCGCCGCTTAAGCGCATTAACTAATATTCAAAATTCAACCCAATAATCATAATGACAACACCAATGGTCTGATGATCATTCCTCCTCCCCCGCTTTGACTCTAAGCGGGTTTTTATTTTATGCATGCCGGGCTGTATTCCGGAGCAATCGTTTTTGATTGCGATTTTCATTTGCTGTTCAATAAATTACTCGCCAACACCCTGCTTCTTGTTTAAGATATTTCTAAGACTGAAATTTTCCAGCCCGCATATTTTATTCAGGGCCTTATGTTTGATGGAGCAAATGCAATGAAAGGCAATCGTGATGTAATTAATCAGTTAAATCAGGTGCTCTATCATCATTTAACTGCAATCAACCAGTATTTCCTGCATTCACGCATGTTTAATGACTGGGGCATTGAACAGCTGGGCTCTGCTGAATATAAAGAGTCCATCCGTCAAATGAAGCATGCGGATAAAATTATTGAACGCATTCTTTTCCTGGAAGGATTGCCGAATCTGCAGCACTTGGGCAAGCTTTATATTGGCCAGCATACGCTTGAAGTACTCAACTGCGATGTACGCAAAGTCAAAGAAAATATTGAAGCCATTCAAAAGGCCGTAGCGCTTGCTGAAGAGCAGCTAGACTATGTTACCCGTGATTTAGTCCAAGAAATTCTAGAGAAAGAAGAAGAGTATTTAGACTGGACTACGACACAACTGGATCTAGCTGAGACCGTAGGTCTTGAGAATTATATTCAGAGTCGGATTTAACAGATAGTTTGATAAAAAACCTGCTGATGTGGGTTTTTTATATTTATCCTATACCAAAGAACGCTGTTTGAAATATTAAGCATTATAAATAAAGTTTCGGTATGATATATAGTAACAAGCATCAATTTTTCAATAAATAACATATCTCAGT
The DNA here is from genome assembly GCF_026168575.1 of Acinetobacter entericus. NCBI lineage: Bacteria > Pseudomonadati > Pseudomonadota > Gammaproteobacteria > Moraxellales > Moraxellaceae > Acinetobacter > Acinetobacter entericus. The sequence goes on from NZ_JAPEQW010000003.1 coordinate 147,840, forward strand.
AATTATTGTTAAACTTATTTAATCACACATTTGATCGATTTTACCCGAGCACTTAATGCCTACAAAAAAAACAATATTAGTACTAGCATCGACATATCCGCGCTGGTCTGGAGACCATGAACCTGGTTTTATACATGAACTAAGCAAAAGATTAACCTCTGAATTTAATGTTATTGCACTTGTACCTGATGCAGTAGATTCAGACGTTGATGGAGTACTCGATGGCGTAGAGGTAATTCGATATCGCTATGCACCTAAGGGATTACAGTCTTTGGTTAATAATGGAGGCATCGTTAATAATTTAAAAACTTATAGATGGAAATGGCTTCTGATTCCTGGCTTTATTTTAGGCCAATATTTAGCAATTAGAAAAATTTTAAAAGAACATAAAATTGATGTAATTCATGCACATTGGCTAATTCCGCAAGGTTGGATTGCATGTATTCTCGCTCAAGCATATAAGATCCCCTTTGTTGTGACTTCACATGGAGGTGATTTATTTGGGCTGCAAGGTAACACCTTAACAAAAGTCAAAAAAATAGTGGCAGAACAAGCAACTGCAATGACTGTTGTCAGTCAAGCGATGGAGGAATATTTAGCTCAAGTCTCCATTAAACCTAAAATATTACAAGTGATTCCTATGGGTGTAGATTTAAAAAATCGTTTCACCCCCAATTTAAAAGTTCGCAGAAATACCCATGAATTACTTTTTGTTGGCCGTTTAGTCCCAAAGAAAGGTCTAAATTATTTACTTCTCGCTTTACCACATTTACTTAAAGAACACCCTAATTTAAACCTAAATATTGCTGGCTTTGGTCCTGAAGAATTAATACTAAAACAACAAGTTAAAGCTTTAGGTCTTAAAAACCATGTTAAATTTCTTGGCGCACTAGCTCAAGAACAATTACCTGAACTTTATCAAAAAGCTACACTTTTTGTTGCCCCATTTGTTCGAGCTGATAATGGCGATCAAGAAGGGCTACCTGTTGCGCTTATGGAAGCAATTGGTACTGGATGCCCTGCTATTGTGGGACATGTTGCAGGTATTGAAGATTTATTAGGTGCAGAGATTCAACAAATTGCAGTTAACCCTAGCAATACTCAAGAGTTGGTGAATGCCATATCAGAAGCACTAAAATACCCTGCAATTGCCCAAGCAAGAGCCATACATATTAGGAAAAATGCAATCGACTTGATAGATTGGGAAAGTATCTCAAAAAAATATGCAAATATTTTACATATGAGTATTGCCTGTTTTTCTCAAAATAAATAATGTTATGACAGTCTAAAAGATTCCTTAAGAGATGAAATATGAGGTTCGATTTGTTGAATCACCCCAGTCCAATCCTCTATAAAAACATGATTTTGCACTGGGCTTTGAATCTGTTTCATCAATTTATTTGCCAAATCTTGAGCATTACCAGCTTCAAATAACGATTGTGGTGTTTGTTTAAATAAATAATTCATCTCCCCTACATTCGCAACAACAACAGGTAATTGACATGCCAACATTTCATAGGCTTTTTGGGGAAAACAATAGCGCCCAAAAGGCGTATCTAAAATTGAGATGATACCAACATCCAAAGCCTGAAATAGCATTGCAATTTTTGAATGTGTTAATGAACCTAGATAATGAACTCTCTCGCCTTCTGGTGGTGGGCAGTTATCATTATATGGGCCAGCAATGACCAAATGTACATTCGGCATATGTTTTTCAATAATTTTCCAGGCTTGGTAAATCACATCAACCCCCTTATCACGATACAACCCACCTGCCGTACCAATATAAATACAATCAGACTGTAGACCTAATAACTTTTTTGCTTCAGATTTATTATTTGATACAAATATTTTAGTATCTACTGTACTCGGCATCGATATAACTTTACCTTGGGCCCCATAAGCATGTTTCACTAATTCAGCTAAGGGTTGGCTTGTTGTTGTTATGAGATCCGCCCGACATACTGCCTTGCGTAAAAGCGTTTTCATACCTAGAATTTTAGCTTGACCAAATCCTTCAAAATTATCATAAAGATCAGCTACAAATGGAATATTTAACTTTCTAGCACACCATGCCCCCCATGCAATGTGAGGAATATCTGAAGCAGCAACAATTACATCTGGTTGAATTTTTTTTAGCCGCTGTAAAAGTAAAATCGGGTAAGTGATCAACCCAACTTTTTTCACGCCTTTATAACTTTTTGAATGCCAAACCAATGTTTTAGACTCATTAGACTCATCCCAACGCCCTTCAGAATGAGATTGATAACTCAAACAAAAACATTCTACATGATGTCCTAACAATGCTAATTGATTTGGTATCTCATATAAACGGGCATATTTATCCAGTATTACATCTTTAGACATATATTGCCGTTTACATAAGAATGCTATTTTCAATTATTTTCTCACTAAAATTTTATCAGCTGCATTTAAGGCAGCGCCTACAACCTGATCCATATTATAATATCGATATTCAGCTAAACGCCCAACAAAGGTTACCCTCTCTTCAGCATCTGCTAAAGCTTTATACTTCTTAAATAGAACCTCATTTTCATCTCGTGGAATCGGGTAGTATGGGTCACCATCTGCTGTTGGATATTCCCTTACAATAGAAGTGGATGAGTGCATTTGCCCAGTTAGATGTTTAAATTCGGTAATACGCGTATATTCATAATTATTTGGATAATTTACTGTTCCAACAGACTGATACCATTCTTGAGATGATAAATGTTCATGTTCAAAGCGTAATGATCGATAAGGTAAATGGCCAAATTTAAATTCGTAAAAAGCATCAATCGGCCCTGTATAAACAATATGATCAAATATGAGATTAGATTTTAAAATATCTGTAAATTCTGTAGACAATTGAATTTTAATATTTGGATGATCTAATATATTCTCAAACATAACTGTATAGCCATGTAAAGGCATTGCTTGATAAGTATCGGTAAAGTATCGGTCATCTGTATTGGTACGTGTTGGAATACGTGCCGCCACACCTGCTTTTAGTTTAGATGGATCTAAACCCCATTGTTTTTTGGTGTAGTTTAAGAAGAACTTTTCATATAAATCTCGACCGACTGAATTAAGTACAACATCTTCACTGGTTAGTACTTTTTCTTTGGGTTCACGTACTTTTTCAAAATATTCAGATGCTTGTTCTTCTGTTAAATCTAAATCATAAAGTTGATTTAAAGTATCACGATTAATGGGAAATGGATATTCTTTTCCATCCACGACACCACGGACACGATGTTCATATTGATACCATTCAGTATATTTCGAAAGATAGTTAAAAATTCTTTCACTATTAGTATGGAAAATATGCGGGCCATATTGATGAATGAGAATGCCATGTTGATCTTTTACATCAAAAGCATTACCTGCAATATGTTCACGTCTATCGACAGCTAATATTTGATGCCCAGCTTCCGCAAGCTCTCTTGCAACAACTGATCCAGCAAAACCAGCACCAATAATCAAAATGTTCATTTGCTAAATAAATCCTCGTTGCTCATGACGCTTTCCACCTTTTTTAAGCAAACCATCATATACCCCAAAAAAATATGCCTTTAACTGTTGATATTTATTTTTTTCAATAGTTAATGAGATTAAGAGTCTAAAAAAAATACTTGGTAATGTTAGTAAATAAAGTCTAATGCCAAAATATTTCTTGGCTATAAAAATTCTATTTCTAGTATCGTAATATCGTTTCCAAGGTGGCAAGGATACATAATTAATTGTTCTTCCCAAAACATTAAACTCTTGATACACAGCCTTTGGATGATCAATATAACTATTCCCGCAAATAAATATTTTAAAACCATTCTCTTGAGCACGCATACAATATTCAGTATCATCTGCTGCTATAAAATAAGATGTATCAGGCAACTTAATACTTTTATAAATCTCTTTACTCGTTAAAAAACCAAGAAATGGAAGACTTTGAACTTCGGATATTTCAGGTACTTCTTCTTTTAAATTAACAGATCTATTTTCTGAAATTAAGTATGTTTTCCATGCAGTATACTCTCCATTGATTGCCAATGAACCATAGATATGCTTTGAAGTTGCATATTTCATCAAATTTTCAAGTGCTTTAGGATGAGGCATTGCGTCATCATCCATCATCCAAACATAATCAGCACCATTATCAAAAGCGTATTTCATTCCAGTTGAAAAGCCACCTGCCCCACCAATATTTTCATCCAAATTAATTAATGTTATTTTACTATTTTCAAGTAAATTGGATTTCTTTATAAACCCTACTGTTCCGTCAGTAGATGCATTATTAATAACCAAAATCCTAGATGGCGTCAATGTTTGTAACTCTAAAGCTTTAATACACTCTACAAGTAATTCTTTACGATTATACGTCACAACAAGTGCATTAATATTCATATAAAAACTCTCAAAAAAAGCATCATCCATCAGTAGTGGTTTGGTCGTAATAGTTTTTTTAATTTATAACCCAATAAATATTTTAATGCCGGAAATCTTGCTGCATGAGCACGATGTGTAATAGAACCATAACGAATAACTAATCTAAACATAGAAAAATTAATGTAACTATTAACCCATTTATTCCATGCCAGAAAAGCTACTAAAATAAAATCGTGATGTTTGCTTGGAATTAATAGGCATGCTTTAAGATGCTCTTGATCCGCTTTCAATGCTTTTTCCTTTGATCCTTTTAATTTTTTTCTAATATGAGCTGTAGCAGAATCACCATGTTGACGCCAATCAACAAGTACTTCATCTAAATATATAATGGATCCGTTCTCGGCCGCCAAAAAAGATAGTATCCAATCTATATAAGGAGCTATATCCAATCTAACATTAAAATTAAGAAGATCTCTACGGAATAGCATTGTATGTCCCAATACGGTTGCGCAAAATAATAAATTTCTAGAATCTGACCCAGAAATCATACTCACTGTATCTGAAAATCTCTTCCCTAAAGATTTGTTATGTTCATTAATAAACCTATTATTACAATAAGTAAGTGTTGCATCACCTATAGATTCATAGAGACGGCTTGTTTTATTTTGATACCAAATATCATCTTGATCACAAGGAGAAATAAACTCCCCCTTACATGCCATAAATACACGTATAAAATTATGGACATAGCCTAGATTTTTCTCACGAGGTAAAAGTTTAATTCGATCATCATTCACAGCATAATGCTGTAATATTTCCCAAGTACGATCACTAGAACAATCGTCTGAGATAACTATTTCTAAGTTAGGATAGTCTTGAGACAACAAAGAATCCATTTGTTGTACAAGAAACTTTTCGCCATTAAAGGTAGCTAATGCAATAGAAATTAATGGATAAATAATGGTAACAACTCCCTATTCCACTGAAATAATTATATAACAATATCAAACTACAAAAAATATTACAGCTTATTTAAGTAAGCTCAATTAGTGCACATAATAAGTAATAATCATGATGAATTATAATCTAATGATAAGGCAATAGAGCGCTCTAGCACACCATAATTACTTCATAACGATTGGACTATTTAAGTAATAAGCATCTGAGTATATTGATTAGTTTTAATTCCTCATTCTGATATTCTAAAGTATAATATTTCCCATACATACATCTCTCTACTATATAAAATATAGATAGTATTTCTGTTAGATTCATCACACTTAAGATAAAAAAATCAAACATGATTAACAAAAAATCTACGCCAAGATTTTTTATCAGTAACAAACATGCCATCTCTAGAGTACAAACATTTTGTTTGATATGATCACATACTTAGCACTAGATTTCGGATTAGTATAATGAATGTTCCTCCCACCTCCCACTATTATATTGGGTCTAGATCAGAAATCGTAGCCTTTCTACCAGAACGCTACACTCGTGTACTAGAAATTGGTTGTGGCGAAGGTGGATTCCGATCAAATTTAAGGTCAGATTGTGAATATTGGGGTATCGAACCGGTAATATCAGTTGCAAATATAGCAGCACTAAAAATAAATAGAGTACTGACTGGTACTTATGAATCTGTTAAAAATGAACTACCCGATGCTTATTTTGATTTAATTATTTGTAATGACGTAATTGAACACATGGTCAGTCATGATGAGTTTCTTAAAGAAATCCGCAATAAGATGACTTTTGATGGCTATATCATAGGCTCTATTCCAAACATTCGCTATTTACCTGTTCTGTACTCACTAATACTTAAAAAAGACTGGAAATATGAACCATATGGTGTTCTTGACCGTACACACTTACGTTTTTTTACAAAGCGAAGCCTTCGTAGAGCCTTTTTAGAGCATCAATATGACATTGACGTTTTGACTGGTATTAATCCAATAACCACAACAAGATATCGTTATATATGGCCATTATTCAAGATTTTATTGGGCCTCTTATTTGGATGGGATATTATGTTTACTCAATTTGCCTTCCGAATAAAACAGAATCAATAGATACCACCTACGATTTTTAAAAAATTAACCCTAAATACATTATACAATATCTATTAACTTGAAGAGGCGTTGCTGCATAAAGACTTGAAAGACAGAGCTACTCTAAATACCCCGAATTTAAGTGACAACTTGGGTATGAGGTCTACTTAATTCTGTGAATTTATTCAAGACCGTTACACGTGCATGAGTCTCATTCACCTGATTAGGAAAACTCCTTGCTGGACTGCTCCCAGTATCCTAGACAAATTTAGTCTATTCTTTTTGCATAGGAGAGGACCAATTTGTTGTCCAATAGATTTTAGCTATGGGTTTATTCATTTTGAAATTATATTGATGAATAAACCTCTCATGTTTGGTTTGCGCAACCAAGCCATTTGAAGAAGCAACTCCCCCACCCCATTCACATCATGAGCTGGCGACTCTATTGTAGTAATTTTTCAACATAAAAAGCCATCACTTGGCAGGGAAAATTAGTGAACTACAATGATTAGCATCAAAATAATTAAAGAGATGATTCACAAAAATGAAGAAAAAAAAACCTCTATATTATTAATAAGACACGACAACTGAAATCAATAACAGGTAAATAAAGATATTAACTGGAACACACAAACATTCACAATAAATTACAATACAAGATCAATTATATTAAAATAAAAAAATATAAACACTCACTCATAAAATTAACAAATCTTTAAACTAATTTATAAAATAAGCCTAAATACAAAACATTTAAAATTTTAATAATAAATATAATATTACCAATATCAAAAGAGATCATAATAAATTAACTAATCCATAATCTATCATCGTTTTTAGCTTTAAATACTGGCAATATAGCTTACTACATATTAGTTGAGTATTTTGCGACAACCTTTGCTGTTGAATCTAACCATGCATATCCATATTTTCTATCTGGCTCAAGATGCGCACCCTCAGCCCATTCATTCCATGCATTAATAAATACTAATGAATCAATAGATCGTGATGCCCGTTTAGACTCAATAGCAGAATCAAAAGCACAACCAAGCCATTTTTGATACATTTTTGTATCGCCTCCTTGGAAAATAAGCCCATTATCAGGCTTTCTTGCCGTATTATCCCAAGATGGAAAAACTGTTCGATAACACGGGAATGAATATTTTCTAAGTGTTGTTTCTGACGCAACAATTGAGTAATAGCACCTTGTTGCTCCACTAAACTTTGGATTAAATAATCTTAAAAGTGGCTTATGTATTTTCATTGACAAGGTTTGATGAGGCGGAAATTCAACACCTGCGTCAAAGCCATAAATAGATGGATCGATAAGATCGTAAGTCAATGCTGCAACTAAATGAATCTCTCCAATTCCACAATCTCTACAGTATTTTCTCCAAAACTCAACAGTAGCAGCCGGATCTGGCAATAATAATATTCTATAAATGATAAGAAGAGGACGCCCATTAACTCGAATGTATCTTGGATCCCGTAATATATGCTCGATATCACGAATAAAAGACAAAGCGAAGTCTGATGAATAACTTTGCTTCATTAAAACTTCATTTTCTAAACCATCCCAACGCCTTGTCCAGTTTTCATTTGCCCAACAAATACAAAATGGAAAATCAAGATTTTTATCTGCTAGGATTTCATTTAAGGGCTTTTCCAGTAATCTTGCCCCATCAAACCAGTAAAAGTGATAGCAAAACCCATATATTCCATAATTTCGCGCAAGTTCAATTTGTGCTTTCTGTATTTCTTTTATACGTAAATCATAAAACCCAAATTCACCCGGCAAATGTGGTTGATAATGACCATCAAACTGAGGTATTGCCTTTGATACGTTAGTCCACTCAGTAAAACCCTTCCCCCACCAAAGATCGTTTTCAGGGATTGGGTGAAATTGAGGTAAATAGAAAGCAATTGTTTTTACTGGGCATTTATCAATATCAATATCTTTTTCATCATAAGCTACATATAGGGAATTGTGTCCGTCATGATCCATACCACTGCTATCTAGAAGCTGAGATCGAAGAGATCCAGTCCTACCTAAACTTAAGGAACTAACATCATAACTAATCAACCATTTTCTAGCTGTACTAAAACCATATCTATTTATCAATTTCAAAACGAAGATCAGAAACGAAAAACCTCGCTTTTGAAAAGCTTTAAATATGTTTCGAAACAACATAACTACCTCAATTTCAAACTACTACCAAATACTTACTATATAAACATTATAATATTCTATTTTTATTCGCTATAAAATAAATTTTCAAAAAAAAATGCGAATAAAATATTCACCGCATATATAATAATCTCATAGAGATCATAACTATGCATAATTCTTTCTCTTCATTGCATAATATTAAATAGCTATTTAAAAAATCCTTATTTTTTTTGGAAATTATAATTTAATTATATTAACGCACTTTTCTACAGCACTTTCGTTATGTGCAATAATAACCATTGTAATATCCCCATCTAAACCTTGAATTGCATCATTTACTGCTTGCTCTGTCTCATTATCCAAAGCACTAGTTGCTTCATCCATAAATAGAATTTGTGGACTTTTATATAATGCACGTGCTATTCCGACTCGTTGGCGCTGACCTCCTGACAACATAACGCCACGCTCTCCTACACAAGTGTTATATCCAAAAGCTAGTTTACTCTCAATAAAATCATCAATTTGAGCAATTTTTGCTACTTTTTTTACTTGTTCCAAGTTTATGTTTTTTTTGGGAATACCAAATGCAATGTTTTCGGCTATAGTTTTATCTGCCAAATAAATAAATTGAGGTACATAACCCACTAAATCTCGCCAAGCACTAATATTATCTAGAGTTAACTCGACATCATCAATATACACTTTGCCTTGTTGTGGGATAAGTAAACCTAACATGATATCCATGAGGGTACTTTTTCCAGTGCCACTTTTTCCAACAATACCCAAGCTAGAATTTTTTTTAACTCTCAAGCTAAAGTCGTTTAGGATTGGAGCCTCTTTTCGATTGGGATAAGCAAAACTAATATTTTCTAAACGTATGGAATTTTCAAATTTTAAATATTGATTACTATCTTTTCCTATACTCTCAAATTTATCTTTTTCTAATGCAAACTCAGGTTTAAGCACAGATAAGACTTGCTCGGCAAACTTAATTTGAGAAATAGAGCGATATATATTTTGTGCAGCAGGAAGCATGCGATACGCAGCAAAACCATATAATCCAAGCACAGGAAAAATATGTGAAACTTCTTTTCCAGAAACGACTAGAAGCATCGCCAAGCCAATTAAGCAGCCATAACCTACTGTTTCTATAACATTGAGTGGCACTTGTCCTAATGTTTCCTGTGTGGCGATATTCCGTGCAAATACACGTGATGATTGGTCAAATTTCTCAACATAACCTAGTTCCGCATTATTAATCATCACGTCTTTAATGCCCGCGAGGGCCTCTTGGCAGGTTTGATAACGCTCTTTGTTAGCTTGGGTAAACTCTAGCCCTATTTGGGTTATTTTTTTTCGTACTAGCATATAAATGCTAACATAAAACATACCTAACACAAAAGCTGTTGCAATAGCCATGAGCGGATCATATAGAAGAAGAATACCAACCATCGATAATAATACAACGCCATATGACATTAAAGTCAGGGCAGGTAATATCATCGTCCAAATCAGTTGATCAACTTCAGATAAAATATTTTTGACTAAGGTTGCGCTATTACGCTGAATAAAAAACTCATAGTTTTGTTGCAAATAAATTTTAAGTAGACGAGTCGCAAAATAGTGACGTTGCAAACTCGCAAAACGATTGACTGCATACTGAGTCACAATTTTAAATACTGTTGAGCATATAACAATGGTTAAAGATAAAAAGCCTAAATACAGTATAAAGTTTTGTTTATTCAAGGCCCCCGTAAAACCATATAGCAGTTTTAAATAGCGATTAGATTCAACAACTTCAGGATTAGACAATACAGCCAAAAATGGCATGATAGAGATCACACCAGCTGATTCAATAAAAGCCATCCCCATCACTAAAATAAAGACATAGAAGACTTTACGCTTATCTAATGGTGACAGAATTTCCCAAAGCTGTTTTAAACTACTAAACACATTTACCTACTTTTCTTTATACATCAACGCAGTAATCTGCTCTGAGATTAACCCCATAAGAAAAATCATGATACTTCCTGTATATAATAATGCACTCATATTAGTAAAACGCTTAAATTCATATAGCGTATATCCGTACCAGCTTGTAGCCAATAAAAATAATAATACAGAAAATGGTAAAAACATTTTTAATGGTGAATACAAAGTTGCAATTTTAAAAATAATTAAAAAAAAGCGAATACTATCTTTCATTGGATGAATATGGCTTTTTCCAATTCTTTTAGCCGCATGAATCGGAACATATGTTACAGAATATCCAGCCCGAAAAAATGCCATTGTACTTGTAGTTGGATATGAGAAACCATTTGGTAATAAGTAAATAAACTCTCTAAAATTTTCTGCACGAACCGCTCTAAAACCCGATGTTAAATCTTCGACATGATGTTCTGACATATATGTTGCTAAGTTGTTATATAGTTTATTAGCAATGCCTCGACCTACACTGGCTTGAGAACCACTCTGTCTCGCACCAACTACTAAATCGTAACCTTCATTAATTTTCACTAATAATCTAGGAATATCCTGTGGATCATGCTGTCCATCTGCATCCATGAATATAATTACATCGCCACATGCATTTCTAGCCCCTGTCTTTATTGCTGCGCCATTCCCCTTAGAATAAGGATGATCGATTACCTCTGCACCAGCATTTAAAGCAATTTGACGTGTCTGATCTTCAGAGCCATCATTCACAACTAATATTTGATCAATAATTTCTAAAGCTTTTATTCTTAGTATTGTTTCCCCAATTGCTCCTTCTTCATTTTTTGCCGGCAAAACAACGCTTATTTTCACGTTTTTAACACTCACTCTATTCTCTCAAGTACAATCAATCGGCTTATATTTACTTTCAACACCAGCAGATACCGTACATCCCCAAAGCCCATCTGCCTGTCTATTCAAGTATATAGATTTACCTTGTAAAACAGAAGATACATTACCGCTCAACACACATTCTAAAGCTGGTTGTGACACACCTGAAATTGGTGCAAATACTTTGTATTTACAATATTCAGATTTTTCATCAATAAACATATTATTAATTGTAAATTCACTTGAAGTTGCCCCATCATTCATAATTAATTCATACTGATTTTTTGCACCATTCAGTTCTGACAATGCGGCTATGAGTTGCGTTCTCGCCATATAGTTTTGATATGAAATAATTGCGATTGCCGATAAAATCCCAATAATTGCAACAACAATCATTAATTCGATCAAGGTAAAACCTTTATTTGTTGTCATACCCTTTACCACTTAAAAACAAAATATATAAAAATGAGTCAATTTTCGTGCCAAAATAAAATAAATATAAATCAATATCTTATTTTTGTTGTTTATTATTTATTGTTACTTTCTTCCCATTTTAAGAATAAACTTAAAAAAAAGGGCAGATTTAAAAACTATATCTGCCCCATAATTTTTTATTTTTTTATTTTTTCAATGCTTTGCAAGCAAGCCTGCTTAAAAGGTGACGATTCATTCGTCGCTCTTTTACAAACTTCATTTTCTGTAAAATGAATTACTTCTGAATATTTTCGTTGTTCCAAATAACGATCTACCTGAATTGAAGCGATCCAAGGCTGCGGCGAAAGTAACCACATTTTTTCTAAGTATTGATCCGCCGCTATAGAATCCTTTTCCAGCAATGCAATGCTATATAAATTTGTATATAAGCCTAAATGATTACCTACATTTAAACCAGATACTGGTGATTGCAAAAACTTTTTATTTAATTCCTTTAATACATCTAAGCTTAATAATTCACATTGTTTCTTTTCCACAGCATCCTGAAGGCTTGCTAAAGTATTTGGCACCCCAGCAACGGATCGTAAAGGCTTTCTATAGGCTAAAAGATATTCCTTTGTATATTGAACTTCACTGTTTAACCCCATACTGCAGCCAATTAACATTTGCTGCAAATAAGAATTTAAACAGTCAGGGCAATTTTTAGCATTCTCTTTCACAAACATTAAGGCATCTGGCTTGTTTCCATCCTCCAAAAGCTTTAAAGCCAAGTGTTCAGATGCCCGCATAGAGCCTTTTTGGTTATACTGCCAAGCATACGCTGCCAAATATTGATCACCCCAAGTTTTAGTAATTAATAAACTGCAAATACTCAGCCCTGCCATATACAGCATAAAAAGCATAGACATAAAAATCTGTGATTTTTTCCCATGAATTGAACTCATGCTATAAACAGCTGCGAAACATACAGCAAAGCTAGCTACATAGTTTCTATGTTCATAATACAACTCTAAACCAATAACTGTGGACTCTAATAAATGTGCAGTCAAAAACCATAAAATTGCGAAGCTAAAAACTTTATATTTTTGTCGCCAAAGTAAAGCCAATAAAATTAAAATAATAATTAAAACTGTACTAAAAGTACTGTATTTTGTTTCAAAAAATGATTGATTGTAAGGATAATTGTCATGAAATGGATTAAATGAATAAATATCTGGCACAAAAATTAGCCGTAAATAATCAACTAAAATTTGCGGCTCAGTAGTTATGCGTTCAATAAATGTATATGGCCGCGAAGCATAAATTTCTTCAGCATGCCAGACTGCATTTACAAGATAGAATAGGACTACTAGATAACAAAGACTTAAAGACGCCACTCTTAATTTACGGCCTTGCTGTATTGAATCGGATAAAGAAAAAACTGTTAATTCCAGCACCAATAGTAATAACGGCAGTAAAAGCCCATTTTCCTTACTAAACATAGCCAGTAAGGTAAATACTGTAATACAACCATATAAAAGAAAACTGCCTAATTTATAATTTTTCTGCTGATAATCTACACAATATAAATAGCTCAACACTCCTGCAAACACAAACATTCCGCTGAGTGATGCCATACGCTGCACAGCAATTAAATTAGTAGAAATATTTAACGGGAGAATCAGCCAAAAAAAACTGCTGAATAAAGCGAGAATTGCTATATAAGATGAATTTGGCTTTAAAAATTTGAATAATTTATAGCTGATACCATAAATAAGCAGGCCATTAATGAGATGTATAATTGTATTTATTCTAAAAAAATTCTCAGAATTATTCGGCCAGTCATTCACATTTAATAAAAAACTCAGCATAGAAATTGGCCGACCTAATGGGCCTGAAGTTTCATTCCAAATATATTGCCACGCTGATGAAAAATCTTTAACTGATGATAATTTCGAAAGAGGTCTAAAATCATCAAAATAAAAGGCACCTGAAAATCCAAAATGGTAGATCCAGTAAATAAAAATCAAACTCGCTAAAAATATGCTAAAAACTATTTTATTACTTTTTAAGATTTTCATATATTCTCTTTACCTACCAAATGCAAAAAAAAGAGTGCCTAAGCACTCTCTTTTACTTAAAATAAATTACACACCAGGGCAACCTGTTGGTGCATATTTTGAAGCAGCATCAGTTGCACAAGTCCAAGTACCTGATGTTGAACGAGTCCATGTAACTTTCTTAGCTGTACCATCTTTAAGAGTTGCTGCTGCAGCTCCATCAAATTGGCCAGAAATAGTGCCTGTAGAAGTGATATTAGCGTTTGTTGTTGCTTTAGCAGTACTAACAGCTGCCGTTGCTGGTGTTAGTAATTTTTGAATATTCGAGCCTGTCCAACCAATTTGACAATCTGTACCATTACCTTGCCCATTATTCAAACAATCTTCGTATGCAGTTTTAACAGCACCTAACTCAGCTACAGCACGAGTAACCTGTGATTTTGCGATATAGTTTTGATACGCAGGAATCGCAATCGCAGCAAGAATACCGATAATTGCAACAACGATCATTAATTCGATAAGGGTAAAACCCTTTTGAACTGATTTCATAACATTCTCCACAAATGTCTTTTAATTTAATTATTAAGCGTTCAGCTTGTTTTATAAATAGCACTAATTGTGCCAAGATTGATTATAATTAAAATTTCAAAAAATACAGCACTTTAAAAAAGTATTTTGTATCTTTGTAATTTTTATATCACTTATTGTGCGTTAAAGTGACAATTTGTGTCACATTTTCCCCAACTATTACCCTACTCTAAAATGATTGGCGCATTTCCTAATTCATTTTTCACATCCAGTCGGCTGTGCTGATAAAAATCAGCCAGCACTTTACCAATTTCAAATACCCCTAGAACCACCCCCTGACGGTATTGCTGATGCTTCATTTGTCCAATAACATCTTGGCAAATACTGTCCCAAACCTGCTGCTGAGTAGCACTCTTGATGCCGCGGTCAATGACGATCTCCACCTTGCGTTCACACAGGTTCAAATACAGCAGTACGCCGCTGTTAAACTCAGTATCCCATACGCCCAGCTCAGCAAACAGCTGCTGCGCACGTGCCCGCGTATCCTGTGAATAAGCCTGATGCGCTGGAATATGCCCTTCTATCACCACTTGAATCTCCCCAGCATGCCCTTGCTCTGCCTGCTCAACCGCATGCGCAATAGCCTGCTGGTCTTGCTTATTAAAATAGCGTTTGGCCGCGGGCATATAAAAGAAATGCTTCAGCCAGCGTTTAACGCTCGGCCTCGCGACTTCTTCCAGCTTAGGCTGCGTTAAAATTTCTGTTGTTTCTGATTTTGTTACCATGAGCCTGAAGCGCCTCCACCGCCAAATCCGCCACCGCCGCCGCTGTAGCCTCCTCCACCGCCAAAGCCGCCTCCAGAACCTCGGCCGCCGCCGCGCCCTGCACCAGACAAAACGGCTTGAAAGATCAGTTGCGCCAATGCAGTAATCAGTAAAAAGAAAATTCCGCCGCCAATCAGCAAACTGGTGACCAGCCCCGCCCCATTCACTAAGCCCGCCACCGTACCGGCAACAGCAGCTGTCGCTGCGCTTAGGCGGTTGCCGACGATGTAAGAACCAAGCATCCCAGCAATTAAAATAAATAAAGCTGCGCTGAGGGTTTTCTGTTTAGCCTGCTGCTCATGCAAGGCCTGCTCTTGCCGTTCTTTTAATTCCTGCGCTGCTTTCGCGGCCACTTCAGGGTCCATATTCAGCACATTTTCAATCTCATGCAATCCAGCCTGAATCCCCTGCGCATACAGATTTTGCTTAAAATAGGGGGTAATTTGATTGCGGATAATCCGGCTTAGCACAATATCCGGCAAAACCCCTTCCAGCCCGTAACCCGAAAGGATTTGAATGCGGTGATCATTGACCGCTATCGCCATCAGCAAGCCATTGTCCTGTTTGGCAGAACCCAGTTTCCATTGCTCTGCTGCCCGCATTGCAAAGCCAAAGATATCTTCCTGCCCTGTTGTCGGCACAATAATAATGCCAATTTGCGCTTTGCCGGATGCATGCAGTTTCAAAATTTGCTGTGTAATGGACTGCTTTTCTGCCGGACTGAGTAAGTTCGCCTGATCAACCACGGGCTCATTGAGTGTCGGCAAACCGCGAATGGATTCTCCATCTGCCATATCATTCGCGATATCCGGGGCTGGATTTGACGCCAGGGCAGTCTCAGATTCCTGCACTGCTGGCTTGGCCTGCGTACTTTTTTGCTGATTTTGAATAATTTTGCCCGCTGCGGCAATTTCAGCATCATCAGCCGCAGCCGTTTCACTCCAGGCATTAAAGCTGAACGTGAGCAGGCAGGCTGCAAAAAAAATATGCAACCATTTAGTCATGGCTTTTAATGCCATGCTTCGCGGCTTAGACCATTCCAGCATCAGCCTTCCTTATGACTTCATGGATGATGATTAGTTAAATGAAACCTTCGGCGCATTTTGCGCCCCCTGCTCTGCACTGAAGTTTGGCTTAGGCTCCATGCCGATGACTTTAGCGGTCATCACCTGCGGAAACTGGCGGGCATAACTGTTAAAGTCCTGCACGGTGGTGATATAGCGGTTACGCGCCACTGCAATGCGGTTTTCTGTGCCTTCCAGCTGTACCTGCAAATCTTTAAACTGCTCATTGGCTTTCAGGTCAGGATAGTTTTCTGAAACAGCAATTAAGCGTGACAATGCGCTGGTCATCTGCGCTTGAGCTTGTTGATATTTCTGAAATAAGGCAGGATCTTCCAGTACTTCTTTATCGACTTTCAGGCCTGCGACATTAGCGCGCGCCTGAGTCACTTCCGTTAAAACCTGCTCTTCATGTTTCGCGTAGCCTTTCACGACATTGACCAAGTTCGGCACCAAATCGGCACGGCGCTGATACTGGTTTTGCACCTCTGACCATGCTGCCGTTACGGCCTCATCTTTGACTTGCAGCGTGTTGTAGCCGCAGCCGGTCAATGTAAGTGTGCTCGCCAAAGCGATGGCCAATGCACTATTTTTAATCAAGTTCATCTGCCTAATCCTCAAGTATTTATTTGTATTTGTTTGAATATTTTTTATTCTATCGGTATTTTTCAAAAATTCTGTATCTTTTTTTTAATGATTTTTCTTTGCTTTGCGGTATCCCGTTTTATAATGGTGCTGGTATTTGGCGTCCAATATAGTGACCTCTTTTTAAATTTACAGCAAAGTTTGATGGCTTTAAATCAAACTTTGAAATCGCCTATACTGTATTTTTTCACAAATCCGCAACGTGATGCATTTCAGCAAAACGCTTGCTGCGCAATACCCACTGCATACTTCAATTGATTGCAAAACAGCACGTTCAGTATTCTTCATGCCGGTACAGTAAAAAAATTCAACATTGCAACTTCGCTATAAAAGCCTGCCAACTTCGGCCCTGACAGGCTATGCCAATGGATAGAATATTCATTCAAATACGTAATCAGTTCAGCAGCGCCGGCTTTAATTCTGTTTGAAAGCTGTCTAATTGATATTCTTCCGCCATGCGTTTTTTCCAATATTGAATGATTTGGCTGTAATCAGTCTCAGCAGGGTGAAAATCTTTTTTATAATAAGATAAATACTCTGGAAACATCTGCAGCAGCATTTTTCCCAATAAATAAACGCCAAAAAGGTTGCCGCCGACTTTAGGCAAGCTTTTCTTTTGATCCTGCAAGAATAAGCGGGAAGCAGAATAGAACGTTAAGCTGGCAAAACCAGTCGTCACGCTGCGCATAATCATTTTCCGGATTTTGTCATCGCCATATACCGCCTGATACACATCAAAAGCAACAGAACGGTGTTCAATTTCTTCAATCGCATGCCACACCCAGAGTTTCATAGCATCGTCATCCAAGGTGCTCAGCACTTCTGGATGCTGTAGGATATAGCCGCCCAATAAGGCGGTGAAGTGCTCAAAAGCGCAGGTGATCGCCAGCTGAATTTTCGGATGCAGGTTCTTTATATAGCTGTCTTTACGCGCCAGCCATGCCTGAAAACGGTCTAGGTTGTAATCATCCCTGCGCCACGCATCATTGAATTCGGCATGCGCTTTGGAGTGCATCGCTTCCTGACCGATGAAAGCGGCAATTTGCGCCTGAAGTGTTGGATCCTGTACTTGATCGCGCACATTGCGCACGCTGTGCACAAAAAACTGCTCGCCTATCGGAAAGGTAGAAGACAGCGCAGTCAATAAATGCGACATCACTGGGGAGTTGGCAAAATAATGCCGGCGTATCGCTTTTGGATTGAAGTGCAGCCGCCGTACAGTAATGCCAATGGCTTTCGGACGATTTTGATATGATTTTTCTGCCGCCACTTGAGTCATTTGAGTATCTCTTAATCGAATACAATGGCCCAGTATGTGCAGGAATTTACTTTTCCCATATGGCTAAAATGCTTAGCGCATAGGCAAAAATGTTCTTTTTTTGCTGTGTAGCAAGTCAATTATGGCTTATTTATCTGCATATTCCTTTTCGGTATCATTTCAGGCAATTCAGGCAGGCAGCGCAGCTTCGCAATAAAAAAACCCGCCGAAGCGGGTTTTTCAAGCAATGCCTTGGACCTGAATCAAATAAGCATCTGATTGCGTCATTAAATCATCTTAAACTTCTAAATAATCCAAAATGCCTTCAGCCGCTTGACGACCTTCCCAAATCGCAGTCACTACCAAGTCAGAACCGCGCACCATGTCGCCGCCCGCAAAGATTTTTGGATTTGAGGTCTGGAATTTAAACTCTTGCTGTTCCGGCGCAACAACACGACCCGAACCATCCAAATTGATTTTCACCTCATTAAACCAGTCCGCAGGGCTGGTGCGGAAACCAAATGCCAAAAGCACGGAATCGGCTGGCAAGATTTCTTCTGAACCTGGAATTGGCTCAGGGCTGCGGCGGCCGCGGCTGTCTGGCTCACTCAATTGCGTGGTCACAAATTTAACACCCGTCACTTTGCCGTTTTCACCAACAATTTCAATTGGCTGACGGTTGAACTGGAATTCCACCCCTTCTTCACGCGCATTTTTTACTTCACGGCGTGAACCCGGCATGTTTTCTTCATCACGGCGGTAAGCACAGATCACTGATTCGGCGCCTTGACGGATGGAGGTACGGTTACAGTCCATCGCCGTATCACCGCCGCCCAATACAATCACTTTTTTGCCTTCAACACTGATGTATTCAGAAACGTCTTTTTCCCAGCCTTGCGTACGGTTGACGTTCGCAATCAAGAAATCCAGCGCATCTACAACACCATCCAGCTCTTCGCCGGCAAAACCGCCCTTCATGTAAGTATAGGTTCCCATACCCATGAATACAGCATCATAGTCAGCAAGCAGCTGATCAATCGTAATGTCTGTGCCGATTTCAGTATTTAAACGGAATTCCACGCCCATGCCGGCAAAAATTTCACGGCGACGTTTCATCACATCTTTTTCCATTTTGAATTCGGGAATACCGAAAGTCAGCAGACCGCCAATTTCAGGACGCTTGTCAAAGACAACCGGCTTAACGCCGTTGCGCACCAGAATATCTGCACAGCCTAAGCCGGCAGGGCCTGCTCCGATAATTGCAACTTTTTTATCCGTCCATTTCACCGAAGACATATCCGGACGCCAGCCTAAAGCGAAAGCTGTATCGTTGATATATTTCTCTGCATTGCCGATAGTGACTGCGCCAAAACCGTCGTTCAGGGTACAGGCGCCTTCACACAAACGGTCCTGCGGACATACGCGGCCGCATACTTCCGGCAAAGTATTGGTTTGATGGCACAATTCGGCAGCTTGAAAAATACGGCCTTCAGCAATCAGTTTCAACCAGTTCGGAATGTAGTTATGTACTGGACACTTCCATTCACAATAAGGGTTGCCGCAGCCTAAACAGCGGTGTGTCTGATTGGCGGCAATCTCTGCTGTAAACGGCTTATAAATTTCCACAAACTCAGCTTTGCGGACAGTGAGATCTTTTTTCTCCGGATCTTGGCGTGCTACATCCAGAAATTGAAAGTCATTATTTAGGCGCTCTGCCATGTCTCTCTCCGTGGGTGAGCGTGGATAACTTCTGCACCTTGTGCATAAATCAAAAGTTATCCACACCTACCTAATATTTGAGTAGTGGAATTATTGCGGATCTGCTTGAGTTGTTTTCAACAAAGTCTGCAAATTAGCAGCTTTGGGTTTCACCAGCCAGAATTTACGGCTGTAAAAATCAAACTCATTGCGGATCTTATACGCCCAAGCACTACCTGTTTCTTGAATATGTTCATCGAGGATGCGGCAAAGGAACTCTTGATGCTCTTCCATCGCTTCTGTAGAGATGCGGTTCAGCTCGATCAGTTCATGGTTGTAATGGTCAACGAAGTCATTATCCAAATCAAGCACATAAGCGAAACCGCCAGTCATGCCCGCACCGAAATTGTGGCCTACTTTACCAAGAACAGTCACAATACCGCCAGTCATATATTCACAGCAATGGTCGCCTGCGCCTTCAATGACAGCAAATGCGCCAGAGTTGCGCACCGCAAAACGCTCACCCGCAGTACCAGCAGCAAACAATTTACCGCCAGTTGCGCCATACAAGCATGTATTGCCGATAATAGCTGTATTTTGCGTTTGGAAAGGCGAACCTTTTGGCGGGAAGATCGAAATACGGCCGCCTGCCATGCCTTTACCCACGTAATCGTTTGCATCGCCTTCAAGGCTGATATGCAAGCCGCCGGCATTCCACACGCCCAATGACTGTCCTGCTGTGCCTTTTAAGTTCATTTTAACTGGATGCGCTTCCATACTCAGGTTGCCATAGCGTTTCGCAATTTCACCTGAGATGCGCGCGCCGATTGAACGGTCACAATTGCCGATGGTGAAGCTGTATTCACCGCTGGTGCCGGCTTCAATGGCTGGAAGCATTTCTGCCACCATTTTCTCTGCCAGCAAGCCTTTATCAAATGGCGCATTGCCCTCAACTTGGCAATATTGCGCTTTACCCTCTGCAGATGGATGCGATTCAAGCAATGCGCTCAAGTCCAGATGCGCATGCTTTTCAGTTTCACCTGGCAGGGTTTCCAGCAAATCTGTACGGCCAATCAAGTCTTTCAAGCTTGCAACGCCCAAGGCTGCTAGCCATTCACGCGTTTCTTCCGCAATGAAGTGGAAGAAGTTGATCAGCATTTCAGGCTCACCGATATAGTGTTCCTGACGCAAATGATCCTGTTGCGTCGCAACACCGGTTGCACAGTTATTCAGGTGACAAATACGCAGGTATTTACAGCCTAATGCGATCATTGGCGTAGAACCAAAACCAAAGCTTTCAGCCCCCAAGATTGCGGCTTTAACAACATCTAGACCTGTTTTTAAGCCGCCATCTGTTTGCACACGTACTTTACCGCGCAGGTCATTCACACGAAGCGCTTGATGTGCTTCAGACAAGCCAAGCTCCCAAGGCGAACCCGCATGATGAATTGAAGAAAGTGGAGAAGCCGCTGTACCGCCGTCATAGCCAGAAATGGTAATGAAGTCTGCATAAGCTTTCGCAACACCGGCTGCAATCGTACCGACACCCGGCTCAGAAACCAGCTTAACTGACACCATCGCCTGTGGGTTAACCTGTTTCAAGTCAAAGATTAACTGTGATAAATCTTCGATTGAGTAGATGTCGTGATGCGGCGGCGGCGAAATCAGCGTTACGCCCGGCACAGAGTAACGCAAACGTGCAATTAAGCCGTTCACTTTACCGCCCGGCAACTGACCACCTTCACCCGGTTTTGCACCTTGCGCCACTTTAATTTGGAGCACTTCTGCTGACGTTAAGTACGCAGGAGTGACGCCAAAGCGGCCAGATGCAATTTGTTTGATTTTCGAGTTGCGGATGGTGCCGTAACGCGCAGGATCTTCACCGCCCTCACCCGAGTTTGAACGGCCGCCGATCGTATTCATCGCAATCGCAATCGCTTCATGCGCTTCAGGAGACAATGCGCCCAAGGACATGCCCGCAGAGTCAAAGCGCGGCAGAATCGCTTCTACAGCTTCCACTTGATCCAAGGAGATAGAATTGTCAGTTTTCAGCTTGAATAAATCACGGATCGTCGCGATAGGACGATTGTTGACTAATTCAGCATATTCTTTAAAGTCCGCATAATTGCCAGAGCGCACAGCTTTATGCAATGCATTGATCACATCTGGATTAAATGCATGGTACTCCTTGCCGAATACAAACTTCAGCATCCCGCCCTGATCAATTGGCTTGCGGTTTTTCCACGCAAGATCCGCCAATTTTTTCAGGTCATTTTCCAGATCGGTGAAGGTTGCGCCTTTGATGCGGCTTGGCACGCCGGTAAAGCATTTGCCGACCACTTCGTCAGACAGGCCCACAGCTTCAAACAACTGGCCGCCGCGGTAAGACGCTACAGTAGAGATACCCATTTTAGAAAGCACTTTAAGCAAGCCTTTCTCGATACCTTTACGGAAGTTTGCCTGTGCATGAATTGGGTCACCCAGCAATTCACCTTTAGCAATCAAGTCATTGATCACGTCATACGCCAAGTATGGATAAATCGCTGTTGCGCCAAAGCCCAAGATCACCGCAAACTGGTGCGCGTCGCGCGCAAGGCCCGTTTCTACAATAATATTAGCGTCTGTACGCAGGCCGGCATTGATTAAATGATGGTGAACTGCGCCCGTTGCCATCAAGGCATTGGCTGGCAAATAGCCTTCACGGATCTTCTTATCGGATAAGACCAGCAGTGTCTTGCCGTCGCGGATCGCCTGCGCCGCTTCTTCACAGATGCGGGCAATCGCGGCTTCAAGGCCTTCAGTTTCTGCATAGTTCAGATCAATATCCGCAATTTCATAGCCCTTGCGGCCAATCGTGCGGATTTGATGCATTTTTGAATTAGACAATACTGGGCTAGACACGATTAAGCGGTCTGCATGTTCAGGACTTTGCTCAAAAACGTTTTGTTCACGGCCAAAACAGGTTTCCAATGACATCACAATCGATTCACGCAATGGATCGATCGGCGGATTTGTCACTTGAGCAAACTGCTGACGGAAGTAGTCTGATACGTGGCGCACTTGACGCGACAATACCGCCATTGGCGTATCATCGCCCATAGAACCGACTGCTTCCTGACCGCTTTCTGCGATAGGGCGAAGCAACTGGTCACGCTCTTCAAAGGTCACCATGAACATCTTCTGTGATGCTTTCAGGTCATCGCCTTTTAAGCCTTGGTCACACAGATATTCTTCCAGCTCTGGGCTGCCTTGAATGCGCACTGAGTTTTCACGCAGCCATTCACGGTATGGACGCATGCGTTTCAGATGGTTGCTGACATCATTGGTGTCCAGCATTTTGCCTGTGTGCGTATCGATGACCAAAATTTGACCTGGCCCTACACGGCCTTTAGACACCACATCTTCAGGCTCATAGCCCCACACGCCAATTTCTGACGCCAAAGTGATATAGCCATTTTTGGTAATAACCCAGCGCGCTGGACGCAGGCCGTTACGGTCAAGCATACAGATTGCATGGCGGCCATCCTGAATGACCAAGCCTGCAGGGCCATCCCAAGCTTCCATGTGTTTTGAGTTGAACTCATAGAATGCACGCAAATCAGCATCTAAAGTTTCCACGTTTTGCCAAGCCGGCGGCACCAGCATGCGCAATGCGCGGAATAAATCCATACCGCCGCCAACCAAGAGCTCAAGCATATTGTCCATGCTTGACGAATCAGAACCTGTGCGGTTCACAATTGGATTCAGCTCAGTAATGCCGGGCAATAACGGGTTTTCAAATTTAGGCGTACGCGCCATTGCCCAGTTGCGGTTGGCAGTAATGGTGTTGATTTCACCGTTGTGCGCCAAATAGCGGAACGGCTGCGCCAAAGGCCAGCGCGGCAGCGTATTGGTCGAAAAGCGCTGATGGAAGACTACAATATGCGATTCTAAGCGCTCATCAGCCAAGTCTATATAGAAGTCCGCAATATAAGCAGGCATCATCAAGCCTTTGTAGCTGATCACAGTTGAGCACAAAGTCGTTACATAGAAATACGGGTCAGCAGTCAGCTGTTCTTCTGCACGGCGGCGCGCCATAACCAGCTTGCGGTTGAATTCAACCTCTGTCACACCCATTGGGCAGTTGACAATGATCTGTTCAAAGCCAGGCAAAGACTGCATCGCAATTGAGCCCAAAGCGCCATTATTGGTCGGCACGACACGCCAGCCTAAGACTTTACAGCCTTCAGCTTCAATTTCTTTGGTTAAAACTTGTTTTGAGTGTGCGGCAATCGCTGGATCCAAGTTCAGGAAAATCGTACCGACAGCAAAAACTTCGCTTAAGGTAATATCGCTGATCTTCTTTGCTTCTTCGCGGAAAAACTGCTTCGGCATCGCCAAAAGCAAACCGCAGCCATCCCCTGTCTTACCATCAGCAGCAATACCGCCGCGATGGGTCATACAGCTTAAGCTATGAATAGCGGTCTTCAAGAGATCATGGCTTGCATCACCCTGCATATGGGCAATTAAACCGAAACCACAGTTATCTTTAAACTCATCCGGTTGGTATAAACCTTGAGCGGGAGCTACAGTATTAGGCGATGGCATGTGCATAGCGTACCCTTCTTTTCTACACTGCTCTTTCGAGCCACTAACAATAATTTCTTTTTTGCGATTTAGTCTTAATCCATTCACATGAATTGTGATGCTGTGCAAAGTAATTTCCTGCTTTCGCACACTTAAGATAAACCGAATTTACCTTTTATGCATGAACATCAGGAAACAAATTGCTTCCGACTGAGTTTAACCTGTCAGCATGACTGTTTCGCACACTCATCGAATCATTTTCGCGCCAAAATAGGGAGATTAATTCAATTCACGCACCATTAAAGCAAAAAACATGCCAATTTAAAGCAAAAAACTCTAAGCGTACTGATTTAAAACAATTTAAATTATAAAAACATTCAATAGTGCATTAATTTTGCTCTTTTTTGCACCAGAAAAGCGCATTTCAAATTTTTTAATCAATAAAATGCGCTATTTTAGAACCGCTAATTAAACGGGTCTGTCACCTCGGTCTGCGCAGGCGCATTTTTAGGATGGGCCGCATCCGCACTGCTCTGAGACTGCTGCACATTGACGACGTTGCCATCTGCATCACGGCGGGTTACTGTTGTCGTAGTGGTTGCCGTTTTCGCTTCCGCTGCTTGCCGCGCTTGAACTTCAGCGCGTTTTACCGCTATTTGCGCTTCATCTACCTGCGGCAAAGGCGCCGTCTTCAGATTCACAGCATACAGCTTACTGCTGGCTTTCAGCTCATCCGAGCCAAGATCATTTACAAAGGGCTGATATTGCTGAATTTCAACAACTGCAGGCTTAATCGATGCCGGTAAAGCAACGTTCAAATCAGCCAAAGCGGCCTTGGCATCATCCGAATTGCGGTAAACACCATAAAGCAGCACATATTGCTCGGCATGATTTTCACCGGATAGCCTCAAATACGAAAAATTGCTTCTATTAGATTGCTTTTTGAGGAATTTTTTTAAGATAGCTTCATCTGAAACACGAAACAATTCAAGTGTGTAAGACTTTTTCTGCTCATTCACAAACTTGGTTCCGCGGAATTCAGCTTCATGCTGGGCGGCAGATACGACACGAGCAGACATATCCAGAGGCTTGACTTCATCAAATAATGCACCAAGATGGTTCATCGCAGATACTTTTTCAGGCTGAATCTGCAGTTCGACTTCAGTTTCAGCTTTTTTTTCCACTTCAACCAGTTCTTTAGTATCTGAAATAGCCCAAAAGACCAAGGCAAAAAATAAACAGGCCCCACCGAACACAAGCCAAATATAATTTTGTATCTGCTGCCAATGTGTACGGAGAGCCACGGTGTATTTCCTTTTAAACTATTGCTGATTTGCCAGAATGGCCTGTTTCATCAACTCTGCATCAAATTCTTTAGTGATAACCGCTTGACCTAATTGCTTCATCAATACCAGTCGAAGCTGGCCATTCATCACTTTTTTATCATGTGACATATAGGCCAAGAAATCATCCAGTGGAATTTTAGGGCATCTAATTGGCAAATTGGCGCGTAAAATGATTTTTTTTGTACGCTCTAAATCTTCCAAGCTGATCCAGCCCATACGATGCGACAAATCAGCAGCCATCACCATGCCTGTTGCAACCGCTTCACCATGCAGCCAAACCCCATATCCCATATAGGATTCAATCGCATGGCCAAAGGTATGCCCCAAGTTCAGTAAAGCGCGCTCACCCTGCTCTTTCTCATCATTGGCAACAATTCTGGCTTTGTGCGCGCAAGACCGGTATACGGCTTCTGCCAGCAAAACCGGATTCCGCCCTACCAGGCCATCCATATTCATTTCCAGCCAACTCAAAAAATCCAGATCACCTAAAAGCGCATATTTAATCACTTCCGCCAAACCTGCAGACAGCTCCCGCTCAGGCAGCGTAATCAGCTGCGCCATATCCGCCATGACCACTTGCGGCTGCTGAAAAGCGCCAATCATATTTTTGCCCAAAGGATGATTAATGCCCGTTTTCCCTCCTACACTGGAATCCACCTGAGAAAGCAGTGTTGTAGGCACTTGGATAAAATACACGCCGCGCTGAAAGCACGCCGAAGCAAAACCGGCCATATCGCCAATCACACCTCCGCCTAAGGCTAAAACTGTGCAATCCCGGTTAAAGCCAGCCTCCAGAAGCGCATCAAAAATTAAATTGAGATGCTCTATATTTTTATATTTTTCACCATCCGGCAGCGTACAGACAGCAACCGTTTTGCCCAAAGCTTCGATCGCAGCTTGATAATGCAAAAGATATAAAGGCGCGACTGTTTCATTGGTCACAATCATGACTTGCCGGCCATGAATAAATGCCTCTAAAAGCGCTTTTGGATCAAGCTGGCTGCCAATAAAAATAGGATAACGGCGTTCACCGAGTTCAACATGTAGGGTTTGCATGACTTTAACCAGTGTATTTAATTTAGGCATTTCGAGAAAGAATTAAATTTAAGATCTTTTGCGCTAAATCACGGGCAGCGCCTTGATTCGTTTCAATAATATGATCTGCAACTTCCCGATAAAGAGGATCTCGGATTTCAAGCAAGTCTTTCAATTTTTTTTCTGGATTTTCGACTTGAAGAAGGGGGCGGTTTTTATCTCGGTAAGTCCGCTGCAGCTGAATCTCCACCGGTGTATAAAGATAAACCACAATACCGCGCTTTTTTAAAAACTCTCGGTTGGGAGCTTGAGTCACCGCACCGCCGCCAGTCGCCAATACCAGCTGGCGCCGCGCAGTCAACTCGTCAATTACAACAGTTTCACGGCTGCGAAATCCCTGCTCACCTTCTTTTTCGAAGATCCACGGAATGGTTGCGCCTGTTTTACGCTCAATTTCATGATCGCTGTCTAGAAATTCACGCCCTAACAATTCGGCCAAATGCCGCCCAACTGTTGTTTTTCCTGCCCCCATTGGCCCTACCAAATAGATATTTGGCAGGGAGTCAAACTCTTTGCTTGGCAAGGAGTCACCTATTTATTTTGCTAAATTCAAAATATATTAATGATTTCTAACAACACTGTCATTAACAATTCGAGGTGTTACAAAAATTAGCAACTCACTCTTATTATCGGTCTTCACATCTTTACGGAATAAGCGCCCTAGATAAGGAAGATCTCCTAAGAATGGAACTTTTGTTTGCTGATTAATTGTCTGCTGTTCAAAAATCCCCCCAAGTACAATAGTTTCACCATTATCCACCAATACATTAGTATTAATTTCATTTTTATTAATAGTGTACTGTCCTGTTGGAGTCACACTGCCGATTGAATCATTTTTAATCTGCAGATTCATTTGAACTCGGCCTTCCGGCGTAATGCTTGGTGTCACATCCAGACTCAAAGCCGCATCAATAAACTCTGTTCTTGACACAGCATTTTGACCGCCACCTTCAGCCGACTGATACGGAATTTGTGTGCCAGATGCCACTTTTGCTTGCTGTTTGTCAGCAGTCAAAACTTTCGGAGTCGAAATTACCTCTCCGTAACCGTCTGCCTGTAATGCAGAAAGCTCAAGATCCAGCATAAAATCAGATAAGCTAATTAGCCCAAATGCAATCTTGCTTGCTCCTGTTGCTGTTACACCTAGATCTACATTTAAATTATCTGGCCGTTGAATTGTATACTTGCCGTCATCATCAGGATCGCGTAAATCCCATAGCGTTGTATCACTGCCGCCAACCAACAGATTATTATTATTGGTTATACCTTGTGAAAGGATACCCCACTTCACTCCCATTTGCTTACTGAATTCAGTTGATGCTCGGACAATTCTAGCCTCAACCATAACTTGCTTAACAGAAACATCCAGCAGATCAATCATTTTACGGATTTGATCAATTTTTCTAGCCGTATCGTTTACAATGATTGTATTAGTGCGGGGATCTACTGAAATAGTTCCGCGCGGACTTAATAAACTGCCTACGCTATCCCCTAAAGGATCAGGATTTGATGCCCCTGAGCTCGAACTATTTGTATTTCCTGAATTTTTACCTTGTGTAATTAATTTCTCGATATCTACAGCTTTTGCATAACTCAACTGAATATATTCAGTCTGCAATGGTGATAGCTTTACACTTTGCGCAATTGCTTTCGCTTCATCATCTTCAGATTTAATTAATTCTGATACAGGAGCAATCCAAATCACATTGCCATTGCGGCGCTTATCTAAATTTTTAGTTTTTAATACGATGTCTAAAGCTTGATCCCAAGGAACGTCTTTTAAACGCAATGTTATATTCCCTTGCACAGAATCCGCAGCCACCATATTTATATCTGTAAAGTCAGCTAAAAGCTGCAATACGCGGCGGACTTCAATATCCTGAAAATCAAGTGAAATCTTTTTACCAGTATAAGCATTCGTTGCTTTAGGGCGCAAAGAATTCCTTTCCTCTGGGCGTTTCAAACTGACCGTCAGCTTATTGTCAGTTTGATATGCCATATACTCAAAGTTGCCTGATGATTGAATGGTAATAATGCCATTTCCACCATCATTATGCGCATCAACAGTCGAAACAGGCGTAGCAAAATCATTCACATTCAAGCGGCGAGTTAAATGCGCAGGCACTTTATTACCCAATGTACGAATAACAATTTTACTGCCTTGCTGCTGTACATCTACTGGCGTATTCCCACCCAGCAAATCTACGACAATCTGGCCTTCGCCATTCGCTCCGCGATTAAAGCCAATATTAGAAATACCCTGCGCTTGCTCCTTCATTGCCGGCTGTATTTGGGCATCTGCTGCTGAATTGATTTTCAGGATAAAGGTATTGCCTTCAACTCGAGTTGTGAAAGCCCCGGCATTGGCCAAATTCACCGTTAAGCGTGAACGCTGCGCATCCGAACTAATATCAACCGAATCCGCTTCACTGGTTGCAACCGGAATTGAATTCTGCTTTAGCTTTTGATCCGCTTTATCAAAATCCAAGATCAAACGTGAAGGCTGTTCAAGCTGATAGGCCTGAGGCTGTGGAGGCAAACCATTAAACATCACACGAATTTCAGTGCCCTGACCTGGAATCTGCATTGGCACGATATTCGTCATACTGACTTGAGCGCTGGCAGCCTGCATGACCGCTATTGCAACTGCACCCATTGAAAACTGACGAAACACTTGATTCATTGTATTGCCATCCCCAAAAATAAAATCTTTAACACTATTTTTCATTTTTATTCCTTTAAACTTAAGGTGCTGGTCCAATTAATATAAGACTTCTAGGACGTTCAACATAACCTTCTCGCCCATCTGGAATAATCTCCATTACATCAATTTGAGTTGGCGTGATTTTTATAATACGGCCATGATTAAGCCCCATATAGCTGCCCACCTGTACACGTTCAACTTGACCATCAGGCGTTTGAATTAATGCCATAATTTGTCCTGATTGGTTCCGCAAGCTTCCTTTCAAATTTAAATTTTCAATCGGGAAACTTTCCAGCGGCTGCAATTGACGGTTTAAATTTGGATAAACCCGCTTTCCTGCCATTATTTTCAATTCAGATGCCAATGAACCAGGCATGAAAGGGCTTCTTAATTGCTGCGCTGCATAATTAAAGCTCTCAGCAGGCACGAAATCAGGTGCCGGTTCGATTGGAATCGGTTGTTGATTGCGGATATTCGCCATCTCCTGATTAACCACATCTATACGCGACTCACAACCTGAGAGCACGACACCCAGCATTACAAACATAGAAATTTTTTGAATTTTCATTAGTTTGTTCCTCCTTCTGGCGCCGCTTGATTTACCTTAGCATCACCTGCTTCATCACTATTACCGATATAGCGATACGTCTTCGCTTTTAAGCTGTAATTAACCTTAGGAATATCTGTTCTTTGTTCTTTATTTTCCGTTGCCGTTATCTCAAAATCATGCAAGGTGACAATCCGAGATAATCCCGCAATGCCACTGACAAATGCGCCAAATGAATGATAATCACCCGTCGCATCAATCGCGATCGGCTGTTCAATAAAGAACTCTTGCTTCACTTCAGGCTCGAGACGGATATTTTTAAACTTCAAGCCAGAATTCACACCAGTCAAGTTAATATCCTCAACCAAACCGGGGATTTCAGTTTCTTTTGGCAATTGCTCCAATTGCTGATTAAAGCGTGCTTCCATCTCCTGCAGCTGTATTTGATACTGCTGCAAGTTGCGGAGTTTAGAGTCCTTTTCCCTAAATTCATTCAGCAAGTTTTGCTCTTGCGCATTCGCATTAGAGATTTCATCCATCTTGCCTTTAATCGCCAAAAAATAACCTGCAGCCAGTACAAACACAATAATAAAAATCCAGCAGGTAATTTTTACTGATAATGGCCAGCTGCCATAATTGTTGGTATCCAGTGTATTGAATTGCTGTAAAAATTTATCCAAAGTCAGTTTTTTCTTTGGCGCAAGTACGGCTTCTTGACTTAACTCTTCAAATTCTTCACGGCTCATTTGACAGCCTCCGGTGTAGACGCTGCAGTGCCTGATTGTGCCGCAGCAGCAGAATCAGCTCCAGACAATTCAGGCTGTGCAATAGCATCCAAATCAGCAGTTACAGTAAATGTTCCATAGCTATCTTCGATACGGGGCACAATGGAGCTAGCCGCCTGATCTTTTTTCTCTTCTGTTGCTAAGAAAGAACTCATGAATGCATTGCGGTACCATGAGGAAGCCTCAAGATTACGGAGCAGTTCCGCAACCGTATTTGGACTTTCCGCCTTGCCTTCCAATGTGAATTTATCCCCTAAGCGACTAAATTTTGTAATATACATATTGCTTGGCGTAACACGTACCAACTCATCAATCAAATGAACAGCAATTGGCCGCTGGCCTTGCAAGCCTTGAATCAGCTTCATCCGCTCAACAATCGCATTGCGCTGTTCCTGCAAGCCTTCCAGCGACTTCAGCTGAATATCCAAATTTTGATTGGTGCTGACAATAAGCTGATTCGCTTGTTCCTGATCCTGCAATCGGTTATCAAAATACAGCCAAGTTGAACCAACCCCTAAAACCCCAACAAAAAACGCCCCAATGCAAATTGCAATAAATTCTTTTTTTCGTTTCTCTCTGAGCGCATCGCGCCAAGGGAGCAGGTTAATTTTCGCCATCAATCAAAACTCCTCAATGCTAGACCACATGCCACCAAGAGCGATGAAGCGTCATTTTCAATTTTTTTAATATCAATTTGAGGTGAAAAACCCATTTGCAAAAATGGATTGGCAATCGTGACCCGGTAACCCAGCTTCTGCTGCAGCAATTTTGCTAATCCTGGAATATTGGCATTCCCGCCAGCCAGCAAAATATGGTCAATTTCATTAAATTGTGAAGATGAAAAGAAAAACTGCAATGAACGCGCCGCTTGCTGCACAACCGCTTCTAAAAATGGCTCCAGCACTTCAATATCATAATCATCCGGCAATGCTCTGGTCTTTTTTGCACGCCCTGCTTCTTCAAAGGATAAACCGTAGCGGTTTTGAATTTCTTGAGTCAGCTGCTTGCCGCCAAAAACCTGTTCGCGGGTATAAATGACTTTATTATTCTGCATCACAGACAAAGTCGTCATGCTGTGCCCAATATCCAAGATCCCGACGGTTTTCACCCCCATTGGCAATGTATCGGCAAATACCTTGAATGCATTTTCCAAAGCAAAGCTTTCTACATCAGCAATTTTAGGCGACAAGCCTGCCAGCTCCAGCACTTCAGAACGTGCTTCAACATTTTCAATTCGAGTGGCTACCAGCAGAACATTAACACGGTTTGGGTTGGATAAGCGGTCTGGAAGAACTTCAAAGTCAAGGCTCGCTTCATCCAGAGGGAAAGGAATATACTGCTCCGCATCCATACGAATTTGAACTTCACGCTCATCACTCGTCATATCAGCATCCATCTCAATGATTTTTGTAATCACCATTGAAGTCGGTATGGCCAAGGCTGCAGTCACTGTTTGAGTATTGGCTAAATTAATCGCACGCTCTAGTGAATCGCCCACAGCTTCTGGATTTAAGATGTTTTTTTCAACAACGCTTCCTTCCGACAAAGGTACCAAAGCATAGCTTTCTACCCAATACCGTCCACTTTTTACAGAAAGTTCCAAAACCTTAACAGAAGTCGAACTAATATCGACTCCCATCAACCCCTTATTTGGCTTACGATATAACCTGAGCACAATATAATTCCTATTATTTTTTTATCCCCAAAAAATTAACTCACTAATTAGATTTGGTCTATAATTTTATGCAGATACAATATCTCATATAACAATCTGCACGGCTTAAGGATATACTGACCGCTAATTAGTTTGCCATTAGCTCTTATTAAAACTTACTTGTTATGAAAAAGCTATCTTGTTCAGGCCTTGTTCATCCATTTTTTTTGATCCTAATTATTGTATTGGTCTCAATTCCGATGGGTTTCTATGGCATGTATCTCTATATTGCCCCATCTTTACCTGAAATGTCTATCTTAAAAAAGGCGCCGTTACTAAAGCCTTTGCAAGTGTATAGTGCAGATAACGAGCTGATTGCCGAGTATGGGGGCAAACTGTCCGTGCCAGTGGAATATAATCAAATTCCGCCCACTTTTATCCATGCCTTTTTAGCAGCCGAAGATTCGTCATTTTTTGAGCACAGCGGCATCAGCTTTAAAGGCATTGGCCGCGCGGTCAGTGAAAGCGTCACTGGCTCTGATGTACAGACGGGCGGGTCCACCATTACCATGCAGGTTGCCAAAAACTACTATTTAAGCCCTGAACGCACCCTAAAGCGCAAACTGACTGAAATTTTTTTAGCGCGGAAAATTGAAGAGAACCTGAGCAAAGAAGAAATTTTAACGCTGTATGTCAATAAAATCTTTTTAGGCAAAAATGCCTATGGCATTGCAGCTGCCGCTAAGATCTATTACAACAAAAATTTAGACGAGCTCACTACCGCGCAGATGGCGATGATTTCCGGCCTGCCTAAAGCGCCGTCAAAATACAATCCTGTCGCCAATCCCAAACGCGCTCTTGAACGCCGCAACTGGATTTTAGGCCGCATGCTTCAGCTCGGCTATATCAATCAGCCCGAATACCAAAAAGCGATTGCTGAACCTATCAGTCTGGATATGCCTGAACGGGGCGTCAGCAACCGCTTCCCGTATGTCGGCGAAATGGTCCGTTCCGAACTGGTGCAGACACTGGGTGAACAGGCGACTGATTCAGGCTATAAGGTGTATACGACTATCAACAGCAAGCGCCAAGCCTATGCTGAAGAAGCAGTGCAAAACGGTTTGGAAGATTATGACCGCCGTCACGGCTGGCGCGGCGCGGAAGCGCATGACAAACCGCTGTCGGAGTTTATGGCTTATGCCGACACCTTTCCCGCAAAAGTGATAAAAGTCGGATCATCGACTTTTGACGCTTTAATGCAGGATGGCTCTACGGTAACCGTGCCGTGGTCAGGCATGTCATGGGCGCGCCCCTACCGCAATGCTAACAGTGTAGGCAATGCGCCAAGCAATGCTTCGCAAATTGTCAAAGTGAAAGATATTATCCGTTTGCGCCCCAATCAGGACAAAACCTCCTGGTCCTTAGTGCAGATTCCCAAAGCGCAAGGCCAGCTGATCGCGCTGAATCCCAATAATGGCGCAATTGAAGCTATTGCTGGCGGCTACAATTTCTATCAGTCTAAATTCAACCGCGCATTACAAGGCTGGCGCCAGCCCGGCTCAACCATCAAACCCTTCGTCTATGCCTTGGCCTTAGAACGCGGCATGACGCCCTACAGCATGGTCAATGACAGCCCAATCACCATTGGCAAATGGACGCCGAAAAACTCGGATGGCCGCTATTTAGGCATGATTCCTTTGCGCCGCGCGCTGTACTTGTCGCGCAACACCGTATCTGTACGCCTGCTGCAAATGGTGGGCATTGAACGCACGCGCCAGTTATTTATGGATTTCGGCCTGCAGGAAAATCAAATTCCGCGCAACTACACGATTGCCCTCGGCACACCGCAGGTCTTGCCTGTGCAGATGGCGACAGGCTATGCGACTTTCGCCAATGGCGGTTACCGCATTCAGCCGCATTTTATTGACCGGATTGAAGATGCATACGGCAAGGTTATTTACCAATCCAACCCTGAGTATGCCTGCATTCCCTGCATCAATGAAAAAGATCAGCCTCTGGATGCGAATGAACCGGTTACACCTGATGATGAAGCCTTCCAAGTCACTGGCGCTGCCCAAATCCAGCCTAAAAATGAAATTGATACTGCAGATTACCGCCAAGCGACACGGATTTTAAAATCCAGCTCAGCTTTTGATATGGCCAACATCTTGCGGGATGTTATTCAGCACGGTACTGGACGTGCTGCGCTGAAAATTGGCAGGAATGACATTGGCGGCAAAACAGGAACCACCAATGACGCTAAAGATGCCTGGTTCGCGGGCTTTAACAGCAAATTAGTCGCGATTGCATGGGTTGGCTTTGATCAGCCCGCCACGCTTGGACGCCGTGAGTATGGCGGTGTAGCCGCATTGCCTGTTTGGACAAACTTTATGGCAAATGCATTAAAAGATACACCTGAGTCTTGGGTGCGCTTAGATAAAAATGCCAAAGCGCCAATCAACCGCAATCAAGCAGCCAGCAATGACCCTGCTGCTGATCAGGCGCGTGACCGCGCGGCACCGCCATTAGCGCAGCCAATATACCGCCCAGCGCCCGCACCTGCCGCCAGCAGCCCATCACAAAATGATTTTGCAGATTTGCCTGGTGAAGAAATGTTAGTGCCGAATAATAACGCACCGCCTGCAATGCAAAACCGCCCTGCTCCGTCTGCGCCTAAAGCACATTCAGACGCACTGGGAGAACTCATCGAACAGGTTGAGTAAAAACCATTGCGCCATGCAAAAAGCCCTCTTATGAGGGCTTTTTGCATTTCAAAACTGCCTTACTTTTTCTGGAAAATAAATATTTGAAACTGTGCTGTTAATTCAATTTCTGCTTGAGCTTCCAGAGCAACTCTGCGCTCAGGCTTCGCCTTATAGGCATATGGCGTCATGGCGATCAGATTTTTAAGATCCTGCTGCGGCAAGACCATCGGGGCATCAATTATCAGCTCTTCCGCCAGTTCAAAAGCATCTTCCAGCTGATGCGCAAATTTATGCGGATCATGCGCCTGCACCTCTTCAAACAGCGCCTCACGCAGCGCATACAAATGCTGCGGCCCAGGGGTGACCACCATCAAATAGCCCTGTGGCTTCAGCACCCGCAAGATTTCATCTTTGGGAATCGGGCTGAACAAACTGGTGCACACATCAACAGAATGCTCCAGCACCGGCAACGTTGCCCCCGTCCCCACCACCCATGTGATATTTTTATTCAATTTGGCGGCGGCCTGTACTGCATTTTTAGCAATATCCACCCCTACACACTGCATCACTTCGCTGTGCATCGCATTGGTGTAATAGCCTTCGCCGCAGCCGATATCCAATAAATTTTCAATGCGCAATGCCTTGATTTTTTCAACGGCTGCCTGCTGCAGCGGCGCATAATGGCCTGCGCTTAAAAATGCACGGCGCGCCTGTACAGATTCAGGCGTATCTCCTGGATTTTTACTGTGCTTATGCTGTACCACATGTAAATTGACATAGCCCTGCTTTGCCACATCATAACTGTGATTGTTGTCACAGCGCCATGTCTTGTCTGTCAGCTTTAATTGCTTATGGCAAACTGGACACATCAGCAGATTCATCATTTTCTCCAAAGCCATTCAGGCATAAAAAAAGCCGGCAAATGCCGGCTTTTCAGATTCAATTCGCTTAACGCAATTTTAAAGTCATTAGCCCCAAAACTACCAGCATAATTGTAATAATCCAAAAACGGATCACGACTTGGGTTTCACGCCAGCCTTTTTTCTCATAATGGTGATGCAGCGGCGCCATCAAAAATACCCGCTTGTTGCGCATGCGCAGCGAGCCGATTTGCAGAAAGACTGAAATTGCCTCGACCACAAATACACCACCCATAATGGCGAATACAATTTCCTGACGCACCATCACTGCGATGGTGCCCAGCATTGCGCCTAAAGACAATGCGCCGACGTCACCCATGAAGACTTGAGCGGGATGCGCATTATACCAAAGGAAGGCCAAGCCTGCGCCGATCATGGCGGCGCAGATCACTACTAATTCAGAGGCATACTTCACATAAGGAATATGCAGATAATTTGCAAAGCGCACATCTCCGCCTAAATAAGCAAATACGCCCAAGCCTGCAGCCACCAGCACTATCGGCATGATCGCCAGGCCATCTAAGCCGTCGGTCAGGTTGACTGCATTGGATGCGCCGTTAATCACTAAATAGGTGAAAAGAATAAAGCCAATGCCCAGTGGAATCGCAGACAGCGGAATGCTGATTTCTTTAAAGAATGGAATCAGCACATCCAGCATATCTGCCGTATGCACAGGATTCGCCTGATGTATGGCAATCACATACAGCGCAATACCCGCCCCTAAAGAGCCTACAGAAGTCCAAAAGAACTTTTTCTTCGCCGGCAGGCCGGCATTATCTTTATAACGGACTTTAATCCAGTCATCAGCCCAGCCGACTGCACCAAAGATCACCATCACAGCCAGTACAATCCAGACATATGGATTGGATAAATCCGCCCACAGCAAAGTTGAAATGCCGATGGAGAGCAGTACCAGTATGCCGCCCATTGTTGGCGTGCCCATTTTCTTTGCATGGTTTTCAGGCGCAAATGAGCTTACCGCTTGGCCGTATTTCAAAGCCTGCAGCTTGCGGATCATGACAGGGCCTAAGGCCAAGCCAATCGTCAGCGCAGTCAGCACGCTCAGCAGTGAACGCAATGTCAAATAACGAACAACCTGAAACGAGCTGTGATAGCCCGCAAGATGTTCAAATAACCATAACAACATTTAGAGTTTCTCCATCAAGTCAGCCATCAATGTTTCCATGTGGGTATAACGGGAACCTTTAAACAGGAAACTCATGGACTGAGGCTGATGTGTTTCAACAAGACTTAATAAAAGAGGCAGCGCCTGCGCTTGCGTTAAAAACGCCTGCAATTTTTTACCGTACTGGGTGCTGCGTGCGCCTTCCTGCACCGCAGGCGAAAATTCACCGACAGCAATGACAAAGTTTACACCTTTGACAGAGACCAGGTCACGCCCCAGCATGTAATGCTGCTGTGCTGCGCTGCTCCCCAGTTCGCCAATATCGCCCATCACCATCACTTTAATGCCATCCTGCTGCGCTAAAACCTCCGCGGCGGCGCGCATAGAAGTTGGATTGGCATTGTAAGTATCATCAATAAACAAATGATTTTTATGCTGAATAAAATTCAGGCGGCCCTTCGCTCCTGTGGCGTTTTCCAGGCCGGCAGCAATATCACCCAAACCGATGCCGATAGACAAGGCAAAAGCCGCAGCCGCCAAGGCATTTTGCACATTATGCTCTCCAGCAAATGGCAAATCCACATGGCGCACGCCTACAGGCGTATTTAGAGTAAAACTCGAGGATTGAGGATACAGCTCGATCTCTGTGGCAAAGACATCACCGCCTGCGCCAAAACTCATGACATTGTCAGTCTGCACAGCACTGCGGATTTTATCGCTAAAATCATCCGCTGCCGGCACAATCGATGTGCCGATTTTGGCGATATGGCTGTAAATTTCAGATTTGGCACGGCAAATGCCGTCCCGGCCGCCAAATTCACCCATATGCGCTGTGCCGATATTGATAATCCCTGCGGCCTGAGGCTGAACCAGATTAGAGGTATAATCAATCTCTCCCTGATGGCTGGCGCCCAGCTCCATCACCGCATACTGATGCTCTTGACGCAGCTCCAGCAGCATCATCGGGACGCCTAAATCATTGTTCAGGTTGCCGCGGGTGATCAGTGTCGGCGCAAGGCGGGACAAAATGCTGCCCAGCATTTCCTTCGTGGTGGTCTTGCCGCTGCTGCCTGTCAATGCAATCACCTTCAGCTGCGGATTGTGCGCGCGGCGATAAGCGCCCAGCCGGCCAAGAGCCAAACGGGTATCCTCAACCACCAGCTGGCAAATCTCAGCATCTACAGGATGGCTGACAATAGCCACTGCGCAGCCATTGCCCGCCACTTGCGCAATAAAATCATGCGCGTCAAAACGCTCGCCTTTCAGCGCCAAAAAAGCATCGCCCTGTTCTGCATGGCGCGAGTCTGTGAGGATGCGCTTGATGTCACCTTGCGGCACTCTGCCTTGATGCCATTGACCTTGAGCGGCCTCTGCCAATTGCTCCGCTGTCCAAGGCTCTAAAGGCACGGTACTTGTTGTTGAGGTATGCATCTTATTTCCTATTGCGCTGGATATGCTGAATCTGCGGTGTGATGCTGTGAGTCAATTGCAGATTGCACCTCAACCACGTCATCAAACCAATGGCGGACGCCATCAATTTCCTGATAATTTTCATGGCCTTTGCCTGCTATGACCACAATATCGCCATTTTTGGCATTGGCCACGGCAAATTTAATGGCTTCACGACGGTCACGGATTTCATGCACATGCTTCTGTCCAAAATCAATGCCGGCTTTCATATCCGCAAAAATCTGTTCAGGATTCTCGGTACGCGGGTTATCTGAAGTGATTAATGCAATATCGGCATGATCCAATGCCGCCTGTGTCATCAAAGGGCGCTTGCCGCGGTCACGGTCGCCGCCGCAGCCGAAAACAGCCCACAAGTCATTGGTGACATGGCGCTTTAGCGTCTGCAGCACTTGAATCAATGCATCCGGCGTATGCGCATAGTCCACAATAAATAAGCGCTCTGCATCACGGATCACCTGCATGCGCCCCGGCGCGCCTTGCAGCTGCGGCGCAGACTGAATTA
Source organism: Acinetobacter entericus (assembly GCF_026168575.1). Taxonomy (NCBI): domain Bacteria; kingdom Pseudomonadati; phylum Pseudomonadota; class Gammaproteobacteria; order Moraxellales; family Moraxellaceae; genus Acinetobacter; species Acinetobacter entericus. The sequence goes on from NZ_JAPEQW010000003.1 coordinate 187,181, forward strand.
AATCCTGCAGCGCATAACCGGCCTGTTCAGCAGCAATAAGGCTTGCCACAAGATTTTCGACATTAAAATGCCCCAGCAGCGGGCTGTGAACATCAAACTCACCCTGTGCAGTCAGCAGCTTAAACTGAGCGCCATTCAGACTGTATTGAATAGCTTCAACCCGGTAATCTGCAGGCCGCGCAGTCGAATAGGTCAGAATTTTCGGCTGTGCAGGATTATGTTGAGCTGCCTGCAGCATGACATCAGCATGCGCATCATCAATATTAATAACCGCTGCTTTGAGCGATTCAAATTTAAATAAGCAGGACTTCGCCTCTGCATATGCTTCCAGCGTATTGTGATAATCCAAATGATCACGGCTTAAGTTGCTGTACGCCGCAATTTCGATATCACAGCCATTTAAGCGGCCTTGCTCCAAACCATGCGAACTGGCTTCAATAGAAGCAAATCCAGCACCTTGCTGAGCATAGCGGTGTAAAGCATTCTGCATCTGCAGCGCATCTAATGTGGTATGCGATGAAGCTTCCAAGTTTGGCAATATGCCGTTGCCTGTCGTCCCCATCACCGCGCATTTTTGCCCCTGCAGCATCAGTAATTCCGCAATTAAGCGGGAAATCGTGGTTTTGCCGTTGGTGCCTGTCACGGCAATAATCCGCGCAGGCTGTAACGGTTCTGCCGACTGCAAATACTGTTTCTGCCATTGCCCCATCAAATGGCGCACATGCGCAATAGTGCAACTTTTTTCCAAGCCTAAATCGGTTTCCGAAATCACACCCAGCGCGCCTTGATCTAAAGCAGCCTGCGCAAACTGCACGGTTTTTTCCGGCTGCGAAAATGAAGTCAGGGCAATAAAAATTTGCCCTGCTGTAACGTTCCGGCTATCCAGATTGAATCCGCTGAAGGATTCTTTCATCCATGCAGCGGGCTCATTGACGGTGTAGAGATCTTGAAATGTAATGGACATTCATCACCTATTTACTGGATTGGGGAGTATCTAAAGGTTTATCTAAAGGCACGTTCATTAAGCGTAAAGATTCCTGCATAACCCGCGCAAAAACAGGTGCAGAAACTGTACCGCCAAAATAGCTGCCTTTCGGGTTTTCAACCACAACCACCATCGCAATGCGCGGATCGCTTACAGGCGCAACACCTGCAAATAAAGCGCGGTATTCTGTAGTCGAATAGCCTTTACGGTCTGGACGCAATTTATGCGCTGTTCCGGTTTTACCCGCAACGCGGTAACCGGACACGTTCGCGCGGGTTGCCGTACCGCCCGGCATGGTGGCGGATTCCATCATCATCAGCACTTGGTCTGCAATGACAGGGCTAATCATCTGCTCACCTTGAGGCTGATCTTCAAGCTTATACAGGCTCAGCGGCATTTTAACGCCTTTGTTGGCAATCATGGCATAAGCATCCGCAATTTGCAGTACTGTCGCATTCAAGCCATAGCCATAAGCCATGGTCGCCACTTCTGAGACATTCCATTTGCTTTTCGGCAGAATCAAGCCCGCACTTTCACCAGGAAATTTAACAGCGGAACGCTGACCGAAACCCAAACGCTGATAGAAGGTCGGCAAAGTCGAATACGGCAATGACAGCGCAATTTTTGCCACACCGACGTTAGATGATTTTTGAATAATGCCGCCCAGCGTTAAGGCGCCATAGTTATGGGTGTCGCGGATGGTATGGTTGCCTACGCGCATCGAGCCTGGCGAAGTATTCACCACGGTATTCGGCATGTATTTGCCGCTTTCCAGCGCCATAGAGACCGTTATCGGCTTCATGGTTGATCCGGGCTCAAAAGAGTCCACTGCGCCGCGGTTACGCATGGCGTCTTTGTTGCCTAAACTGCTTTTATCATTCGGGTTGTAAGAAGGCCAGCTGGTCATCGCTAAAATTTCACCGGTTTTGACATCGACCGCAATCGCGGTTGCTGAGCGGGCATTATTGGCCACGCCGGCTGCAGTTAATTCACGGTACATAATATACTGCAGGCGTGAATCAATGCTGAGGGTTATGTTTTCCCCCGGCTCGACCCCTTTCACCACTTCCGGGTCTTTCACACGGTTGCCTTTTTTATCGCGGACAATCTGCTGTTCGCCGTCAATGCCTGCCAAACGCCCATTCAGCTGCATTTCCAAACCTTCAATCCCTGCGCCTTCACTGTTGGTCAAGCCAATAATCTGCGAATTCGGCTGCGGCTGCGGATAATAGCGCTTATAGTTTTTCTCCATATACACGCCCTGAAAATCCCGCTTCATAATCAGCTCGGCCTGCTGCGGCGGAATTTCTTTTTGCAACACCAAATAGCGCGAACGCGGGCGTTCATTGAGCTTTTTGCGCAGGTCTTTGCGGTCGATGCCCACGGCATCCGCCAGCTCATCCAAATTCAGGTTTTTATCCGGCAATTGGCGCTTCAATTTGCGGTTATTCGGCTCTTTTTCCAGCTGCGCCATCGTGTCTTCATACAGCTTTTTATTGTCAAAATAATCACGCGGATCCATAACCACTTTCATCACCGGCGTACTGATGGCCAAAGGCACACCATGCCGGTCATAAATCACGCCGCGCATGGCTTTGACTTTTTCAGTTCTTAAAATATTGGCATTGGCTTTGTTTTGCAAAAAGTCTTTATTAATCACCTGCACATAAAAAGCGCGACCAACCAAGGCAATAAAGCACAGCAGCACCACACCCCACATCAGGTAAAACCGCCACATTTCAACACTAATGACATTACGGCCTGTCACAGACTGCTGCTTTTTCCGTACAGTTTGCTTAATTTTCTTATCCACCATGGTACAGCTAGCCTTATTTTTTCTCGTCTGAAGTCTGCGGTAAAGAGATAACAACGGTTTGCGCCACTGGCGGAGAGTACATCCGCAGTTGCGTCACAGCCCGCGTGCCAATTTGCGCGGTCGCGCCGAAAGTCTGCTGTTCAATCAGCAGCCGGCCCCATTCTGCATTTAAATCATCCCGCTCACGCATATACGTGCTGAGCTTACGGTAATCCTGACGGTATTCAAAAACTTGAAACACCACAAATACAGCGCTCAAAAAGACCAAAGCCAGTAAAATGGCATAGGCAACCGCTTTTTTCAGCTTTAAATTATCCGCTATTTTTTCTATTGCTTCAGTTTTCATTATTCGCCTTATTAAGCTAAACGCTCTGCCACACGAAGCCAGGCGCTGCGTGAACGCGGATTCGCTTTAACTTCTTCATCACTGGCGCGGACGCGGGCAATTTTTTTCAAACGGCGGGTATCTTCCCGTTCCTGAGGCATGCCCCAGCCCGTATCTTCGGCCAAGGTCGATTCTTTTTGAATAAACTGCTTAATCAGGCGGTCTTCCAATGAATGGAAACTGATGACCGCCAAAATCGCTTCAGGTTTTAATACATTTACTGCTTGAGGCAGGAAAGCTTCAATATCATCTAATTCTTTATTAATGGCAATACGGATCGCCTGAAATGTGCGGGTTGCCGCGTGTTTATTTTTTTCCCACTTCGGATGCGCCACTTTAACAATTTCCGCCAGCTGCCCTGTGGTTTCAATATAGCCTGCATTTTTAATGGCTTTGGCAATGCGGCGGCTGTAGCGCTCTTCACCGTATTTGAAAATGATATTGGCCAGATCTTCTTCGGCAATATCCACCAGCCACTGCGCTGCTGTCGGCCCTTGTGAATTGTCCATGCGCATATCCAGCGGGCCGTCTTTCATAAAGCTGAAGCCACGCTCTGCCTGATCCAGCTGCGGCGATGACACGCCTAAATCCGCCATGACGCCATCAACTGTTTCAATGCCGCGCGCCGCCATTTCCTGCTGCATATCTGCAAAGCTGGCATGAATGATGGTAAAGCGCGGATCTTCCGCCGCCAGAACTGCCGCTGTTTCTAGCGCTTGCGGGTCTTTGTCGAAGGCATAAACATGTGAATTTTCATCCAATTTCGACAATAATAAACGGGTATGGCCTCCACGTCCAAAAGTACCGTCTATATAAATTCCTGTACTCCGCCCTGCAAGCAAAGCATCAACGGTTTCATGAAGTAATACAGAAATATGCGACATATAGATGGTTTCAGCACGTAAAAAAGTAACTGCACATTATTACCTTGTTTTATTAAAGCTCCAAACGTCTTTTTGTAGGAAAATATTACTTTTCATGGGGAAAACCGTTTTTCAGCTGAGATCCTGCCGAATAAATGCGCCATTCCAATTCCTGCTGCAGCTTAACCAGCGCAACTGATTAAAATCATAACACTTTTTATCCTTTAACAGTTCTTAGGCATCAGCGGCGGCTGTAAAGCGCATTCAATTTGCAGACGCAATAAAGTTTTTTAAATTTCAAGCGCTTTACGCATCCGCTCTCAGGCCTTTGATCCATGTTTTGGCATCCATCCCTTTTCCGTGCTAATTTAAAAAATTGAAGCTTAACATTTGGACAGTCCCCATATGCAAGAGTCTCCGCACCCAGCAAACAGCAGCAATCCAATCAACTACATTGAATTCAATGTCGCCAGCATTCCATCCAGCAAAGCCTTTTATGCGCAGCTCGGATGGATATTCACCGATTTCGGCAGCGAATACTGCGAGTTTGATTCAGGACAGCTCAAAGGCGGATTCAGCCAGTCTCATGATGTGCAGCCGCACGGCGGCGCGCTGGTGATCCTTTATAGCGCCAATCTGCAGGAAAGTTTGCAGGCGGTTCAAATGGCTGGCGGAACAATCACGCAGGAGATCTTCCGTTTTCCGGGCGGGCGCCGCTTTCATTTTAAAGACGTGGACGGCTATGAACTTGGCATATGGTCAGAAGATTCCTGATACTGCGCAAACCGCAGCATTGGCCATAAGATATGGTCTGTTTAAAGCGCTTTAAAACCATTCAAATTTAAAAAAGTCAGATGTAAAAAAGCCAATCCGCTGATTGGCTTTGAAAAAACTGAAACGTCACCTTACAAACCTTGCAGCATGCGAATCCAATGCTTTCAATCAGCGTTTTGAGCTATAAATCTGATCAAAGACCGCGCCATTCACAAAATGGGTTTGCTGCGCTTTGGCCCAGCCGCCAAACACTTCATCAATGGTAAAGGTCTTCAAAGGCGGGAATTGCGATTTATATTTCGCTAAAACTTCAGCATTGCGCGGACGGTAGAAGTGACGTGCCGCCATGTCCTGGCCTAGAGGCGAATATAAATAGTTGATATAGCCTTTGGCCAGCCATTTATTGCCGTTTTTTTCCACGGTTTTGTCAACAATCGCTACAGAAGGCTCTGTTAAGATTGAAATTGAAGGATAAACAATATCAAACTTGCCTTTGCCCAGTGTTTTCTGGGTCACTAAAGCTTCATTTTCCCAAGTCAGCAATACATCGCCAATGCCGCGTTCAGCAAAAGTCGTCATCGATGCGCGGGCTGCAGAATCCATAACCTTGACATTGCGGTACATTTTACCGACGAAGTCTTTGGCTTTGGCATCATTGCCGCCCGGCTGCTTCAGCGCATAACCCCACGCAGACAGGTATACCCAGCGCGGCAAGCCGCCTGTTTTCGGATTTGGCGTAATAATCTGTACACCCGGTTTCGTCAGATCAGACCAATCCTTAATGTGTTTCGGGTTGCCTTTGCGCACCATAAAGACAATGGTTGAGGTATAAGGTGCAGAATTATGGGGGAATTCTTTTTGCCAGCCGGGCTGAATTTGACCCGATTTCACAATTTCTTCGATGTCATTGGCTAAGGCCAATGTCACTACATCGCCTTTTAAACCATCAACCACTGACCGCGCCTGCTTGCCTGAACCGCCATGCGACTGTTTGAAATTTACAGTGTTGCCTGTACGCTCTTTCCAATATGCGCCAAATGATTTATTGAAGTCATCATAAAATTCACGGGTCGCATCATAGGAGACATTCAGGAATTCACGGTCCGCTGCCTGTGCTGAGCCCGCGCTGAGTGCAAAACCGGCAGACAGCAAAGCTGCGCTGAATAAAGCTTTTAATTGAATTTTCATAGCCGTACAAAAAATATCGTTAATAGTGCTAAATATATGAAATAAAATTATTAACTTCAATGCATTCAGACGCTGGGCTATCAAATACAGGGATGGTGCTGTTATTTAATTCTTTGTTTTAGATGATAAAAAATCAAAACACTTTACTTATTCACTATATATACCATTTTATTCTTTAGATATATAAAAAATGGATAACCAAGACTATCCATTTTTTAACTTTTCTTTAAAGTGTGAATGCCTTAATTCTTCTCACTGTAAATTTGATCAAAAATCGCGCCATTCACAAAATGGGCTTGCTGCGCTTTAGCCCAGCCGCCAAAGACTTTATCGATGGTAAACGTCTTCACTTTCGGGAATTGCGCTGCATATTTCGCTGCCGCTTTGCTGTCGCGCGGGCGGAAATAATACTTCGCTGCCAGCTCCTGCCCACGAGGGGAATAAAGATAATTCAAATAGCCTTTGGCCAAATTGCGGTTGCCATTTTTATCAACTGTTTTATCCACAATCGCGACAGACGGTTCCGCCAAAATTGAAACAGAGGGATAAATCACATCAAACTTATCCTTACCTAAGCCTTGAGTCGCCAGCAGCGCTTCATTTTCCCAAGACAGCAGCACATCGCCAATGCCGCGTTCAGCAAAAGTCGTCAGCGAGCCGCGAGCGCCTGAATCCAATACTTTGACATTGCCATAGAGTTTTCGTACCAGCTCTTTGGCCTTGGCATCATTGCCGCCTGGCTGTTTCAGCGCGTAGCCCCATGCAGATAAGTAAATCCAGCGCGGCGCCCCGCCCGTTTTCGGGTTCGGCGTGATGATTTCAACACCCTGTCTCGTCAGGTCATTCCAATCTTTAATCTGTTTGGGATTGCCTTTGCGCACCAGAAATACAATGGTTGAGGTATAAGGCGCAGAGTTATTGGGGAATTCTTTTTGCCAGTTTTTATCAATCTGCCCCGTATTTACAATTTCATCAATATCATTGGCCAAGGCCAAGGTCACGACGTCTGCCTGCAGGCCTGTCGCTACAGCGCGCGCCTGCTTGCCGGAACCGCCATGCGACTGCTTGAAATTCACCTCTTGACCGGTGCGCTTTTTCCAGTAGGCGCCAAATTCCTGATTATACTCTTGGTAAAATTCACGGGTCGGATCATAAGACACATTCAAAAAATCTTTGGCCGCATACACTTGCGCGCCCGCGCCTGCTAAAAAAGCCAAAACTCCCGCCGCGATTATTTTTTTCATGCCATTTGCTCATTTATTTGATTAAATGCACTATATAAATAAAAAATAGTACGAACAATCAGCTGTTTATATTATTAAATCACTTTTATTTCTGTTTAAAATATATCCAAAATACTGCTGTTATTTGCGCTTTTTTTGCTAAATCAGCTGCGGTCAGGCTTTTCTCCACGTTATCTCCATAGTTGTTTGTTACAAATACAGGTAGGCAAGGATAAACCTCACCAATTTGGTATCTTTACAGCGAAGATTATTTGTCTTTTTGTAAAAAATTGACTCCGCTCTGCTTTTCGATGCTAAAGATGGTTGAATCGCAGTACTGCGGTACTAATATTAAGAAAAGCCAATTACAATGGTTCCTAGATCAGCTCATGGGGGAAGTTTAAAATGAGATCACCTTTAATTCACGCTTTATGCTTAAGCTTAGGACTGACATTGGCCGTTCAGGCTGGACATGCCGCTGCCATCAGCAAAACGGTAAACAGCAAAGCGCCCATTCCGGCTGAAAAAAAATCGCCCATTGAAAAAGCGCTGAATCAGCAGAAAGCGGAAGGCAAACAGCAGTCCGATGACAATTTAAAAGTTTTAACTGCGCTTAAATCAGCGCCGACACAAAATTTCTTTGCTTCTCAAAACAAAAGCTTTACCCGCTTTGTACAGTCGCTGTTCCTGCAAAACAACTCTTGATGAATTGACGGCTCCCCCCAATTTGAAGCCTGAGTATCAGCCTAATCACGGAATGTTGAATTTAACATTAAGTGATTAGGCTTTTTCGCTATAATAGCCCTAATTTACATTCTGAATAATATCCAGTTATGACAGTCCGCACCCGTATTGCACCCTCTCCTACCGGTTTTCCGCACGTAGGTACAGCTTATATCGCCTTATTCAACCTGTGTTTTGCGAAACAGCATGGCGGTGAGTTTATTCTTCGCATTGAGGATACCGACCAGCTGCGCTCAACGCCTGAATCTGAAAAAATGATTTTGGACTCATTGCGCTGGTTAGGCTTAAACTGGTCTGAAGGTCCAGATATCGGCGGCCCGCATGCACCCTACCGTCAATCTGAGCGCATGGGCATTTATAAGCAATATGCATTGGAATTGGTTGAAAAGGGTCATGCCTTCTACTGTTTTGCAACTGCAGAAGAATTGGACCAAATGCGTGCAGAACAGCAGGCGCACGGCGAAACACCGCGCTACGACGGCCGCGGCTTACTGCTTTCTCAAGAAGAAGTTGCGCGCCGCCTGGCTGCGGGTGAAGCGCATGTGATCCGCATGAAAGTGCCGACTGAAGGCATTTGTCAATTTGATGACTTATTGCGCGGCGAAGTGGAAATTCCATGGGCGCAAGTGGATATGCAGATTCTGCTGAAAACCGACGGCTTGCCAACTTATCATTTGGCAAACGTGGTCGATGACCATTTAATGGAAATTACGCATGTGATCCGCGGTGAAGAATGGATTCCCTCTGCGCCGAAACATCAGCTGCTGTACAAATACTTCGGCTGGGACATGCCTGTGCTCTGCCACATGCCGCTGCTTCGCAACCCAGACAAATCTAAGCTCTCTAAGCGAAAAAACCCAACATCAATCAACTACTACAAAGACATTGGCGTGTTGCCAGAAGCGCTGCTGAACTACTTAGGCCGCATGGGCTGGTCTATGCCGGATGAAAGTGAAAAATTCACTTTGGCGGAAATGATTGAACATTTTGACATCAAGCGCGTATCACTCGGCGGTCCAATTTTTGATGTTGAAAAACTCAACTGGCTGAATGGTCAGTGGATTAAAGGCTTAACCCCTGCCGAATTGCTGAATACCCTGCTGGCTTGGAAATCTGACCGCCAAACGCTGGAAGAAATCGCTGCTGCGATTCAGCCACGTATCAATTTATTGTCTGAAGCGGTCAACTGGGCTGGATTCTATTTCAATCAGTTCCCTACGCTAAGCAAAGAACAGTTTGAAAGTAAAAAACTTTCAGAAGAGCAAGTCCGTCAAAGCCTGCAGTTTGCGATTTGGCGCCTTGAAAGCCTGTTTACGTGGAATAATGACACCGTCAGTCAAACCCTTATGGATTTAGCCAGCCAGATGGAAATAAAGCTGCGCGACTTCATGCCTGCATTCTTTATTGCGATTGCCGGCTCAACATCTTCAACGCCGGTCATGCAGTCTATGGTCACCATTGGCCCTGACTTGACCTTTGCCCGCCTGCGCCATGCCCTCGAAATTGTCGGCGGTCCGAGCAAAAAAGAAGCAAAAGCATGGGAAAAACTCAATGAAAGCTTAAAATTGCCGAAAAATGATGCAGTTGATGAATCTTAATTGATTTTTTAGTTGACGCGTGAGTGTTATATCCCTAATATAGCGCTCACACAGACTGGGGTCATAGCTCAGTTGGTAGAGCGCTACAATGGCATTGTAGAGGTCAGGAGTTCGATCCTCCTTGACTCCACCAAATAACCGTTTTACCTGTGTATGCCTCACTTGTCCCTATCGTCTAGAGGCCTAGGACATCGCCCTTTCACGGCGGTAACCGGGGTTCGAATCCCCGTAGGGACGCCATATTCAAGATGGCGACATCTTAATAAAAAACCCAAGCATTGCGACTTGGGTTTTTTATTGCCTGCTGTTTAACAATGCCCAGCCAGCCAAAGTGTTTTAATCAGGTGTTTTTGCATTCTTCGTCATTCTGATTAAAATAGACGATACATTAAAATTATGGAGTTGCAATGCAATACCGCTGCCCAAAATGTCAGAGCCCTAAAATCATGCCTGTTGCACAAGCAGGTGAGCCAGCAGCGCGTCCTGTGGTGCCTAAAAGCCTAGTCTTTTTAATTCCGGCTATTTTTGTATTGCTGCTTCTGGTCATTATCAGCATTGCCATGTGGCTTTTTGGCAATGGCGCCGGCACCATTTTACAGGCAGCGACCGTTGCTGTGTTTATGGTCTGCGCGATTGCGGGTTTGTTATTTTACCGCGATTTGCCTGATTTTAAAATTTCCATGCAGGCGTTCATGCAGTCGCAAAAGAAATGGAAATGCCGCGAATGCAATCACGAATGGGAAAGCTGATCACAGCCCCCCCCTAAAAGCCGTATTACCGTTTAATGCTGATGCGGCTCTGCATGCTGCTGTTCAGCATGCTTTACTGCTTGCGCGTCATGCTGATGCTCATGCGCCGCACAGACATCATCTTCAATCTGCAGCGTTATTTCTGTAATGCCGTGCTCATGGCTCAACAGCTCCAAAGCCTCGCGGTATAAGGCATTGCGGTCGGCACACGGCGCCAGAAAATGCACCGTCAAATGCACATTTTTAGAGGTAATGGCCCAAACTTTCAGCTGATGAATGCTCTCCACCCCTTTTAAGCTCAATAAATCCTTGCGAAGCTGTTCAATATCAATTTCTTCCGGCACGCCTTCCAGCAAAATATTGACGCTTTGCTTCAGCAAAATCCATGTCCGCGGCAGCACCCAAAAACCGATAAGCACCGCAATAACAGTATCCACCCACATCCAGCCGGTAAAATAAATCACTGCCGCGCCAATAATAACGCCAACCGAACCCAAAGCATCGCTCAGCACCTCCAAATATGCCCCTTTCACATTTAGGCTGTCTTTCGAACTGGAAAATAAAATCCGCATGGATATTAAATTAATAGCCAGCCCGATAACCGCGACAATCATCATACCCATGCTTTGAATTTCAGGCGGGTGGCTGAAACGCTGATAAGCTTCAAATAAGATGTAAATGGCAACCATAAACAGCATCGATGCATTAAACAGCGCTGCTAAAATTTCAAAACGCTGATAGCCGAAAGTGCGCTTATTATCCGCAGGCAGCTTTCCGATCTTGATGGCCGCCAGTGCAATCGCCAGCGCAGCGGCATCGGTAAACATATGCGCCGCATCCGACAGCAGCGCCAAACTTTGCGTCATAAAACCGGCAATAATTTCTATGACTAAAAAAATAGAGGTTAAAATAAGTGCAAAAGTTAACTTTTTAGCATTTCCTTCGGCAACGGCCGCATGTGAATGGTCATGATCATGGCTCATTATTGTCAACTTTATTCGCAGATAATTAACTTTAAGATTAACAAGAGCTGAATAAGTAATAACATTACACTCAGGCAACTATTTGCAGGATTTATACAAATTCAATTTTAATGAAGCCGTCAATTCGAATTTTAATTTAGCCGAGTCTCAGATAAAAAAATTGACTTGAATAAAAGCAAGAGCGCAACCCGCAGTTGAGTTAGCGTGTAAGGCACACAACTCAGGCCCTCATATTTGACGGCACTCCAATAATGGAAACACTGCATTCAGCAGGTTTGGGGTTAATTACAAAACAAGAACATACCGTACTTTTAAAAATTAGCTTACATCCAAATTAATTCAAACTGTTATTTTTTTGAAGAAACACCCGTGATGACAACTAAACATCAGAATTTACGCAATATTAAGTGATAAAAAAAACTGCTCAGTCACTTACTTAGTCTATTTATTCATGTTAAATTTCAACCAGTACAGTTATAAATTTCAACAAAAAGTAACGTGATATATAACTTTACGCATTATAAATTAAACAACAGCTAGCCAGAAAATGTAACACTTATAAAGGAGTTCAGCATGATCAAATACGTTATAAAAATGATCAGTTCTGCTTTGTTACACTCTTCAAATGAAGAAATGCAAGGAATGCATTCACTGATTTTGGAAGCCAACAATAATTATGTTCAAGGTGAATATTTTGAACATCTCGCCATTCAACACCATCAAGAATTTTTATTGCATCATACCGATAGTCAAACTGACCCCTCTAACATTGACTTCCGCAATGCAATTTGGAGTTTTTTAAATGCCGCCCTAAGAGGGCATAAAGAAGCTCAATATAAATTAGGAATTTGCTATCTCAATGGAGAATTAGGCTTAGAAAGGAATTTCAGTCTTGCCGAATTATGGCTGAAAAAAGCAGCCGATCAAGGATATGCCCCTGCAAATAATGCGCTTATCCATGCATATGAAAAAATCGTATTCAGCTGAATCCTGCAAAATAAAAAAACCAGCCCGAAGGCTGGTTTTTTTATGCGGGGAAATTAACCGCCAATTTTCTTGTATTTGGTACGTTTTTGAACTGCAGCATCACCTAAACGCGCTAAACGATAGGCTTCGTATTCTGCATAGTTGCCTTCGTAGAATTCAGGCTGTTCATTCTCAAACGACAAGATATGCGTTGCAATACGGTCAAGGAACCAACGGTCGTGCGACACCACCATTACCGTACCTGGGAATACAAGAATTGCATCCTCAAGCGCACGCAAGGTTTCGATATCCAAGTCGTTCGATGGCTCATCCAGCAAGATCACGTTTGCGCCCATTTGCAGGATTTTCGCCAGCTGCAAACGGTTACGCTCACCGCCTGACAACTCACCTACACGCTTCTGCTGGTCTTGACCTTTAAAGTTAAAGCGGCCGATATAAGCACGTGATGCAATTTCATAGTCGCCAATTCTTAAGATATCCAAACCGCCAGAAACTTCTTCCCAAACAGTTTTGTTGTTATCTAAAGTGTCACGAATCTGACCCACATACGCCACTTTAACCGATTCACCCAAAGTCACCGTACCTGTATCCGGCTGTTGTTCACCAGTCATCATACGGAACAGTGTGGTTTTACCCGCACCATTTGGACCCACGATACCCACAATTGCGGTAGGCGGTACGGTAAAGCTCAGGTTTTCGTACAGTACGCGGCCATCAAATGATTTGCTGATGCCTTCCACTTCTACGACTTTATTGCCTAGGCGTGGACCAGGTGGAATATAGATTTCAGAAGTTTCGTTACGCTGCTGGAATTCGCGTGAGTTAAGCTCTTCAAAACGCTCCATACGCGCTTTATTTTTCTTTTGCTGGCCTTTCGCATTTGAACGAACCCATTCAAGCTCTTTCTTCAATGCTTTAGCAAAAGATTCTTCTTGCTTGTTCTCTTGTTCTAGACGCGCATTCTTCTGCTCTAACCAAGAAGAATAGTTGCCTTGATACGGAATACCCATGCCGCGGTCAAGCTCAAGAATCCATTCTGCTACGTTATCCAAGAAATAACGGTCGTGCGTAATTGCCACAATAGTGCCCGCAAAGTCTTTCAAGAAACGCTCTAACCAAGACACAGATTCTGCATCCAAGTGGTTCGTCGGTTCGTCTAGAAGCAACATGTCTGGCTTAGATAAAAGCAAACGGCACAATGCAACACGACGGCGCTCACCACCTGAAAGCAAGGTCACGTCTGCATCCCAAGCTGGAAGATTCAACGCTGCCGCTGCTTGATCCATTTGGTTGCTCAGGTTATGCGCATCCCATGAATGGATAATCGCTTCAAGTTTCTCTTGCTCTTTTGCCAATGCATCAAAGTCTGCATCTTCTGCTGCATATTCAGCAAATACTTCGTCCAAACGCGCCAAAGCATCCAAGGGTTCACGTAAACCATCTTCTACGTTGCCACGCACATCTTTATTTGGATCCAGCGGCGGCTCTTGTTCTAGGTAACCGATTTTGATACCGGGCTGCGCACGCGCTTCACCAGAGAAATCTTTGTCTACGCCCGCCATAATACGAAGCAAGGTTGATTTACCTGCACCGTTTAAACCAAGTACACCAATTTTTGCACCCGGGAAAAATGACAAAGAGATGTCTTTTAAGATTTCGCGCTTCGGCGGAACCATCTTAGACACTCGGTTCATCGTATAAATATATTGGGCCACGCAGGACTCCTCAATAGAAAACCAGATTGGGGGACAGCAAAAAGCGCCCCCTGCTCAAATGAGCGAAAAAATAATCGGAACATTATACGATAAAAGCGCTGAAAACATAAGAAATGCCGAACAACTTCCATAGTTTGTTACAACTAAAGGTGTGTTTATTTTTTCAACGCGCTATTGCACACTTAAATCCATTGGATTTAATGCATTTTAAAATCACATATATGAATAAAACAGATTTTCTTTCCTATAATGTTCACTTTTACTCATATTCAATAATGATAGACTGATTGAATAACCGCCTTGATAAATAACTCACTTAGATGACGCAATCATGACTTATAAAGATGAAACTTTAGCCATTCACGCAGGATACAGCCCAGAAGCCACCACTAAGGCTGTGGCCGTGCCCATTTATCAAACCACCTCATATGCTTTTGACGATACGCAGCATGGTGCGGATTTATTTGACCTTAAAGTCCAAGGCAATATTTATACCCGAATTATGAACCCGACCACTGCGGTGCTGGAACAGCGTTTAGCCGCACTCGAAGGGGGTATTGGCGCGTTGGCCTTGGCTTCTGGCATGGCAGCCATTACTTATGCCATTCAAACCATTACCGAAGCAGGCGATAACATTGCTTCCGTGTCGACCTTGTACGGCGGCAGCTATAACCTGTTTGCCCACACTCTGCCGAAACAAGGCATTGAAGTGCGTTTCTTTGATTATCAAGACCCTGAAGCTCTGCGCGGTTTAATTGATGAAAAAACCAAGCTGGTCTTTGTTGAATCGATTGGCAATCCGCTCGGCAACATCATTGACCTAGAAGCGATTGCCAAAATCGCACATGAATATGGCGTGCCTGTGGTGGTCGATAATACCGTCGCAACTCCTGCACTGCTGAAGCCCTTTGAATATGGCGCTGACATCGTGGTGCATTCACTGACCAAATATATTGGCGGTCATGGCAACTCGATTGGCGGCGCGATTGTCGACAGCGGCAAATTTCCTTGGGGCAAGTATCCTGAGCGCTTTAAAGTACTGAATACGCCAGACCCAAGCTATCACGGCGTGAACTATGTCGAAGCTCTAGGCGAAGCAGCTTATATCGCGCGTGCCCGCGTGGTGCCATTACGCAATACCGGCGCAGCCATTAGTCCTTTAAGTGTGTTCCTGATTCTGCAAGGCTTAGAAACGCTGAACCTGCGTATGGAACGCCATACTGAAAATGCGCAGAAAGTCGCAGAATATTTGCAAGCCCATCCTAAAGTGAAATGGGTCAACTATGCCGGACTGAAAAACCATCCTCAGCATGCGTTGGCGCAAAAATACGTTAAAGGAAAGCCTTCCGCAATTTTATCTTTTGGGGTACAAGATGGCCGCGAAGGCGGTACCCGCTTTATTGATGCTCTTCAGCTTTTCACCCGCCTGGTCAATATTGGCGATGCCAAAAGCCTGGCCTGCCACCCTGCCACCACCACACACCGTCAGCTGAATGAAGCGGAATTAAAGTCTGCGGGAGTGAGCATTGATATGGTGCGCCTGTCTGTAGGCATCGAACATATAGATGATTTGATTGCAGACCTAGAACAGGCTTTGTCCCAAGTTTAATCCCCCAAAGGGCCGCATTTTCAGTCTTAGAAATGCGGCTCTTTTTATGAACAGTTTAAAATAATCAGCCTGTATTTATCCCCTGCCGCCAGCGCTTTACCTTCTGTAAAATGCACCGTCAGCTCCTGCCCTGCATGACTGAAGAGCCCCCTTAAAGGGCATCCATCGGTTTGAAAGCGCGCATGATTTTCAAGAGCGCCCACTCAATAGAATTTACTCAAAATCAAAAAGCAGCGGCAAAATTGAATAAAAAGGCCTTTTTTTAGGCATTTTCCAAGGGTATTTCAATACGCCTTTCTTGCTGAAAATCATTCAAAAAATCATCGGCATAATGAATTCTGAAAAAAGCTTTTCTTTCCTTTTTCTATATGGTAAAAATCCACTAACAGAGCAGATGAAAATAGAGTTTTTACTCTAAATTTATTTTTAAATTCAATAAGTTAATTTATAGCTTTTCAAGTTAAATACGCTATCATAGCCACATGGAATACTGCTGACTTCATAAAGAAGCAAGTACAGTCAGGCAATAAAAACAAATGCACTGAATCACATTTATTCAAATCAGGGAACTAAGCGTGAAACAAAGATTAGAAAAACTCTTTCAAGAAAAAGTGAATGGAAAAACTGTCCTCATTACCGGCGCATCAAGCGGCATCGGCCTAACTGCGGCCCACCGCTTAGCAGATGCCGGCGCACATGTTCTGCTGGTCGCCCGCACCAAAGAAACATTAGACGAAGTTAAAGCCGAGATTGAAGCCAAAGGCGGTCAAGCCTCTGTGTTCCCGTGCGATTTGAACGATATGGATTCCATTGATGAGGTTTCTAAGCAGATTCTGGCCTCTGTTGATCATATTGATATCCTCATCAATAATGCGGGCCGCTCTATCCGCCGTGCAGTCCATGAATCCACCGACCGCTTTCATGACTTTGAACGCACCATGCAGCTGAATTATTTCGGCGCCATCCGCCTGGTCATGAATATCCTGCCGCAAATGATGATCCGCCGCGAAGGCCATATCATCAATATCAGCTCGATTGGCGTTTTGGCGAATGCGACACGCTTCTCCGCTTATGTCGCATCTAAAGCGGCTCTGGATGCGTTCAGCCGCTGCCTTTCTGCCGAAGTGCATTCGCATAAAATTGCCATTACGTCTATTTATATGCCGCTGGTGCGCACGCCAATGATTGCGCCGACGAAAATATATAAATATGTGCCGACACTTTCTCCTGAACAGGCTTCAGATTTAATCGCCTACGCCATTGTGAAGCGTCCGAAGAAAGTGGCGACCAATTTAGGCCGTTTAGCATCAATTACCTATTCTATAGCGCCAGACATCAACAACAAATTAATGTCTATTGGCTACAACTTATTCCCAAGCTCATCCGCATCTGTGGGCAAACAGGAAAAGCTGAATTTTGTGCAGAAAGCCTATGCCCGCTTATTCCCAGGCGAACACTGGTAAGCCGCTTCTGATTTAAGCATCACGGATTTTTTAAATAAGCCCAGCCTTGGGCTTATTTTTTTATGGGCTGCCCAGCAATCGCAGCAAACCGACAAACAGCAGCCGCCTTTCGAAAATTGCTTAAGTTTTAGTTCCTCTATTCAAGCCGGATGCCGTACACTATGCCTTGCAGCTGAAACTGCAATTTATTTATTTGAACGAAATTTGGGTGTAATCCACATGAACAATCTGCAATGGCTCGATGAAGTAAAATTTAACGAACAAGGCTTAGTGCCTGCTATTGCACAGCATCATCAAACTGGCCGTATTTTGATGGTGGCGTGGATGAACCGTGAAGCTTTAGCGCTGACCGCAGAAAAAAATCAAGCGGTGTATTTTTCGCGCTCACGTCAAAAACTGTGGCACAAAGGTGAAGAATCCGGCCATTTTCAAACCGTGCATGAAATCCGCCTAGACTGCGACGCAGATGTGATTGTGCTGCAGATTGAACAGCACGGCGGCATTGCCTGCCATACTGGCCGGGAATCTTGCTTCTACCGCAAATTGACTGTAACCGGCTGGGAAACTGTCGACGCGCAGCTGAAAGACCCGAGCCAAATTTACGGTGAAAAGTCTGCAAACCCGCACACGCTGGCAATGAATGCCTCAAATGCCCAGTCTGAACAAGTCGAAGTTCTAAACTACCTCGGCCAGATGATGGCGGAGCGCAAGCAAGCAGATCCAGACTCCTCTTATGTGGCGAAGCTGTATCACAAAGGCCTGAACAAGATCTTAGAAAAAATCGGCGAAGAAGGCGTTGAAACGATTATTGCAGCGAAAGATTTTAAATCTGAGGCCAATGAAGACAACAAAAACGACCTGATCTACGAAGTGGCAGATTTATGGTTCCATACCATTGTCATGCTGGGCTACTTTGACCTTGAACCGCAATTGGTACTGAACGAACTGGCGCGCCGTCAAGGTTTATCGGGCTTGGTTGAAAAAGCCAGCCGCTCTCACTGAAACGTTACGGCATCCTCCATTGACTGATCAGAAAAAACCGAGCGCGACCTATGAGCAGGCCACTGCCATCGATAACGCTCGCCTAGGCAAATCCTTTAAAGTCATTGCCTATGCCGGCACAGGCAAAACCACCACCCTGCAAATGATCAGTGATGCCATGCCGCAGCGCCGCGGCATGTATCTGGCCTTTAACAAAGCGATTGCCAGCGAAGCGCAGCAGAAATTTCATGGCAACGTCGACTGCCGCACCTTTCACTCCTTAGCTTACCGAAGCGTTCCACGTGGAGTCACTGACAAGCTGCGCCTGCCGCGTTTAAGCCCCAGCTTTATGGCCAAAGAATACCGCTTAACGCCGATTACGCTGCGCCGCATGATGGGCGGGCGCTATGAACAGTATGTGCTGATGCCCTCCCGCCTAGCCAGCCTAGTGGCCAATGCGGTCAGCTATTTCTGCTCGACCAATTCGCAACACCCTGCTCCGCGCCATCTGCAGGCGCCGAGCTGGCTTCATCCTGACGACATTAGCGCCTTGCAGACACATTTATACCCGGCCATTGAACGGCGCTGGCTGGAGTCTATCGACCCGCGTCATGAAGCAGGCATCAGCCATGACATTTACCTGAAACTTTGGGCATTGTCTGAGCCGAACATTCCTGCCGATTATGTGCTGTTTGATGAAGCGCAGGATGCTGATCCGCTGATGCTTGGCATCCTGCTGAAGCAGCGCAGCACGCAAGTCATTTATGTCGGCGATGCGCATCAGCAGATTTATGCCTGGCGCGGCGCTGTCAATGCCATGCAGCAGCTGCCTTTGCCGGAATCCCGCCTGACAACCTCCTTCCGTTTTGGTGAAGAAATCGCTTTGAATGCCAATGCTATTTTAGGCGCTCTCAACGAAACAGTGCCGTTGCTGGGCAACCCGCTGATGAACTCAAAAGTCGTCAATAAGCCGCATACCAAACAGCGCGATGCGATTTTATGCCGCACCAATGCCCGCGCCATGGAGCTGCTGCTGGCTGGCCTGGTGCATGGCGAAAAAGTCAGCCTGCAGGCTGACCATGCCAAGCTCAACCGTTTTGTCGATGCCGCCTCTATGCTGAAGCAGGGCAAGCGCGTGACCGATGTGCCTGAACTGGCATGGTTCAATTCATGGCATGATGTGCATGAATACTGTGAAACCAATGATGGCAGCGACATCAAGCCGCTGGTGAAACTGGTGGATGATCACGGCACCGACCCTTTAAAACGCGCGCTGGCCAAAATCACTCCCATTGATCAGGCGGATTACATCATCTCAACGGCGCACAAAGCCAAAGGCTTAGAATGGGAACGTGTGCATATTGAAGATGACTATCAATTCAGGCTGAACGAGAAAGACTATAAAATTAGTGACGAAGAGTTACGATTGCTGTACGTAGCCTGCACACGTGCTAAAGTAAGTTTAAACATTCACCATATTTATGACCTGATGCAGATGCTTAAGCGGGAGATGCCGCAGTCATTGCGCCGTGCGGTGAGCTAAGCATTCCAGTCAACCCCAAATCAGCTGAAGGTGTGTTATGAAAATTGAATCCATCCAGCTCAAGCACACCTTGCACTTCACCGATCTGCAGGCAGAATTCAACTGCCATGAGCAGCCGGTCGCCTTAATTTTAGGCGATCAGAGTTCAGGAAAAACCTCTATCCTGCGCTTCACCTATCAGGCGCTGACTTGGTTTGCCGCCCGCTATAAAGACCTGCGCACCGCGGGTGTGGTGATGCTGGATCAGGACATCATGCTGAACCGCCTGCAGGCTAAAATTGATGTGCGGATCAGTTATCCTGCTGAAATGGGGAAATTATCCAGCAGCCATGACCTGCCTTTAAACGGGCCGGAAAGCCAGCAGGCTGCATCAGACACCGATCATTTTTATTGCTCTTGGCAACTGTATAAAACCTTAAACAGCCAAGGCATGGGCATCAGCAAAGCGGAAACGCCGCAGCTGGAAGAATTGGCGGCACGCTATCAGCGCACTTTAAAAGATGACCCGCTGCTCGGCTTGCCGCTCATCGCCTATTATCCTGCGGAACGCTTTGTCAATGAAGTGAATTTGCTGAATAAAAACAACCCTGCCATTTTTCAGCCCGCGCATGCTTACGAAATTTCAGCTATTCCTTTCACCACCTTCAGCCGGTTTTTTGAATGGTTCCGTGAAATCTGCGACATCGAAAATGCACAAAGCGCTCAGATGGTGCAAGACATTCTGCATAAAAGCAAATCAGGCGCAGCAGCTGAAATAAAATCCGACAGCTTCTTTGCCAGCCGCATGACCCAAGCCCTTGCAGAAATGCATGCGCCTGCATTGCAGTCACTTAGACGCGCCTTAGCCATTGTTCTGCCTGAATTCAGCAACATCTATCTGCAATATCATCCCAAATTGCAGCTGATGGTGACTTATCAAGGCCAAACCATGCTGTTTCAGCAGCTGTCCAACAGCATCCGCAATTTGACAGCCTTGGTTGGTGATATTGTGCGGCGCATGTGCCTGCTTAATCCAGCCAGCCTCTATCCTTGTGAAGAAGGTGAAGGCATTCTGCTGATTGATGCCATTGACCATCAGCTGGATCAGAATATGGCGCAAGCCATTTTACCCGCTTTGCATCAAGCCTTCCCGCGCCTGCAGATCATTGCCACAGGCAATCGTCCGGAACTGCTGGAGCAAACACCCGCCTTTCAATGCTTCAAACTTGAAAATAAACAGCTGTCGTCAATTCAAACAGAGCCGCAGCAGTTTGAAGAGATTTATGCGCAGCTTTATTCAGAGGGCTCTCTTTTGCCTGCAGAAACTGACAGCCAGCCTTCTCTTTTACAAGAACCGCCAGCAGATATGCCGACAGCAGAATCGCTTCTGCTGCAAATTCAGCAGCAGCTGGACGGCGAACAGCAGCAGGAATTAATCCGCCTCTTGAATGGCAGCGGCCCCAGCCTCAGCAGCGGGCCCCTGCTTTAAAGCATGCAGCAGCGCTCAATAAACTGCTGGGAAAATTCATATTTGGCAGAAAATGCAGGCTGTTCAGACCATCACCCCACAGACAATTGCAGCAGGCGTATAATGTTGAACAGATGCAGAAAAAAGATTGAAGTTGAGGCTGTGCTGTAATATGATCGGTTTTATTTGCAATTTCTAGATTAAAATCGGAATTTGCAATCATTTACATGCTGCGCAATACAGCTGCTTTAATTTTCAATACATTGGCTTTCAAGATTAAACACTTTGGATTGCTCCTTGCTGTCCTGAAACTCTTGAAAGATGAAGATTCACTCTAGGTGCATAACCTAATCACGACAATGGATACGAGTGTGCTGCCGATTATTATATTGTTACCGCTAGTGCTGGGCACATTCCTTGCTTCCTGGCTCAAGCAGTTCTCCCGCGGAGCAACAGCCTTTGGGGCTATTGGGGTCAGCATCAGCAGTTTAGCGCTGCTCCTGACTCAGGCAAAAGACGTCTTTAATGGCCAAGTGCTCATTCAAACATGGTCATGGCTTCCCCAGCTGGGCCTGGATTTCAGCTTCCGCTTAGATTCACTGGGCCTGCTGTTCTCCCTGCTGATCACCGGTATCGGCACACTGATTTATATCTACGCGTATTATTACCTCAGCCCTAAAAATTCCCTCAGCAAGCTGTATATGATGCTCATGCTGTTTATGGCAGCCATGCTGGGCATTTCACTGTCAAACAACTTAATGCTGCTGCTGGTCTTTTGGGAGCTGACCAGTATTTCATCTTTCCTGCTGGTCGGTTACTGGAGCAATTATGAAGCCGCCCAGCGCGGTTCACGCATGGCGCTCACCATTACCGGCATGGGCGGGCTATGCATGCTGGGGGCCTTTGTTTTACTTGGCCAAGTGACCGGCACGTATCAAATTGACCAAATTCTCGGCATGCGGGAACTCATTCAAAACCATGCGTTGTTTGTGCCGATTCTGCTGCTGACCTTAATCGGCGCATTTACCAAAAGCGCGCAGTTCCCGTTCCACTTTTGGCTGCCGAATGCCATGGCCGCGCCTACACCGGTCTCTGCATACCTGCACTCTGCAACCATGGTCAAAGCCGGAATTTTCCTGCTGGCGCGCTTGCTGCCGATTTTTGCCGGCGCAGCGCTCTATCATAATATTGTGACCTTTGTCGGCCTGTTTACTTTATGCATGGCGGCATTCTTTGCGATTTTCAAAGAAGATTTAAAAGGCTTATTGGCCTACTCGACCATCAGCCATTTGGGCCTGATTGTCTGCCTGTTAGGCATCGGTTCGCCGCTGGCCGTAGCCGCAGCCATTTTCCATATCATTAACCACGCGACGTTTAAAGCAGCCCTGTTCATGCTTGCCGGCATTATCGACCATGAATCCGGCACCCGTGACCTGCGCAAGCTCAGCGGCTTATGGCAGCTGCTGCCCTTTACCGCCACCCTGACCATGATCACCGCCGCCTCTATGGCTGGCGTACCGCTGACCAACGGCTTCCTGTCTAAAGAGATGTTCTTTACCGAACTGCTACGTGAACTGTCTGGGCCTATTTTGATTGGCTCCGCAATTACAGCAACACTGGCGGGGATCTTTGCCGTCGCCTACTCTATCCGCCTAGTGCATGGGGTCTTTTTTGACGGCCCGGTCGGCAAAGATGTCCCCAATAAAAGTGCGCATGAACCGCCATTCGGAATGCGTGCGCCTGCAACGCTTTTAGCTATTCTCTGCATTTTAGTAGGCCTATTCCCTGCCCTGCTGATAGAGCAAATCGTGAATAGCTCAGCACAGGCCAGCACCCAGAATTTTGCCTTTGAAGGCGTGCATATCGCCCTCTGGCATGGCTTCAACATTCCGCTGGTCATGAGCCTGATTGCGCTATTCGGCGGCATCATCTTCTATTTTTTATTGGCCAAAGGCGGGCGTATCCGTTCAATTGACCTTGATCCGGCGCTGGGCAAGTTTCAGGGCAGAATTCTATTTGACCTTTTTTTAAAGCATCTTTTGCTGCAGTCACGCAAATTCAAGCGGGCAACAGAAAACGGATCACTGCAAAGCTACTTGATATGGATTATCCTGTTCAGCATCGCGGTTGTTGCCGTGCCGCTGACCTCGCAAGGCATTAGCACAGGCACCCGTGAACTGACTCATGCGCCTGCCATCGCCATTGTTTTGTGGATGCTGCTGTTCTCTGCCTGCTGGATGATGCTGTGGTTCCATCATGAACGCATTAAAGCGGTTCTGATCAGCGGCGCTGTAGGTCTAGTAGTGACCATGGTCTTTATTTGCTTTTCTGCGCCGGACTTGGCCTTAACGCAAATTACGGTCGACGTTGTCACCACAGTGCTGCTGCTGATGAGCCTGTCTTTACTTCCTCAGTTAACACCTTATGAATCCAGCGTTTCGCGGCGCTGGCGCGATGCCCTGATTGCAATTGGCGGGGGCGCGGGCATTGCCTGGATTACCTGGCTGATTCTGACCCGTGACCACAATTCAATTTCATGGTTTTTCATGCAGCAGTCTATTCCGCTGGGCGGCGGCACCAATGTCGTGAATGTCATTTTAGTTGATTTCCGCGGATTCGATACCTTCGGTGAAATCACGGTCTTGGGGATCGCCGCAATTGGCGCGCTCTGCCTGATGGATGGCATGCGGGCGCACGGCACCACGATTACCCAAGGGCTGAGCTACCGTTTTAATCCCTCACCGCTGATGTTCCGCATCACGGCATCCTGGATACTGCCGCTGGCCTTGGTGGTCAGTCTGTACATTTTCCTGCGCGGACACAATTTGCCCGGCGGCGGATTTATTGCAGGACTGATCACTTCATTGGCGCTGATCATCCAATATATTGCCCTCGGCCAGGACCAGGCTGAACGCCTGCTTCATGCCAAATCCGGACGCCTGTATGAAATCTGGATCGGCATAGGCCTTGTGGTTGCAGGTTTCACTGGCCTTGGCGCATGGTTCTGGGGCCGTCCATTCCTCACCAGCGCGCACATTTATGTTCATCCGCCTGTTATCGGCGAGATGCATTTAGCCAGTGCAGCCTTATTTGATGTCGGGGTCTATATCACAGTTGTCGGCGCAACCATGCTGATGATTTCCGTTCTGGGCGATTCCCGGCATTCCAGCATGTCTGGTCCAGTACCTAAAGGATAAGCACATGATCAGTTTAGAATTTTTATTGACTACTGCCATTGGCTTACTGACTGCGACAGGCATTTACTTAATCCTGCGGGCACGTACTTTTCCTGTGGTGCTTGGCTTGGCGATGATCGGCTATGCCGTCAACCTATTTTTATTTGCCATGGGACGCATTCAAATCAACGCCCCTGCTGTATTGACTGAAACAGCCAAATCCACCGATCCATTGCCGCAGGCGCTGGTGCTGACGGCAATTGTGATTGGATTTGCTACAACAGCCTTCATTGTACAGCTGGCGTTGCGCAGCCGTTTTGAATCAGGAACAGATCACGTCGATGCTAAAGAGGAAATATCGCAGTTTGATCCGCGGGAGGATGAGCCATAATGAATGACTTCATCCAATTTTGGGCCCAGCACACTCCAATTTTCAGTATTTTAATTCCGGCATTGACTGCATTTTTGCTCGTTCTATTAGGCAATCCCGGTTCTGGCGCACTCGCTCAAGACTGGCGTCAGCCTTGGCGGCGCGGCATCAGTTTTGTATCGTCAATTCTCGGGCTGCTGACTGCCGTCAGCTATTTGATTTTTGCCAGTTCGGGGCAAATCAGTGTTTATAATCTGGGCGAATGGGCTGCGCCATTTGGCATTGTCTTGGTGCTGGATCAGCTGTCAGCGTTCATGCTGGTGCTGACCTATGGTTTGGCCGTGCCCATCATGTGGTACGCCAGTAAAGAATGGGACGAACGCGGGCGCTATTTCCATGCGATGTTCCATTTTCTGCTGATGGGGCTATGCGGCGCATTTCTCACCGGAGATTTATTCAACCTCTTTGTTTTCTTTGAAATCCTGCTGATGGCTTCTTATGTGCTGCTGCTGCATGGCCAAGGCAAGGCCCGGTTTCAACTGGGCGTACATTATGTCACCATTAACCTGCTGGCTTCTGCGCTGTTCCTGATTGGCTTAGGCCTGATTTACGGCAGTGTCGGCAGCCTGAATATGGCGGATGTTGCCCGCTTAATGCCATTATTGGAGCATGATCAGCACCGTCTGGCCGTAGCAGGCGGGCTTTTGCTTTTCGTGGTTTTCGGCATTAAAGCCGCCATGCTTCCTGTCGGGTTTTGGCTGCCAAAAACTTATGCTGTGGCTGCAACGCCAGTGGCCGCACTATTTACCATTATGACCAAAGTCGGCATTTATGCCATTTTGCGGGTCAACGTTACAGTCTTTGATGATGAGGTCAGCCGGCAAATTTTGCAAAACTGGCTGCTGCCAATTGGCTTAATCACCTCAGTTTACGGCGTGATTGGCGCAATTGGCGCAGAACGCCTGCGCCGTTTTGTCGGTTTTATGATTTTATCCTCGATCGGCACCATCTTGATCGCCATTTCACTGTTCAATACGCAGGCTTGGGCAGCAGCACTGTATTATCTGGTGCACAGCACTTTGGCTGGGGCTGCTTTTTATCTGCTGTGCGGGTGGATTACCTCTCAGCGCGGTGAATTTAAAGATCATTTTAAAATTGCCCCGCAGATGAAACAGCACAAAACTGTCGCCCTCACGTACTTCATTATTGCACTGATGATGGCTGGCCTGCCGCCATTCAGCGGCTTCCTCGGTAAAGTTTTTATTTTACAGGCAACGTCTTCATCACCGCATCAGCTGCTGATTATTTTAACGGTGCTGGCTGTCAGCCTGCTCAGCATTATTGCCATGACGCGGGTCGGTTTCATTCTGTTCTGGCGCGCCAGCAAGCCCGAAGACAACCCCGAAACCATCGCATTCAAAGCTTATCAGGCTTTGCCCGCAACAGCGCCGAAACGCAATGACACAGCCATCTATATCCTGCTGGCAGGATTGCTTGCCTATATGGCATGCGCCGCGCCTATTTATCAGTATGTGCTGAGTACTGCGCAGCAAATCCAAAATAATGTAATGTATGAAAATGTGCTGCTGAAAAAAGATGAGCATGGCGAGATAATCAGTGTCCAGCCATTTGACCCTGAAAACCTGCCAGAAACCAAATACGGCGGAGAAACAGCCGATCCGAATGCGCATTTGATACCGCAATTAATTGCGCCTGAAACCTTGGATGGAGAACATATTTCCGAATATAAAAAGCGTCAGATGCTGCAGCAAAAGGTTGAAGAAGAATCCGCTGCAGATGCTCAGCTTAAGCCCATGGAGGCGCAATAGATGAAAATCGCTTCAGTTTTCGAACGCTGGTTCCCTCATCCGCTGGTTTCTGTCATTGTCGGACTCAGCTGGCTGATGCTGAACCACAGCTTAGATGCAGGCACTATTTTAATGGCGCTGATTTTGGCGGTCGGCATTCCACGCTTGGTTCGCCCATTTATTGCGCGTACACCCAATATTGATTGGCTCCCAGCCATTCAATTATTTTTTGTGGTGCTGTGGGACATCATTGTCAGCAATGTCAAAGTCGCAAAATTGGTCTTAGGCCCAATGCATAAAATGCACCCAAAATGGTTTCGGATTCCATTGGAAACACAGCATGAAGAAGTGAATACCCTATTGGCAATGATCATCACCACTACGCCAGGCACGGTGTCTGCAGGCATTGATCAGGATCGCGGCGATATCTTAGTGCATGCTCTAAGTGCCGATGATACTGAAGCTGAAATTCAAAATATCAAAGACCGCTATGAAAAACCGCTGATGCAGATTTTCGGTGTTCAGTCAGGAGAGTCATCATGACCATTTTGCCTTATGCGCTGGCCATCTGCTTGGGCGCTGTCACGATTTCAATGCTTTTCTGCTTAATTCGGCTGATTATCGGGCCATCTATCGTTGACCGCTTGCTGGCCTTAGATACTCTATTTTTGAACGCAACATGCCTCATCGTGATTTTGGAAATTTACTGGGCCAGTACTGCCATGTTTGAAGGCGCGCTGCTGGTTGCAATGCTGGGCTTCGTCTCTACCGCCGCGCTGGCACGCTATTTCACCACTGGCCATGTGATTGATTAGGAGAATATTCAATGCAGCTCGCAATGGAAATCACCGTTTCTATTTTTCTGATTATTGGCGCTTTTTTCATGCTGGTCGGCGGCATCGGCATGGTGAGGCTGCCTGACTTGTTCATGCGCCTGCATGCCCCAACCAAATCCAGTACCTTAGGTCTGGGCAGTTTTCTAATTGCGGCCATTATTTATGCTGCCTTTCATGGCCGCCTTGGCTTTGCCGAATTGCTGCTGACTCTGCTGGCGTTTATTACTGCGCCAGTATCCGCCAATTTAATAGCACAGGCGGCATTGCATTTGCGTTTGCGCTCTATGAGCGGGGATGTGCCGGAAACCTTAAACCGCCCTTTGCCTTGGCAGCGTACCCGCCGCCGCGCATTTCACGATAAGCATGAAGACAGCGAAAATCAGCTGTAAAAAAGATAATGCTATTCATCGTACAAAAATAAATACATTTCTAGCGCTTCAGCACTAACTTTGTGTTGTTGCGCCAATTGGTGCATCTGAACATTGTACTGACTGTAATGTTCAAATTTATCAGATGGTTTCACATCAATTAAATTTACCAGTGTTGGCGGGCAACTCAATCTGATTAATGACCTAACAACTCGGATATCAAATATTAAAAAGTAATCTGAGTGCCCCAAAGCGCGGGTTGAAAAATAAAGTAATTTAGAAATATAACTAATATTCAATCCTTTAATCGATTTTAATATTTTATATGCTTGTTGAATATTCTCCTCTTTTACATGCATAAACGCTGACTGCATGCGCTTTACATTCTCTGAAGTATAATATTTATTTGTTCTATATGTACCATAGCCAGTATCGGCAAAACCCCAAATCATTGTCAGTACAAAAGGGAATTCCACCCCAACTTTATGATCAAAATATTTTTTAAAACTTTCAATCACATGTTCCCTTGAAATATCATTATCACAATAATTTTGTGCAGCACATTTCAAGTCTGGATGTAGATTACTCCATCGATTAGAATTATATTCAAATTTGGATTTATTTAACGGATCAAGGTTTCGGATCACCAATAATTGGCACTCACTCAGATATAGCATTTTTAAGATCCCTCACTACTTTATATCTAATTATAAGTCATAAAAAAGCCACCCGAAGGTGGCTTTTTTAGTGTCCTAGCAGGACTTATTCTTCAGTATCTTTTTTTGCATCTTCAGGAGGCAAGTCCTTCACTGCTTCTGCAATCAGGCCAAACATATAGTTGCCATATGCATTGGTTTTGTCGTAGTGGAAACGCAGACGCGGCGTTATACGTGTCTTGATGCTGCGGCTCAGCTCATGACGCAAGAAACCGGATGCCTTGTTCAAGACCTCTAAAGTTTCTTTATTCGCCGCTTCGCTTTGCTCATCACCTAATTCACGCCCCATCACAGTGACATAAACTTCAGCATAACCCAAGTCTGGACTGACTTTCACCGCAGAGATGGTCACAAGGCCACCTAAACGCGGATCTTTGAGTTCCTGGCGGATCAGTTCAGACAACTCGCGCTGAACTGTATCTGCCATACGCTTAAGACGCTGACTACCCGCCATTAAAGACTCCGTTTAATCAATTGAACGTCATACACTTCAATCTTATCTTGAACTTTGATGTCTTTGTAGCCTTTAACAGCCAGACCGCATTCCATACCGGCGCGAACTTCTTCAACCACTTCTTTATAACGGCGAAGAGATTCAAGCTCACCCTGGAATACAACAACATCATCACGCAATACACGGATTGGCTTGTTGCGGTGCAGCATGCCTTCCAGCACCATACAGCCTGCTGCCGCGCCGAATTTGCTTGAGTGGAACACTTCACGCACTTCAGCAACACCCAGAATTGTTTCACGGTGTTCTGGCGCAAGCTTACCGCTCATTGCCGCTTTCACATCATCAATCAATTCATAAATGATTGAGTAGTAACGGATATCAATGCCGTCTGCATCTGCTTTTTGACGCGCAGTTGTATCTGCACGAACGTTAAAGCCAAGAAGCACAGCTTCAGAAGATTCGGCTAATGTCACGTCAGACTCAGTAATCGCACCGACACCTGAACTGATGACGCGCACTTTCACTTCATCTGTTGCAAGCTCAGCCAGCGCAACATGCAATGCTTCTAAAGTACCGCGCACGTCAGTCTTAAGAACCACATTCACGATAGGCACATCTTTCTTGCCCATAGATGCCATCAGGTTTTCAAGACGCATTGCGCTTTGACGCTCAAGACGTTTCTGGCGTTCACGGTCCATACGCGCATCGGCAACTTCACGCGCTTTTTTCTCATCATCAACGACAAGAACTTCATCACCCGCCATCGGCGCTTCTGGAAGGCCAAGGATTTCTACAGGAATTGAAGGGCCCGCTGATTTGATGCGCTGACCGTTTTCATCTGTCATTGCACGAACACGGCCATAAGATGAACCGGCAAGAACCAAGTCACCTACTTTCAAAGTACCGTTTTGAACCAGGATAGACGTAACCGCACCGCGGCCTTTGTCTACGCGCGCTTCAATAACAACACCTTGCGCTGCGCCTTCTTCAGATGCTTTCAGCTCAAGCATTTCAGCTTGGATAGAAATCAAATCAAGCAGCTCATCGATTCCCATGCCTGAGTGCGCAGAAACCATGGCAACAGGAACATCACCGCCCCATTGTTCAGGCACGATCTGCTTCGCAGTCAATTCATTCAATACGCGGTCTGGATCTGCAGACTCTTTATCCATTTTATTGATTGCAACAATAATTGGCGTGCCTGCAGCGCGGGCATGATCAATCGCTTCAGCAGTTTGCGGCATAACACCGTCATCCGCCGCTACAACCAGCACTACGATATCTGTCGCTTTCGCGCCGCGTGAACGCATTGCAGTAAATGCCGCATGTCCCGGAGTATCCAAGAAAGTAATAATGCCTTTCTCAGTTTTCACATGGTAAGCGCCAATATGCTGTGTAATGCCGCCCGCTTCGCCTGCAGCCACTTTGGTGCGGCGAATCCGGTCAAGAAGCGACGTTTTACCATGGTCAACGTGACCCATGATAGTCACTACTGGAGGACGCGTCGTTTGTGCGCCGCGCGCTTCTTCAGCAGCTTCCAATAAGTTGTCTTCAGCTTGCGTATCAGATACGCGAACTGGGTTATGGCCCATTTCCTCAACAACCAGCGCTGCAATATCTTGCTCAATCGCTTGGTTCTGCGTTACCAGCTCACCCATTTTCATCAGTGACTTGATAACTTCACGAACCTTAACCGCCATTTTTTGTGCAAGGTCAGCAACAACAATCGTTTCACCGATTTCTACATCATACACTTGCTTTTTAACTGGTTTTTCAAAGCCATGCTTGTTTGCCTGGCTTGTTTTCAAACCGCGTTTATGCTGATTGTGACTGAAAGATTGCTCTTCTTGACCGCGGCGGCCGCCTTTTTTCGGCGAACGCGTATTTGTGGTGTTGCCGCCGCGCTTGATTTCACGGTCTTCTTTGGCAAATGAGTCTTCATAAGCTTGGCCTACAAGGCCTGCGGCTAATGGAGAATCATCCACAACACGAATCGTAGCAGTCGTGTCTTCAGACGTGTATTTCGACGCCATCTGACGCATTTGCTCAAGCGTACGCTGCTGCGCTTCTTCAGCCGCTTTACGGCGCACTGCTTCTTCAGTCGCTTTCAGCTGTGCAGTCTGTGCTTCACGCGCTTTCTTCTGTTCAGCAGTCTCAGTCACTTTAACCACTTGCTTCACAATTGGCTTATTGTTTGACTTGCGCTTCACCACAACTGCAGCTTTAGGCACTTCCTGCTTCGCAGTTTCCTGCTTGGCTGCAGCGCGCATAGCTTCAAGCGCCTGCTTAGCTTTAGAGTCACCCTGTTTTGGCGCTTCTTGCTGCGCTGAAGAAGACGGGTTTGCCGCTTCTTCACGCGCTTTTTGATCTGCCTGAGCTTTAGCCAAAGCTTCAGCTTTAATCTGTTCTGGATCAGGCTTTGTAAACGTATGTTTCTTGCGAACTTCTACGTTAATGGTTTTCGCCTTACCTGATGTACTTGCTACTTTAGCTGTACTGGTCGTTTTACGTTTCAACGTGATTTTTCCTGCGTGTCCATCGTCTTGACCATGAACTTTCTTCAAATGGTTGACGAGTACATTTTGTTGTTCGGCGGTAATAATGTCATCAGCTTTACCTTGCGGCAAACCTGCATCACGAACCTGTTCCAGCAGCTTCTCAACTGGGGTACCCACGCTGAGCGCCAACTCTTTAATCGACTTGTCCGTCATATATTACCTCCTAGTTAAACCATGATTCGCGCGCTTTCATAATTAGTTGACCTGCTTTTTCTGCGCCCAAGCCTTCAATATCTTCGATATCGTCAGTGGCTTGGTCAGCCAAGTCATCTACTGTGATTACACCGCGGGCAGCAAGCGCATACGCGATCTCTTGAGTCATTCCTTCCATTGCAGCAAGTTCAGGACTCGGCTCTTGAATGTTTTCCTGCTGTTTCAATGCATCCGCCAATGCGACTTCTTTCGCGCGGCCTTGCAGCAATTCAACAGTTTCAGCATCAAGTTCAATTTCTTCGAATGTTTCCGCTGGAACATAAGCAACTTCTTCGACTGAAGTGAAGCCCATTTCCACCAGCGCCATCGCGAGGTCTTCCTCAATATCCAGACGTGTTACAAACATGTCTAAATACTGCTGCGCTTCATTTTGCTGACGTGCGTGATACTCATCTTCCAGCATCATGTTCAGCTTGTAGCCCGTCAATTCAGATGCTAAACGCACATTTTGACCTTGAGAGCCAATCGCGCGCGCCAGCTGATCGCTGGCAGCAAAGATGATGTCGGCAGTACGCTCTTCTTCATCAATCACAATGCCGGATACATCAGCAGGCTCCAAAGCGCTGGCGATATACTGCGCAGCATCATCAGACCACACCACAACATCAATACGCTCGCCATTCAGTTCCTGCTGAACCGCTTGGATACGCGTACCGCGCATGCCGATACATGCGCCCACTGGGTCAATGCGGTGATCGTTGGTTTTCACCGCGATTTTAGCACGGACGCCAGGCTGACGCGCAGCCGCTTTAATTTCAATGATTTCTTCAGAAATTTCAGGAATTTCCTTTTTCATCAAAGCAATTAGCATTTCAGGCTTAGAGCGCGACAATAACAATTGAGCGCCGCGGCCTTCACGGTTAACGCTGTAAAGAATCGCATTGACACGCTGCTTAGGACGCAAAATTTCTTTTGGAATCATTTCCTCGCGTGCAAGATAGGCTTCAGCATTATCACCTAAGTCAATAATGAAGCCGTCTTTAGTCTGCTTCTTCACTTCACCGTAAATCAGCTCACCGACTTTAGATTCATAAGCATCGGCAATTAATGCGCGCTCTGCTTCACGAATCTTCTGCACGATAACCTGCTTTGCAATCTGCGCAGCGATACGGCCGAAATCAATGGATTCAACTTCAAGTTCACGGATATCGCCAATTGACCATTTTGCAGGATCAACATCAGAAATCGCATCCTGACAAGCAGGCATTTCATGATCTTCATCCGCCACCACTTCCCATTGACGGAATGTGCTGTAGTCACCTGTACGGCGGTCGATTTCTACGCGAAGGCGCGCTTCTTCAGAATTTGTGCCTTCATAGAATTTCTTTTTAGTCGCGGCAACCAGAGCTTGTTCAAGCGCTTCAAAAATTGCATCGCGACTTACACCTTTTTCGTTACTAACCGTTTCTACTACGGTAAGAATTTCACGTGCCATAAGTCACCTATTCGTTCAGATTCTTATTTATTGAATGAATCTTGGTAGATTAAATTTGCTTTATCAATATTGTGACTGTCGATTTCCAGCACCTGCTGCTTTTCAACTTCAACCTGAATCATTTCATTTTCAAGGTCAACGGCCACAAGTTTTGCCTGGAATTTACGGCGATTATCTACAGCACTGATAAGGCGCAATGCAACCTGCTGACCAATATAGCCGGTCATTTGCTCCAGCTTATAGAATGGGCGGTCCCAGCCTGGAGATGATACTTCCAGTGCATATTCACCAGAAATCGGATCATGCACATCCAGCATCGCGCCCACTTGCTGCGTCACACGCACGCAATCCTGAACGCCAATACCGCGGCCCAGCTCTTCTTCGCCTTCTTCATTGATGATTGGCGCAGCATTTTCATCTACCGGCTTGTCGATATAAATACGCAATAGCGAGCGCTTGCCTTGCGGCACAAAATCAATGCCCCAGAGCTCTACATTACATGCCTGCACAGCGGGTGCAATTAAGTCCTGAAGTGCTTGAGTTTTATTTGATAGCTTCATTTACTCTCGTCAAAATTATGAGATTTGATGGCCGGAATGACCACTGCAGACCAATGCCAGCTATTGTAGTCGTAAAATATGGCAATTTGACCAAATTTATGCCAGTACTACGCAATAGCCAATAAAAAAGGGCGTAAATCGCCCCAATTGTGCACAGAAAACCATAGTCCACTGTGCAAAAAGGCCCACCTAGTTGTGAGCCTCTTTTAGAAACTTGGTAGCGGGAGCTGGATTTGAACCAACGACCTTCGGGTTATGAGCCCGACGAGCTACCAGACTGCTCCATCCCGCATCAACGTGCAAAAATTATATACAAATTGCCAATCATTTTCAATGAAAACTGATCAACTGTACCCGATTAAGTTGCACCTTAATCAGAATTGGTAGCGGGAGCTGGATTTGAACCAACGACCTTCGGGTTATGAGCCCGACGAGCTACCAGACTGCTCCATCCCGCATCATCGTGCAAAAATTATATACATATTTCCTATCATTTTCAATGAAAACTGATCAACTGTACCCGATTACGTTGCACCTTAATCAGAATTGGAAGCGGGAGCTGGATTTGAACCAACGACCTTCGGGTTATGAGCCCGACGAGCTACCAGACTGCTCCATCCCGCATCAATATGCAAAAATTTATTCACCTTCAAACTTCAGGCGCTTATTTCAGTCTGCATCTAAAATAAGATTGGTAGCGGGAGCTGGATTTGAACCAACGACCTTCGGGTTATGAGCCCGACGAGCTACCAGACTGCTCCATCCCGCATCAATATGCAAATAAACATCCCACTCTAAATACTTTAAAGCGCCTATGTCAGTTTGCATCTAAAATAAGATTGAGTGGTAGCGGGAGCTGGATTTGAACCAACGACCTTCGGGTTATGAGCCCGACGAGCTACCAGACTGCTCCATCCCGCATCAATATGCAAAAAAACATCCCACTCTAAATACTTTAAAGCGCCTATTTCAGTTTGCATCTAAAATAAGATTGATTGGTAGCGGGAGCTGGATTTGAACCAACGACCTTCGGGTTATGAGCCCGACGAGCTACCAGACTGCTCCATCCCGCATCAACAGATTTGCTGCACACACCAACTTATGTTCTGGATTACAAGTTGGTGCGGAAGGGGGGACTTGAACCCCCACGCCCGAAAGCACTACCACCTCAAGGTAGCGTGTCTACCAATTCCACCACCACCGCAGCTGTGACGCATTCTAGACGCATCACCTCAAAAAAGAAAGAACTAAATGGATTATTCAGCTGTTTTTGGCGCAGTTGGTGAAGTTTCAGCCGATTTTGCAGGCGCTGCCGGCGCAGAAGAAATTGATTTCAGGCTGTATGCATCGGCGGTTTGCTTCTTCGCATAAACAGCCAGCGTTAAGCTGGTCACAAAGAATAATGCAGTCAAAATAGCAGTTAAGCGGGTCAAAAAGTTAGCCGAGCCAGATGCGCCAAATACTGTTGCTGCACCGCCGCCGCCGAAAGATGCACCTGCGTCCGCCCCTTTGCCATGCTGAACTAAAATCAAAACAATCATCAAAACGGCTAAGATAATATGTACCACCAGCACAAAAGTTTGCATGCTGTACTCCTAATTATTTTGTATTCGCAAATGCTTGGGCAATTTGATAAAAAGCCTCTGCATTTAAAGATGCGCCGCCAACCAATGCACCATTGATGTCTGGGCAGGCTGCTAACTCTACTGCATTTTCAGGTTTTACACTACCGCCATATAAAATCGCGATGCCTTTGCCGGCAGGGGTAATTTGACTGAGGCCTTCACGGATTTTCGCATGCATTGCCTGTGCGTCCTCCGGCGAAGCTGTTTTGCCCGTGCCAATCGCCCAAATCGGTTCATAAGCCACAATGATATTGCTCCATTGCTCGCTCTTGACCACGGCTGCAATGTCACAGATCTGCTGCAGCACGGTGTGCTCAGCTTGACCATTTTCACGCTGCGCAAGGCTTTCACCTACACAATAAATCACTGTTAAGCCAGCGTTTAAAGCGTTTTTAATTTTTTCATTAATTATCGCTGGGCTGTCGCCAAAAACTTCACGCCGTTCAGAGTGGCCAATCAGCACATATTCAATTTTACTGTCTTTCAATAATTCCGCACTGATTTCGCCTGTATAAGCGCCCGTGCCGGCAACACGGGATAGATCTTGCGCAAAGATGCTGACAGCACGGCTGCAATCTGAAAATTGCGTTTGAACAGTTTCTAGCGCAAGCGCAACCGGCGCAACGCCAATATGACATTTAGCTTCTTCAATATTTTGATTTTGAAGCAATTGTTTTAATTCTTGAACCAGCTGTTTGGCATCTGCCCGCATTGGGTTCATTTTCCAATTGCCAACAACCCAAGGTGTAATCGCCGAACCCGACATAAATAACCTGCAGAAACTTTAGATGAAAACGGGCACATTCTACACGCAATTGAAAATTTTGATGATAATTTTCAGCTTACAATTTTAGCTGAAAAATAAGAAATTCAATTTTCGGCACAATTTTCCCAAAAAAAAGCAGCGATTTAAGGACTGGTTCAAAGTTTTGATCAATACTTAGGTAGTGACAACACTTTAAGATATGGTATTTTTAAATAACAAAAGTATAATTTTCAAATACCAATTATAAACAAACTGAAGTATAGGCCTATTCAAGCATGACAGCACTACAGGGATCTCCAAGATTTACAGGGTTTATTCGGCGCCTGGTCGAAGAAGGACACGTATCTGCAGAAAAAATGCGTGAAGCGCTCTTAAGCGCTCAAAAAGCCAATCAAGATATTGTCGCGTACCTGACCAAGGAGCTGAATATTCCGTCATTGACTGTGGCGGAAACTATTTCAGCAGAATTTGGCGAGCCGATTTTTGACATTGCAGCTTATGATGCCAATCTGATTATCCGCGAAGATATTGACGAGAAGCTGATCACGCGCTACCGCGTGCTGCCGATTTACAAACATGCCAGCACACTGTATGTGGCAACCAGCAATCCGACCAACATTGAAGCTGTGGATGCGATCCGCTTCAGCAGCAAAATGAACACGGAAACCATTATTGTTGAGCACCATAAACTGGAAAAGCTGATTGAGCAGCAATTCGCGGAAGAAAGCACTTTTGATTTTGATGATGATTTCGATCTTGATATTACGACAGATGCCCCTGACCAAAACGCCGATGATGATGAAGAAGAAAAAGGCGAAGAAGCGCCTATTGTTAAGTACATCAATAAGCTGCTGGTTGATGCCATCCGCATGGGCGCTTCGGATTTGCACTTTGAACCCTATGAAAAATCTTACCGTGTCCGCTACCGCGTCGATGGCGTGCTGAGATCAATTGCTAACCCGCCCTTGCAGCTGGCGAACCGTTTGGCATCCCGCCTAAAAGTGATGTCGCAGATGGATATTTCTGAAAAGCGCGTTCCGCAAGACGGCCGCATTAAACTAAAATTATCCAAAAGCAAGGCGATCGACTTCCGTGTAAACTCACTGCCTACGCTGTTCGGTGAGAAATTGGTGCTGCGTATCCTCGATCCATCCAGCGCCATGCTCGGGATTGATGCGCTGGGTTATGAGCCTGATCAAAAAGAACTGTTTATGCAGGCTCTAGAAAAACCGCAAGGCATGCTGCTGATTACGGGCCCGACGGGTTCAGGTAAAACGGTATCTTTATATACTGGCCTGAATATTTTAAACCGGGAAGACACCAATATATCCACCGCAGAAGACCCGGTAGAAATTAATCTGGAAGGAATCAATCAAGTCAATGTCAACAATAAAGTGGGCTTAACCTTCTCCGCTGCATTAAAATCTTTCCTGCGCCAGGATCCGGATATTGTCATGGTTGGTGAGATTCGAGATCTAGAAACAGCTGAAATTGCCATTAAAGCGGCGCAGACAGGCCACATGGTGATGTCGACGCTGCATACCAACAGCGCGCCTGAAACGTTGACGCGTCTGCGCAATATGGGTGTGCCTTCATTCAATATCGCAACCTCAGTCAATCTGGTGATTGCACAGCGCTTAGCGCGCCGCCTGTGCTCACAATGTAAAGAAGCAGCGGAAATTCCCCAGCAAAGCCTGCTGGAAATGGGTTTTACAGAAGATGATCTGAAAAATCCAGACTTTCAAGTTTACCAGCCTGTCGGCTGTCCAGAATGCCGTGAAGGCTATAAAGGCCGTGTCGGCATTTATGAAGTAATGAAAGTGACGCCGGAGATTTCACGCATTATTATGGAAGACGGCAACGCACTTCTTATTGCAGAGGCTGCAAATCAAGCAGGATTTAACAATTTGCGCCGTTCAGGCTTAGTTAAGGTTATGCAGGGGGTGACTTCTCTTCAGGAAGTCAATCGCGTAACCAGTGAATAATGGCTGTTTTTAATATTTAAAATAAGGATAAATTCATGGCTGTCAAAAAAGCGCAGATGATGCCAACCTTCAGTTATGAAGGGATTGACCGTAAAGGGGCCAAACTCAAGGGGGAACTGCCGGCACGCAACATGGCGCTGGCAAAAGTGACGTTGCGCAAGCAAGGCATCACCATTAAGAATATTCGGGAGAAGCGCAAGAACATTCTCGAAGGATTGATGAAAAAGAAAGTGTCTACATTGGACATCACTATTTTTACCCGCCAGCTTGCGACGATGATGAAAGCGGGGGTTCCTTTGGTGCAAGGTTTTGAAATTGTTGCTGAAGGCCTTGAAAACCCAGCTATGCGTGAAGTTGTCTTAGGTATTAAAGGTGAAGTGGAAGGCGGTAATACTTTTGCCGGCGCACTGCGTAAATATCCGCAGTATTTTGACAACCTATTCTGTTCTCTGGTTGAATCAGGTGAACAGTCCGGCGCACTGGAAACTATGCTGGACCGTGTAGCGATTTACAAAGAAAAAAGCGAACTGCTGAAGCAAAAAATTAAAAAAGCCATGAAATATCCAGCTACAGTTCTTGTTGTCGCAGCTATTGTCACCATTATCCTAATGGTCAAGGTTGTTCCTGTATTCCAAGGG
Organism: Acinetobacter entericus; assembly: GCF_026168575.1. Taxonomy (NCBI): domain Bacteria; kingdom Pseudomonadati; phylum Pseudomonadota; class Gammaproteobacteria; order Moraxellales; family Moraxellaceae; genus Acinetobacter; species Acinetobacter entericus. Next base: position 225,742 of record NZ_JAPEQW010000003.1, read on the forward strand.
CTTTTTTCATCTTTCGGTGCAGAACTTCCCGCATTTACGCAAATGGTTGTTGCCATGTCAAACTGGTTCCAGCAATATTGGTTTATCTTGATTATTGTAGTTGCTGCAGTCATAGCATGTTTTTTAGAAGCCAAAAAACGCAGCAAGAAGTTCCGAGATTTTCTGGATAAAGCTGCGCTGAAAGCGCCGATTTTTGGAGACTTGGTATATAAAGCGATTATTGCACGCTACAGCCGCACACTGGCAACCACCTTTGCTGCCGGCGTTCCGCTGATTGATGCGCTGGAATCCACAGCAGGCGCCACCAACAACGTCGTCTACGAAACTGCGGTCATGAAGATCCGCGAAGATGTGGCAACCGGCCAGCAGCTGCAGTTTGCCATGCGGGTGACTGATAAGTTTCCTTCTATGGCTGTACAGATGGTGGCCATTGGTGAAGAGTCTGGTGCTCTGGATGCCATGCTGGATAAAGTGGCAACGCATTATGAAAATGAAGTCGACAATGCCGTTGACGGCTTAACCTCAATGATGGAACCCTTAATTATGGCCATTCTGGGTGTGCTGGTTGGCGGCTTGGTGATTGCCATGTACCTGCCAATCTTCCAGATGGGCTCTGTGGTTGGTTAAATCTAAAAAGGCTTAAATTAAAATTGTTCTCCAATATCATTTCCTATTTTATCGAAAATCCAACAGCACTTTATATTGCTGTTGGCCTATTCAGCCTGTGCATAGGCAGTTTTTTGAATGTGGTTATTTACCGCACGCCAAAAATGATGGAACAGGAGTGGCGCACTGATTGCCAGTTTCTGCTGCATCCTGAGCAGCCCATTATTGATGAAAGCAAAATCACCCTGAGCAAACCCGCTTCAACCTGTCCAAAGTGCCACAGTCCGATTCACTGGTATCAAAATATCCCTGTGATCAGCTGGCTGATATTGCGCGGTAAATGCGGCGCCTGCCAAAACCCGATCAGCATCCGCTATCCGCTGATTGAACTGCTGACTGCAGGGTGTTCATTGATTGTCGTCACCGTCTTTGGCCCAACACTGCAAATGCTGTTCGGCTTGCTGTTCACTTGGGTCTTAATCGCCCTGACATTTATTGATTTTGATACTCAGCTGCTTCCTGACCGCTATACCCTCCCCTTAGCGGCTCTAGGTTTAGGCATCAACAGCTTCGCTATCTATACCTCTCCGGTATCATCGATTTGGGGTTATATCATTGGCTTCCTTTGCCTTTGGATTGTCTACTACCTCTTTAAAATTGTGACCGGCAAAGAAGGCATGGGCTATGGAGATTTTAAACTTCTGGCAGCGCTAGGCGCGTGGATGGGTCCGCTGATGCTGCCGCTGATTGTGCTATTATCATCATTAGTCGGCGCAATTATCGGCATTATCCTACTGAAAATCCGCAAAGAAAATCAGCCTTTTGCTTTTGGCCCCTATATTGCCATTGCCGGCTGGATCGCCTTTCTCTGGGGCGAACAGATTATGAAAATTTATTTGGGTCAATAAGGAACAGACATGGCTTTTGTGGTGGGATTAACAGGCGGCATCGGCAGCGGAAAATCGGCTACCAGCGCATGGTTTGAATCTCAAGACATCGTTGTGGTGGATGCGGATGTCGTCGCGCGTGAAGTAGTGCAAAAAGGCCAGCCCGCCTTAAAGGATATCCATCAAGCTTTTGGCGATTGGGTTTTGCAGGCAGACGGCGAACTCAACCGCCGCGCATTGCGTGAACATATCTTTAAAGCACCTGCAGCACGCAAAGTATTAGAGCAAATCACTCATCCAGCCATCCGAAGCTCCATTATTCAGCAGCTGGCGCAAGCAGACAGCCCATATGCCATCTTGGTTTCTCCCCTGCTGTTTGAAACCAATCAGCATGAGCTGACTCAGCGCACTTTGCTGATTGATGCATCTGAAGAACTGCAGATTTTACGCGCATCGCAGCGCGATGGGCAAAATGAGGAGCAGATCAAAAAGATCATTGCAGCGCAAATGCCCCGCCTCCGCAAGCAGCAGATTGCAGATGATATTGTGCTGAATGATGGCCATCTGGATCATTTATATCAGCATCTGCAGTCGATGCATGAAAAATATCTCGCCATGGCATTAAAAAAGCAGCCTTAATCTGACTGCTTTTTTTGTTCGTTCAATTGCTGCTGGAGCGGGTCTTGATGAACCAGCCAGCGCCAAGGCTGCAGTGCGCCAATCCCCATTCCCGCCAATCCGCAGACAATCGCGATATTCAATGGCTCATTCAGCAAAGACACAGCAATAATAGCCGCGATAAACGGCGCCAAAGTGACAATACTGCCCGTTTTAAAAGCACCCAGCCTTTTAATCGCTTCAACATAAGTCAAAGTCGCAATAATCACCACAAAGATACCATGAAAGAGCACCTGAGAAATCAGATGGACTGGATCTGGCTCAGTGAGATGCTTCGGCAGAAACAGCAGATAGATCGGCACATAAATGATCGCTGACCAAACCGCAACACCGGCCATGGCATGCCATGCCGATAATTTCCACTGACGCAGTAATACAGTGAAAATCCCCCACCAAATGGCGCTGAGGAAAAACAGCAGATCGCCCAAGCCAAATGCCTGCCCTGTTTGCAGATACATCAGGAAGCTCATGGCGCCCAAAGAAATCACCATGATGGCAAGGCTGATCCATGTGTGGCGGTCAAACGACTGCTGAAACAATACATATGCCGCCACGGCAGTGCATAACGGGATGCAGCCATTCAAAAAAATAGCCGCATGCGCTGCAGGGGCATAATGAAAAGCGCTGTAAGCTGTCAAGCAGTAAATCACGCCGCCCAGCATCGCCAAAATGAACGGCTCCTTTTTACATAAAAATGCCGTATCTTTCTTATAGATCAAAATCGGCATTAAGATGATAAAGGCCAGCGCAAAACGCAAGGCGGTTAAATCCCAAGCGCTGATTCCCCAATTGGCGCTCAAGCGCGCCGTGAGGGTAAAACCGCCCCAAATGCACATCGTAATCAGAACGTATAGATAACCTTGCCTTTTCGGGGACATTGCTCTCAGCTTTTTTTGGTTAGATCAATCAGTGATTGCGCTGGCGGCAAGCCTCATACAGCGCCATGCCTGTTGCAACACTCACATTGAGACTTTGCAAATTACCCGCCATCGGGATATAGACTTTTTGATCGCACTGCGCTTGGGTAATAGGACGTAAGCCTGTATCTTCTGCGCCCATTACCACACATACAGCAGCGCCGGTAAAGTCAAACTGATGAATCGGCAATGCCTGCTCATCCAGCATGGTGCCGACCACCTGAACATTAAACTGCTCTTTGATTTGCCCTAAGGTGCGCGCCAAGTTAGTCACTTGAATGAATTTTACTTTTTCCGCTCCGCCCGCCGCGACTTTACGCGCCGTTGGCGTTAAGCTTGCTGAACGGTCACGCGGCACAATCACCGCTTCAACGCCCATCGCGGCTGCAGTACGGATGCATGCGCCCAAATTGTGCGGATCTGTGATTTGGTCCAAAGCCAGCAATAAAGGCTGTTTGGATACCATCAGCAGGTCTTCTAAATCTTTTTCATTTAACGTGGGATGCGGGCGCACAGCTGCCACGACACCTTGATGGTACGGCAAGCCCGCCAATTTTTCCAAGGTATCCCGGCTGGCTTTTTGAATGCTGACGCCAAAGGGTTCCGCCAATTCAAAAATACGCTGCAGGCGCTGATCTTCACGGCCTTTCAAAGCGAATAAAGTTAAAACACGCTCAGGTTCAAGCTCCAGCAATGACTCTACAGAATGTACGCCATAATAATATTCAGGTTTCGCCATGAACGGCCTCTAACTTTAATTGATCATTCAAAAGAAAAATCCTGTAAAGCAAACTTTACAGGATTTATGCTTAATGCGTAGTTTAACTGATTTAGACTGAAATTTCTTAATCTAAGTCAGCTCAGCGCCTAGAATAAATTAGCCTTCTAAATGGCAAACATAATCCAGCACTTCGTCTGTTTCTATTTTAAAACGGCTATTGCCCGGCACATAAAATGACTGGCCTGCGCGGAATAATTCGCTTGCTTCGCCATCGGCAATCTGCACGCGGCATTCACCAGAAATAATTTCCATGCGCTCAGGAACATGCGTTTCAAAAGTTAACGCCTGTTCAGTCGGCAAAATCACCCCCAGTGTTTTTTTTGTGCCATCTTCAAATTGCACAGTATGGCTAATGCAAAGACCGCCAAAATAGACATTTGATTTTTTGATGACTGATACATGATCAAACTGAGCTGACATGCTTATTTTCTCCAGATAAAGCATATTTATAGTATTTGCTAACAGCAGTTTAATGGCGCTGTCTGCACGAATCAATCCATCTTTGATACAGATCGACCAAAGAATTAGATGCCGCCTGTCCGCACTCGATTGCATGCATTTCAGGCGATTTTACCCCAATAGGTATTGAGTCTAAAACAAGTCATTCCGCAGTACAAATTTCTTTTTTTCATGCAGCCCTGCAAACTCCCGCCTGCTTCAGATCCAAGCGCGCTTTTGAGGGATAGCGCTGCAATTGATCTAAAAACTGAGCTTCCAACCAGTCATATCAATGAAATGGCCCAGTCAAGCCCAAGCTGTACACACTGGGCTGGAATTTTCCAATGCTTATTTTCAAGCCGGCGTTTTAAAGCAGGCCAGCACATTTTTGCGCTGTATGAGATGATTTACCCGAGGATCATACTGAATGTGTATTTTTATTTGGAAATTAATATAGAATTACGAGGTTTACGGTGATTTAAAAATAAAATCCGCCTTGTGACAAAAACAAAACTTGTCTATCTTAAACTCGAACTTCTCGCAGCTTGGATGCGTTTATGCTGACACATTTAACTCTGATCAATTTTGCTTTAGCCGAACATTTAGCCATTGATATTGAACAAGGTTTCAACGTCTTAACCGGTGAAACCGGCGCAGGAAAGTCTTTGCTGCTGGATGCGCTTTCGGCTTGCTTAGGTGAACGTACAGATACCAATTATGTGCGCTTTGGATCAGATAAAGCGGATGTGACAGCAACCTTCAGCTATCAGCCGGATTCGCCTGAAGCACTGTGGCTCAAAGAACAGGAACTGGATGATGAATCTGGCGAACTGCTGCTGCGGCGTGTAATCTTCGCCACTGGCCGCAGCAAAGCATGGATCAATGGCCGCCCAAGCAGTTTAGCGGAGTTGAAAGAAATTGGCCGTTTGCTGGTTCAGCTATACAGCCAGCACAGCCAGCAGCAGCTGCTGGAACCGCCCTACCCTAAACACTGGATAGACCGCTACAGCAATTTTTACGCGCCTGCACAAGCAGTACGTGATGCCTATAGCAAATGGCAAAAGGATATCCGCCAGCATCAGGCAGCGCTGGATGCGCAAGCGACCCGAAAGCAGCGTATCGACACATTGGAACTGCAGCTGGAAGAACTCGAACCGATGGTTCAGATGGATTATAAAGACATCGAGCAGGAATTCGACCGCCTGAGCCATCATGAACATATTATGCAAGACTGCAGCTATAGCCTCGCTGCGCTGGATGATGCCGAACAGAATATCAATCAGGAAATTTCATCTATTTTAAGGCGCATTGAGCCTCATGCGGGGCGCAGCGAACAGCTGGCTGAAATTTATGCTTCCATGCTGAATGCGCAAAGCGAATTAGAAGATGCAACTGCAAACTTGCGCCAATTTATGGACCGCCAGAGCTTTGATCCGGAACGCATGGAAGAGCTGAATTCACAGCTGGAAATTTTCCACCGCCTTGCCCGCAAGTACCGTACACAGCCTGAACTGCTGAAAACAGAATATGCAGCATGGCAGTCTGAACTACAGCAGCTGCATGAGCTGGAAGATCCGGAAACCTTGGCGGAACAAGTTGAAATTTCACATCAGGATTTCTTAGCCAAAGCACAGCATTTAGATGTCATCCGCCGTGAAGCCGCAGCACCGCTGGCCAAACAGCTGACGGAGCAGGTAAAACAGCTGGCGCTGCCTGAAGCGCATTTTGAATTTAAATTTGAGCCTCTTGATGATGCATCCAGCGAAGGCCTCAGCTTTATTCAGCTGCTGTTTACCGCCAACAAAGGCATTCCTGCACAGCCTTTAGCGCGCGTTGCGTCTGGCGGAGAACTTTCCCGTATCGCCTTAGTTATGCAGGTGATGAATGCTGAAAAAACTGATGCTGAAGTCATTGTGTTTGATGAAATTGATGTCGGAATCAGCGGCGGAACCGCGGAAATTGTCGGCCGTTTGCTGGCTGGCTTGGCGCAACATGTACAGATTCTGTGCATCACCCATCAGGCGCAGGTGGCCGCGCAGTCCGATCAGCATCTGCTGGTGAAAAAACAGCAGACTGATCCCGCCAGCAGCACCATCTATGAACTCGGGGAGGACGGCCGCATTCAAGAACTGGCGCGTATGACTGGCGGTGTGGAAATTAATGAAACTACCCTGCAGCACGCGAAGCAATTGAGACAATTAAAGTTTCAGCACAGTTCATAATTTCAATGAATTAAAAACTGAATGAATAAAAAAACCAGTAATGGAAATTGCTGATTTTTTTATTCCTGCGAATACTTAGTTCCACTTAATCGGTTTTTCACTCGAACCTGGTGTCATATCATAGGTCGGGGTGAAACTTGAACCCGGGCTGCCATAAGAGCCTGATACAGGCTGCAATTTCAAACCCGTCAAGATTTCCTGGCTTAATGCTTGCGCAACTTTCTCTGCGCTATTCTCTTCCAAATTATTATTCAGCATATTTTGGATTGCGTTATTGCCTAATGCGCGATTGAATGACCCGGCAGCCACAACTTTACTGGTATTCGCTTCAATCACACGCCAAGTTAATCGCACTTGCTCAGAATCCGCATTCAAGCCATACATGTGCTTTGAATTCGCTGCTGACAAATTATTAATACGTCCAACCAGCAAATAATCCGCACCGACTTTTTGACCGATGCGCGCCATTTCTTGCGGTGCGCCATCCCATTGCAAAAATGCATTTTCATACTGCATTTCTTCAATATAATAACGGTCTACCAAGCTCAGATGCCCAGACTGTGACAGATAATTGCCTAAAACATCAGCTAATTCATCACTAAATTCACCTGCAGAATTTGCAGATGCTGAACGGTTATTTCTTTCAGCAAATTGGAATGGCAATACCGCGATACGACGCAAATGCTGATCGTTCACTGCAGATTCAAATTGAACCACGTGTGCGCGAACTTTTGCCCGGTAATTGTTCTTTGAGCCTGAAACGCTTAAAACCTGAAATTTTGTTACAGAGCCGGATCCAATACTGTCCACACTAAACACAGGTGAAACTTTGCCTGAATATCGCCATTGATTATTCGTCACAGATATTTCGACCGTTTCTTCAATATCTGCACGCGGTGAAACCGTAGCGCCATTTACAGACTGCACAGCGATCAAAAGCGCTTCAGAAATTGCCTGATGTTGAGTTGCACCGCTGCCTGTTGCTTCTTTTACAACTTCTTTTAACGCTGCAAAAGCGCTGCTGCTCCACACGCCTGCAAGTATTGCTGCAAATAATATTTTTTTCATCATGATCATCTTCAAAAAAAGCGGCTGCACAAGGCAGTCGCTAAAATGATTTATAGGCCGAATGCTGAACGTTTTGCAGATTTGCGGATTTCTTTTTCACTGGTCCATTCAACAATGCCTGTTTGAACGTTTTGCAGTTTTAAAGTGAATTTATAATACACATCACTTTTGCCGCCGGCATTTTTCACAATGCTCGAGAGGTTGCCGTTCAGCATGTATTCAGCGCCAATATGGCCGCCTGCTTTTACCGACGTCGCCTGATTAACCAAACCGCTGTTTTTTTGATAGTTCAATTGTTCAGCCATCGCATTGGCAGCCGTCATATCCACAAAACGGAACTTGCCTGAATTGATCAATTTATTTTGAATCGTATCGGTAATGGATTCAGTGTCTATATGTTCTTGAGTTTTATTACGGATTTTATCTACAAACATCACCGGACGGCGATTTTGCGTCAATTGCACAACCACAGGGAATGACAGCATGTCTGTCACCATTTTGTCCGCAATCATTTGCAAATCTGTAGAACCGAAATCTTTATTTAGTGTTTCAACAGCCTGCGCATCGCCATAATTTACATTGCTGCTTGCACAGCCGGTTAGAGCCGCTGCAACAACTGATGCAAGAACTAATTTCATTTTCATTGATCCAATTTCCTTAATTAGCTTTTAAATAAACAATGACATCAACAGCAGATGGGTTTGGTGCTACAGATTGAACTGTTTTGGTTTCACGGCCAGCCAATTGAATCGGTTTCCAAATTGAGCTTTCAGGACTGATTTCCATGTTGTTTGCATCGACCCAAACAATTTTGTAAAGGAATTCTTTCGTCACAAACCAATCTCCTTTAATGCCTAATGCTGCTTTTTTCAAATCTCCAGCATAAGCCATTGAAATACGCTCAACTGAAACTTTGCTACTTAACCACGGGTTATTTCCCACAGTTTTCACTCCATAAGCGCCATCCGACGCTGTTTTTGTTGAAAGCGCATTCGGTGCCGTACAGCCCGAAACAGCCGCGGATAGAACACACAATAGACTGATTCTTAATAATATTTTCACTACTTTTTCTCTAATTTAAAGTTAATAACTGATGGTGCTGATACTGGTGGTGATGCGTTCATTCACATCATTGACATAAATAAATACGGTTTGATTGGCCGCAATATCCAAGCTGACAGGTTCACTGCCCGCACTATTTTTAAAGATTTGCAGTTTATGCTTGCCAGGCGCGACATCAAAACGCGCGATTTGCGTATTGCTTGGCAAAGTTGACCATGCGCGTAGATCTGCACGCTCAGATGCAATATTCATCAAGTTGCCAGCCAGCTGTCCTAATGAGCCTAATTGCTGCCCCAACTGCTGCTGCGCGACATATTTGGCCGTAGCGCGCACAACTTGGCTGGTGACAGCCCCCACGGTTTTTTCTTTTAAATCTTTGACTGCTAGCGCACCAATATCATTCAGGACAAAGCTGCGCTGAGCCTTATTATCCAGCTTGATATTTAAGCTTTCTGGAGTTGCATAGGTGCTTGGCTCATACGTTGCAAATGCAATATTCATGATTCCATTAGGCATCGGCAAAGCAAGCTTATTTTCTACCTTCTTAGGCACAATGCCCTGCTCGATAAAAACAATCACAGGCACAGCGCTTTTGCCACGTGCAGAACTGCGATCCAAACGCTGCACATCTTTGGCTAAGTTAATATCCGGCTGCAATTCATATGCTTTTTTATAATCGACCAAGGCATCATTGGACTCACCCACCGCTTCCCACAAATTCGCTGCCATATAAAATGCATAGGCATTTTGATAGGTATTTTTAATTCGCCCCGCAATAGGATCTAAACCTGAAAAAGCTTCATCGATATTATTCTGCGCCGGGTTAATATTTTCTTTTTTGTTTGCTTTGGCGGTTTTTTTCTCTAACTCTCTTTCATGATCCACTTCAATTTCGCGTTGAATGCGTTGCGCAATGCGCATTTCAACACCAGCAGCTTCCTGATCTTTCAAGAAAATATAATTTTTTGCCTGAGAGATATGGGCAAGAACTTGTTCATAACGGGGAACATCGTAAGGCACTATCGAATCATTGCTTAACATCGAAAGCGCCTTGAAGCCAACCCGTGAAACACTCACCGTGGCGCGATTATTTTGAGCTTCCAGCAATTCAAAGGCCTTTTTATAAACCTCAGCGCTCTCTTCGTATTGATGGTTGACTTGCAGCAGCCGGGCTTTTTCCAAGCTATATAGCACGGCATCTTTAGATGATGATTTTTTATCCAATTTTTCTAAAGCAGGTGCTGAAATTTGACTATTCAGATTGCTTCTAAAAAGAGAACCATCTTCTTCATAGGTGCTAAATACCCCAGCCTGAACACCCATTGATAAAGACAATGCAAAACAGGCAGCCCCTACGTTTTTCGTTAATGCAAATTCCATAATGCGATTTTATTAATACAATATGTACAAGATTTTACAAAGCCTAAACAATAGTTTCAATATTTATCTTGAATATTAAAACAGTGATAAAAATCATGGTCATAATTTTAATTCAGCTAAAATGGCATATAATCACTTGTTCAGCGTATTTTCTGACATAATTTACTTAACTGAGCCAAAAGAGCCGACAATTTATTATTTTTTATCAACTTGTTTTTTGACCGCTTATCAACCAAAATTAAGCTTGAATTTTAAGTTTTCAACAGGCTTTGTTAAGAAAAAATTTATCGATTTAAATCAATTATGCTATTTATTATAACCATGAATATACTTAAAAAATTAATTTGAGCCGAAGGAGCTGCATGTTGAGCAAACAATATCTGACGCATCGCTGCCTGATTGCTCCGCCAGATATGCAAGATGACTTCTTTGCAAATACAGTCATTTACTTGGCCCGCCATGACCATGACGGCGCTCAAGGCATTATCATTAACCGGCCTTCAGGCATCCAAATTAAAGAATTGCTGAATGACCTTGAAATTGATGCGGACAATGTCAATCCGCATGCAGTACTGCAAGGCGGCCCCTTGCGCCCAGAAGCAGGCTTTGTCCTGCATACGGGCCAGCCGACTTGGCATTCCTCTATTGCCGTCGGTGAAAATGTCTGCATTACCACCTCAAAAGACATTTTGGATGCGATTGCGCACAATGAAGGCGTTGGCCGCTATCAAATTGCGCTAGGCTATGCCAGCTGGGACAAAAATCAGCTGGAAGCGGAAATTTCACGCGGCGATTGGCTGATTTGCGATGCAGACATGGATTTGATTTTTAATTTACCTTACGATGCGCGCTGGGATGCCGCCTATAAAAAAATGGGGGTAGACCGCATTTGGTTATCTTCAGAGATTGGACATGCCTGATTTAAATACACCGAAAATGATTATGGCGTTTGACTTCGGCACACAGAAAATGGGCATGGCGGTGGGCCAGTCCATGATTGAAAGCGCAAACCCTTTGGCGCTTTTTCCCATGAAAGACGGCATTCCCAATTGGGATGAACTGCTGAAAATCATCCAGCAGTATCAGCCGAATTTATTTTTAGTCGGCCTGCCGCTGAATATGGATGATACCGAATCTGAACTGTCTGCCCGTTCCCGCAAGTTTGCCCGCAGGCTGCGCCATCAAACCAATATTGAAACACTGATGGTGGATGAACGGCTGACGACCCGTGAAGCGCGCGGAGAACTGGAACATTATCAAGCACAAGGCCGCGGCAAAAAATTGGCGGCCGACAGCATTGCGGCGGCTTTATTTATTGAAAGCTGGTACCGAAATCCAGAAGGACTAACGCCGTAAGCGGCTGAGTGCTGAAGAACAAAAAAGCGTCCTTTCGGATGCTTTTTTGTTTTTGAAATGCTGAACCGGCCTTATTTTACGGCAGCATCAATATGCACCGTCGCAGTACGCCCTGCAACAAAAGCCAGCTGATTCCCCGGCATTTCATCCAAAGCGATTTTCACTGGAACCCGCTGCGCCAAACGCACCCAGCTGAACGTTGGATTGACATTGGCCAGCAGTCCTGTCGTTGAAGTCCGTTCGCGGTCTTCAATCCCGCTCGCAATCCCCTGTACATGGCCTTTGATTTTTTTGGAATCCCCCATCAGCTGGATAGTCGCAGGCGCGCCAATGTAGATTTTATCCAATTTGGTTTCTTCAAAATATCCAACAATGTACAGTTTCTGACGATCCAGCAGCGCAGCGACTGCCTGACCGACTTTGACATAATTGCCTTCCCGCAGTTCAAAATTGGAGAGCGTTCCGTCTGCCGGCGCCATCACTTCAGAGCGGTTTAAGTTCAGTTGCGCTAAATGCAGATTGCTGGCAGCTGCCTGAATCAGGGCTTTCTGCTGCACAATATTGGCTTGCGCCTGTTCGATGGCTGCGCCCATTTGCTGATGTTCCGCATGAGATTCATCCCGCGCTGCAAAGATCTGATCCTGTTCCTGTTTGGAAATGGCGCCATCCATCAGACTGGAATAGCGGGCTGCATTTTTATCCGCTAGGTTGATATTCGCCTGTGACTTGACCAGATTGGCTTTGGATTGGGCCAGTGCTGCTTCAGCCTCAGCTAAACCGGCTTTGGCTTTATACAGTTCTGATTTGGCCTGCTCTACATCTAGCGCTTGACGCGCCACATCAATTTTAAACAGCACTTGGCCTTTTTTAACCGACTGGTTATCCTGCACCAGCACTTCCGTCACTAAACCGGAAACATCGGAAGACACCTGAATGACATCTCCGCGCACACGGCCATCCCGTGTCCATGGCTCAGAATTGTAATAATTCCAAATATGGCGCACGACCAGTAAAGCCATCACTGCAGCTGCCAGCAAGAGAACGGGCCGCACATATTTACGCACATTCACAGATGTCATTTTTTCACCTCAACATTTCAATTTTTTTACAGTACAGCAGCATAGAGCCAATGCCCGCAGCCCAGCAGAATGATGTACAGGCACAGATAAAACACGCTCGGCATAGCAATCCAGCCCTGTTCGGCCCATTTATCTAAAAGCAGCATCAGCAGGCGCAGCACGGCATAGGCAGCAATAGCCTGTATCAGCAGCATGGGGACATATACCCCGTAAATATTCATCTCACCCATGCTGAACTCCTGCAGGCTCGGTATCTAATTTGGACGCTGCTTTCGATGGGTTGCCCGAAGCATTGCTCAGGACATGGCATAAACTGCTTTGGATATTGTTCAGCGACACCAGCAGGCGCTCTGCTATTTCAGCGTTGTCTAATTCATTGCCGCGCTGCTTCAAGAGCGCAATTGTCTGCAACACCTTATCTTTCAGCGGCAATTCAGGGCGCATCAATTCTTTCGCCCTGAAGTAATCATCCAGCAGCTGAAGCAAGTCGTCCAAGCCGGCTGCCAGTTCATGTTCAGCGGGAAATTCCTGCATCAGCTCCTGCAGGCGCGTTAAATCAACCACAGCGCTGGCCTCAATCAAGGCTAAATTAATATCGCGCTTTAAAGCTTCAGACTGCACAGCTTTGGTGTTTAAGATGCCGATCCGGTCAAGCATCGTGCGCAAATGGATGCGGAACGGCACGCTATAAGGGATGTACAGCGCTTGGCGGATCGCTTTGTAATGCATAGACAATATCCGCTGCACCGTCATTTCAGGCGACATTGCGCGCACCAAATGAATCACATAAACCGAAATAATCGGCCCGATGACCGTGCCTATCGACGCATCAAAAAATAAAACCTGATCTAAACTGTAGCGGTTCTGCAGATTCAGCCCCATGACGGTACCCATCAGCATCGGTAGCCCAATGCCGACTAAAGGCGGATGCGGAAATAAAAGCAGGCAGAAAATCACAAACGGCGCCAGCACCGCTGCCAGCTGCCAAAATGCAGTGACATGCGGAAAAATACCGTAGGCATAAATAAAAACCGCAAACGCTGCATAAATATTGCCGCGGATAAACATTTTTAAAGCAGGTACCGGGTTATCCATTGCCGTTAAGATGCAGGCGCTGATCGCGGCCATTTCCGCCAGCATGAATCCGGTTTTCCAGCCACTGAGAATCCAGAAACCGGTTCCAAGGATAATAATGATAAAAGCTGAAATTCCGCCGCGTACCGCGACGCCATGGTCGCGGTGCAAATTGGGATAACTTGTCGTCAAGGCGGTCACAGATTCCGGCAATATCGCATCGCCGCTGTTAATGCGCTGCCAGATCAGCTGAATCGCCCGGATATTCTGAATATAGTGCCGGACATCCATTTTCAGACCCGCTAGAATAATCTGCTGTTCATCCGACGCCGATTGCATCAGCCGATGAAAATCCGGTTCAAATTCAGGCGGCAGCAGGTTTAAATCCTGTTCCTGAATTTCCAGATCATCCTGCATAAACATCTGAATATGCGCATGAATAGAAGTCATTTCTTGCTGAAAGTGCTGATCTTTAAACGGCTCATCCAGCTGGTTCATCCGTTCCGACATGGCAACTAAATTACTTAGCAGCATCGTCATCTGATTCAGCATTTCCTGCAGCGGTTTGGTCATGCCTTTGAGCGTTGACTTTTCATAGCTCAAATGCACCGCCATACCATGAATGTCGACAATATCGCGGGCAAGGCTGCCTAAAGATTCGGCATAATGGCTTTGATGTTTTGCGTTCAGTAAAATTTTATTAAAAATATTCTGCGTATCTTGAACGGTTTTATTGACCCGCACCTTCACGGCTGGGCCGATGTGCATCGGAAAAATCGTCGTTGTCACAATAGCGCTGCACACCACCCCAACCGTAATTTCTAAAAAACGGCCGATCGCCATATCAAAAATTGAAATGCTGTCGATGTAATACACAGCGTTATAGGCAATAATGACCGTGGTATAGCCTGCCAGCATAAACACATAGCTTCGCGGTGTTCTGTCCAGCAATGAAAAATACAGGCACCACCCGGCCCAGGCGGCCAAAAAGAAAGTGAAAAGCCATGGCGTATTGATCAGTACCGGCGTCGCAATGACTGAAACAATGGCGCCGATCAGCGTCCCCAAAATCCGGTAAATGCTTTTTGATGAAGTCATGCCAGAATAAGGATTGGCAATCACAAACACCGTTCCAATCGCCCAGATGGGATAGGCCAGATTCAGCTCAAATGCGACATACAGCGCCAGCAGTCCGGCTGCAAACGTTTTAAACGCAAAAATCCAATCCATTTTATTTGGACGAAATGCGAGTAAAGGTTTAATCAGCAGCATATGGATTCTCAGCAGTAAATGAAGGCTTATTTTTGAGATGGCTTCATCGCGCCATTTCAATCAATCAAAATGACGTGTCCGCTGCCCAAAGGGCAAAGAGAGGAAGAATGCACAAAATAAGGGCGATGCGTGCTGAAAAGCAGAAGGTCATTTTCAGCATTGAGCAAAGGAAAACAGCCAAAAAAGAAACTTGCCCAAGGAAAGAGCAGATTAATTATTCATCATTGGATATTTTGTGTGTTAATTTTTTCAAAAAATCACATTAATGTCAAATAAAATATCTTATTTTGATAATTCAACCATTAATAATGTTTGAAAATGATCAATTTCATTCCTGTTTATCAGTATGCTTATGCAGCGCATTGAATGATGAGAATTGCCGCACTGCACGCATAAAAGTCCTGCAGAATCTTCAGCATTTTGTTATAAAGTCACTGTATATCTCAATTTCTGACTTTCAGTTTAACCAAGCAGGTTCATATGGCGCTCTCCAGTTTTGGTAAAATTCTCACTGTGCTCGATTTATTTTCAGTATCACGCCCAGTGATCAATGTAGATACCATCAGTGCAGAATTGGGCCTTTCCAAACCCACCAGCTACCGCTATCTCAAAGAGCTGGTTTCAGCAGAGCTGCTGCAGCGGCTGAGCGGAACTTCAGGCGATTACACACTGGGGTCCAAAATTGCCGTTTTAGATTATATTTCCCGCACCACAGACCCGCTGGTGCAGATCAGCATTCCGTTTATGCATGAAATTGTTGAACGCACCGAATTTTCTTGCCTGCTGACGCTGCTGAATCATGATTCCTGTATCGATCTGCATGATGAAGTCTTCAAGAATACCCTGCTGCTGTCGTATGGGCGCGGCTGTCCGCGCCCTGTCTTTGTCGGGTCTTCAGCCAAAGTGATGATGTCATATCTGCCGAAGCAGCAGATTCTGGATTACTACCAGCGTTATTCAGCCCAGCTTTCAGAAGTAGGTTTTGCCGATAGCGAGGATGATTTCCTCAATAAAATGAAGAAGATTAAAAAGCAAGGCTATTATTTTTCCAATGGCGAACTCGACCCGAATGTTGCGGGCCTGTCTGTTCCAGTTAAGTTTTCCAGTAAAGAGCCGCCTTTAGCGCTGACCCTGCTGGCATCTAAAAACCGCTTTGAATTTGTTAATTTACAAAAACTCATTGAAATTTTGCAGGAAAATGCCACTTTAATTGAAAAGAAGTTTATGACGCTGTCAGATCAGCCGAATATCTGACATCTGGCTACCCCAATAATTCATCCGGATTTAACAAATAAACACGTTGTATTTTAAATGCAATTCTCATAATATGATTATTGTTCTTCACAACCATTATGTTCCATGACATGCTGGCAACGACATGAAGACATCCCTCAGAAGCAAGAAGCTCATGATGTTCATGGGCTTTTTTCTTGCCTGAAATTTCTGGCTCTCATCCAGGGAAAAAATAGCGGAACGTTAGGTTAATCCTCGGATCCAGCACCTTGGCTGTTTTGCTGATGCAATGCTTCCAATATTTTTGCGTTTGTCCGCGCATCACAATCAATTGCCCGCTTTGCAGCGGCACATCAATATGTTCAGGCTGAACTTTATGTTTAAAGCGCATCTTGCGCGTAGCGCCAAAACTTAAGGATGCAATCACGGTTTCATGCCCTGCTTTCGACACCAAAGAGGGTTCATCATCGCTGTGCCAGCCCACAGCCTGCTGGCCATGCTCATACAAATTGGCAAGGCATGAATTGAAAGGATGGCCAATCAGGCCTTCTATGTGCTGTTTCAGCCGGAAAAGCCCCGAATTCCATGCCTGCGCCTGCTTCAGGCTGCCGGAATAACGGTATTGATAATGTTCATCGCCATACCAGACGACTTTACGCTCGGTAATATAATGCTGCCCATGCAAGACCACTTCATCCCGCTGCCAAGCCAGATGATGCAGAAAGTAGCGCAGATACTGATCGCTCTGCGCTTGATTTAAAATTAAGCCATAATCTTCAACAATGCCGTCACGCGGCAAAATATTGCCTCGCCGCTCTGGCTCAAATAATTCCAGCGTCATGGCCCGCACCCAGTCCCTGCATTTCAATCCATAGTGTACTGAAAAATGCCGCTTCACAAATTAATACAAAGTCTCAGCTTGTCGCTTTAAATGTTCAGGCTTAGACTCAGCAACAGGATTCACAATAAAAATAACTGCTTATGAATTTATGGCATTTGTTTCAAAAACTTCGGCCTTTTGTCCAGCCTTATCGGGTGCTGGTTATTGCCACCCTTATTTTGACTTTAATTGGCTCTCTCACCGCTCAGGTCAATGCGCTGACGCTGCAATATGCTGTCGACAGCATCAATAAACTGGTAGAAGCCGGCCAAGGCCTAGCAGCTGGCTGGCACATTCTGATCACCATTTCAGCGATTTTGCTGGGCAAGGAAATTTTGAATGCCTTTGTGCAATTTGGGCAAAAATTTTATGGGGAAAAACTGCGGATTTTTGTCTCTCAGGATTTAGCGCAGGGCATCATTGAAAAATTCCTCACCTACCAATTGTCCTTTTTCAATCAAGAAAATAATCAAGCCGGCAAACTGCAGACCCGTATTGACCGCGGCATCGGTTCTCTGACCCGCTTGGTGCAAATCTTCTTTATTGATATTTTACCTTTATTCACCAGCGCAATCGTGGCGCTGGGCCTCATGTTTTACGCCAACTTTTATGTCGGCTTGGTTGCGCTCAGCATTGTGCCGGTTTATTTTTGGCTGACGTATAAACAGACGCAGAAATTGGGCGGCTGGCGCCGGAATTTACGTGATGGCCGGGAGAAAAAAAGCCAAGGAATTCTAGGCATTATCAACTCGATTACGGTCATCAAATCCTTTAACCGTGAAAGCATTGAATCAGAAAAGCAGCTGAAACTGCAAAAAGAACTGACTGACAATCAAATGCAGACGCGTCAAGTCAGTTTTTTGTTTGATGGCCTGAAAACCTTTATTGAACAGATCGGTATTGTGCTGATTATCATCTTGACTGCTTATTTTGTTTTAGACGGCCAGATGAGCATTGGCATGATCATGTATCACGTCTTGCTGTTCAATAACGTATCTGCCCCGATCCGTTCACTGCACCGCATTTATGACGAAGTCAATGATGCCATGATTTACTCGGAAAGCTTCTTTAAAATACTGGAAGCCGATGATGAAATTGAATCAACTGGCCAGCAAAAACCGGCAATAAAAGGTGAATTTCAGCTGGAAAATGTCGATTTTTATTATCCTAATGGGCATCATGCGCTTAAAAATATCAACATGACCATACAGCCGAATAAAATCACAGCGCTGGTCGGTTTATCCGGTGCAGGAAAATCCACCCTCATCAGCCTGCTGGATAAATTCTATCAGCCGGACAGCGGGGCAATTAAACTTGACGGTATTGATGTTCAGGACATAGATACGCATTACCTGCGGGAGCATATTGGATTAGTTCTGCAGAAAAATCATATTTTCCAAGGCTCTATTTTTGAAAATATCCGTTACGGCAAAACCAATGCCCGTTTAGAAGATGTGGTTGCCGCGGCCAAAAAGGCCTCGATTCATGAGCAGATTCTGCAATTGCCGCATGGCTATGAAGCGGATGCCCTCATGCTTTCCGGCGGACAGCAGCAGCGGATTGCCCTCGCCCGCATGTTCTTAAAAAATCCGCCGATTATTTTTTTGGATGAACCGACCGCGAGCTTGGATGCGATTGCCACTGAGCAGATTAAGCACAGCTTAGATGAAATCAAGCAAGGCCGCACCGTGATTATGATCTCGCACAGCCTGTCGCAAATTATTGATGCGGATTATACCTATGTGATGAAAGAAGGCTATATTGCCGAACACGGTGAGCATGACGCGCTGTACCATCAGGAAGGCGTGTATTGTTAGAACCCATTTAAAGTGTCTATATTCTCACCAATAAAAA
>NZ_JAPEQW010000030.1:0-34265 GCF_026168575.1 Acinetobacter entericus
AACTTGGAGCTGAGTGAAAAATGACTTATGAAAGAAATCTAATATCAGGATAAAATAAACCATATGCAGACCAATTTTTTATTGCTTGTTCCAACACTACAGTATTTTCACCTATATGTTCTGCCATAATTAAATCAGGATTAAATGCTTCAATTATCTCGTCATAATCATTGTCTAATCCCACTTTACATTCTTTAAATATAGACTGATTTGAATTCAACTCTAATAAAGATAATAACTTCACGAACCTTTCCTCTCTTTATTATGAATAAGATGATACAGGCTGTATATTATTCAAACTATCACTTACTGTAGTATGCTAATAAATTTACATTTCCTTTAATTAAATTTTTAGTACAAGTTCATCAATATAATCTGCCCACCATTGCATCATTTCAACACGCTCTTCAAAATGAGAACCTTTATCATAGATACCTTTAACACCCTTTTTCATGTGTGCTAAACATGCTTCAACAACCTGTTCTTTATCGCTAAATTTATTATTTAGTGAAGTACTCGCAATGTGCCTAAAACCATGCGGATTTTGTCGACCTTTATAGCCCATTCGATTCAAAGCCATATTAAATGTATTATCTGATATTGGCTCACTTAGGCTATTCCTACCTGCAAACAACAAATCAGACTCCATCTGATAATTTTCTAGCTCTTTCAATAATTCAATTGCTTGTCTAGATAATGGAACACAATGAGTCACTCCTTTTTTCATAATCTCAGCAGGCTTAATCCAAATAGCCTTTTCTAAATCAAATTGAGACCATGTCGCAAATCTCAATTCAACTGGACGAGGAAATAATAAAACCATTAATTCCAAACCAATTGCTAATTTACGTTGATGATGATTCCTAATGTCGACAACTAATTGTGGGAATTCACTCATCTCTACAAATTTCATATTACCGCCAACTTTTTTATCTAAATGTTTAGTCATTCCTTCAATTGGATTGAAATGTATTTTTGCTTGAAATTTTGCCCAATCATATGCATTACGACAGTATGATGTTAACTTTTCAACTTGAGTATGAATTCTTAAGTTACGTTGTAACCCTTGGAAGAAATCAAACCATTCTTTAGGTGTAATTTCAGAGAAATCTCTCTCTCCAAACTCTGGAATGATATGTCTATTGATAGATTTTTGTGCCTTATCAAATGTTTCTTTACCCCAAGAAGCTTTTTTAGTATCGAGCCATTCACTCATTAAAATATTAAATTTTCTATGAGCAATTTCTTGCTTCATTTTTTTTATGTGTTTGCGTGTTTCTAAAATTTCTCCGTTCGCTAATTTCTCTAATAATTCACTAGCTTTACGTCTAGCTGCTGCACCACTTACACTTGGATACGCACCCAATCCTTTCCACGACCAGACCCCTTTTTCATTTTGATATCTTAATTGCCAAGACTTTTTGCCTGTCTGTTGAACCATAAAATAAAGCGAACGAGTATCAATTTCTCTATAATCTCTGTCTTCGGGTTCTAAATTAGCCAAAGTAGTATCAGACAGTGGTCTTTTTTTAATAGCATCTCTCTTCATTATCTCTTGTATCATGAGTTAGAATTAATTAAATGATACACTATGTGATACATAATTTACAGTAGTATAGCTCTTCATATACCGTTATAAAAAGCAATAAAAAAACCCTAAACTATTGTAGTTTAGGGATTTTTTAATTATACACCGAAATGTAACGACATATAAATTTAATATATTGGTAGGTATATCCAGACTCGAACTGGAGACCTCTACGATGTCAACGTAGCGCTCTAACCAACTGAGCTATACACCTAGGATGGGTAGAATCATATTCAATTATGTTTGCTTAAACAAGACGTTTTATAACTTCTTAAGCGCATTTGCACAAGATTTAAGCAAGCGCTTTATTTCTTTGAGCTCAATATTCCACTGCCCATGCTGCATATACCGGTATTGCTCAATTTTTTGTCGCAAACGTTGAAAATGAACCTGCTCATCACTTGAAGCCAGCCGCGATAATCTGCTCATCCAAAGCGAAAAAGTTTCAGCATTTTTCTTTCTTAACGCCAATGGCAGTTTAGAATTAAATTGGCCGATTGCACGCTCCAGCTCAGGTTTATTCCTTTTCACCTGCCAATAAATATAAGTAAAATAAAGTAAAATCAAACATAATGTGGCAACAATTAAGCTGATTACCCCTGAATATATAGAATTTAAACCTATTTTTTGAAACCAGTTCCGCTGTGATTCCGCATTATAGCCTACAACTTTGCTCTGCCATTGATAGCTTGCATAATCACTCCAAATCCGAAGTTTAGTCAGCATGGCATATTGCCGATATGACAACTCTGAGTGAGCGCCATTATAAATACTCTGGTCTTCTTCCATATAACTTTGCATACCGATATCTATGCGGTTTGGCGCAATAATCGCGGTCGGATCAAATCGCTGCCAGCGATCATTGATCCACACTTCCGTCCATGCGTGCGCGTCCAGCTGCCTCACCTCCCAGCTTTTGCCATCTGGCGCCGGCTGCCCGCCTTGATAGCCTGTCACTACACGGGCAGGTATTCCGGCGTAGCGCATCAGCATTACAAAACTGGATGCATAATGCTCGCAAAAACCTTTACGGGTACCAAATAAGAAATCATCTACACGGTTTTTACCCAAAAACCCAGGGTTTAAGGTATAAGCGAAACCATTGAGCTTATACCAAGTCAGCACATGCTGAATATAGCGTTCCGGGTTATAGCCGCTTTCTTCATACAGCTGCTTTGCCAATTGCTGCGCTTTCACATCATAATGTTCGGCAATTTGCGTATTGCGCTTATTTAGCCATTGCCGCTGTATTTCATTTTCAATATGAAGATCTGCAGCGCCTATCCACATCAACTGAATGGGGTCATTTTTAATATTTTGCCGCTGCGGCGTGATGCGCCAATCTTGCCCCAGCTGATATTGACTCTCTAACGGTATCGATTTTTCAAGCCCCATGATCCAGTTCACAAGCGGGTCTGATGCCAAATACCGGTATTCAAATTGCCCCGCTTTATCCTGATGTTTTTTTTTGCTACCTGCTTTTTTATGCTGGATATCTGACGGCTCAATCAGCTGCTGATTACTATAGCTGCTGGTCCAGCGCTGCCCATCATACTCATCCAGAACCAAAGCGCGCCAATACAATTCTGAGCGGGCAGGAAGCCGGCTGAGATCAGCCACTACACGAAAAGCTAATGCGCTGGACTGTGAAAGCTGCGCAATATCTCCAGGAGACATGCTGTCACTGATCCCCGTCACTGCTCTATTCTGCGGAATTGAAATATGCCACAGCGGCGGCAGGCGCGGAAAAAACATAAACAGCAAAACAAAAAATGGCAGCGCATAAGTGATGAATTTGCCAACATGGCTCAGGTCTTGTTTCAAATTCTGCAAAGAGGCTTTTTGACCAGCTTCAAACGCGCTGGTTTGCAAACGGTAAAGACCCTTAAAATTGCTCATTAAGCTCAGCAAGACCACTGCAGCCATAGCAAAAGACTGACTGAATAAAAAAGAACTGGCACTGACAAATAGAGCAAAATTAAACAGAATAACAGCATCACGCCGCGTCTTTGTTTCAAGCGCTTTTGCAAATAAAAAAGTGGTTAAAACTGAAACACCCGGCTCAATTCCAACAAAGGTCTGATAGCTGAAATAAATGCTGGACAATGCAGTCAACGTCAGCAGCAGTGTCCATATTTTTTTGATTGGCGGCTTTTTATTGATTGCCGCGTAAAACAGATAAATCCAAACGATTCCCAGCACCGCCGTTAAGGGTGCAGGGATATACAGCATTTGCGCTGATAACAGCAGCGCTAAGCTGATAAGTATCGAAATTCGGACTGAATATGCAATCATTGCTACGCCTGCGCTAAAAGAAGTTTGGCCTGCATCAGCTGTTTCTCACCGGTGCCGCTTGGCAATTGTGCATTGGGCAAAAAAATTGAATATGTGCAATGCATCTGTTCGCATTGTTCTGCCAGCCCCATCATTAAACTTAGTTTTTCTTCATGTGATGGGCTCGGCATATGATCATAATGAATTTCGATCAGGCGCTGATCCTGATACTGTTCAAATACCTTCACATATAAGCCCTGCCCGCGCGCCGCATGCTTCCATGCAACCGCCTGCAAGGACTCGCCATCCCGATAATCCTTAAGCTCTCGGAACTCATCTACATCTTGTTCAAAACGAGGGCGCATGTTTTTATTTTCTGCAGCGCTCACTGCAGCTTTCGGCGCAATCCAGCTCACCTGCTGCAAATATAAATACGTCCATGCGCGGACCAATCCAAATGGGTAGACTGACCAAATCCGAATCACCGGATAATTAAACTGGCCGCGCTCTGCTGGCAAAAACCTCAGCCTGAAAAGTTGTTTCAACTCATTGATCTGCAGTTGATGAAGCTGCCCTTCCACACTGATCCATAGATATCTGGCCTGTTTTTGTTCCTGACTGAAAAATAGGTCTAAATACAGTGCTTCACCCACTTGGCCAACTTCATAGCGGCGCATTTCAATCTTTAAAGCATGCAGCTGCTTAAAAGTCAGATAAAAGCTCACACACAATACAGCACTGATTAAAAAGCAAAATCCTAAAATTAAATTATTGGCGTAATTTACTCCGGCAATAAAAGTAATCAAAATCAATACTAAAAATAAATAACCCTGCTGATAAATAAACACCAATACATCACTTTGCTTCAGCTGCTTTTCCTGATCAACTTTAAAGCGCTTTGACAGCCAATTTTGCCATGCCGATGCCAATGTCATTTCCCCTAAATACAGGCCGCTTAAGCCACACTGACCTGCTGCATGATTTTAGCAGTTTCCGCTTCACTCAGACCAATGCGGTGAGCCGAAACTGCTTGAAATACAGCCTGCACATCGTCAGGCGTAACGAAACTGCGCTGTTCAATCAAGGCATACGACTGTGCCGCTTTCTTTAAAGCAAGCACCCCGCGGGTGGACAGCCCTTGCCTGCCTTTACGGGTTTCTTCAGCCAAGTCTAAAATGTATTCCAGCACGGCGTCAGATGTGTAAATCTGCAGAGCAAGCTGCTGCAAATCCAAAATATCCTGCTCATGAAATACATGCTGCAATTGTGCAATCAGTTCATGCCTTGAACCCTGCTGCAGCAAGGTTTTTTCAGCCTGACGCGATGGGTAGCCCAGTGTCAGCCGCATTAAAAAGCGGTCCAGCTGTGATTCTGGCAAGGCATACGTGCCGCTTTGAAATAACGGGTTCTGCGTTGCAATCACCCAAAACGGCTGCGGCAAAGCATAACTTACACCATCTACAGTCGTGATGCCCTCTTCCATGGCTTCCAGCAAAGCGCTTTGCGTTTTGGGACTGCTGCGGTTGATTTCATCGGCCAGCAAAATTTGAGTAAAGATTGGTCCGTGCTTAAATTCAAAGGCATGCTCTTTCTGATTAAACATATTAATGCCAATAACATCACTGGCCAGCATATCGTTCGTAAATTGAATCCGCTGAAATTTTAAGCCTGCCAAATGCGCTAAGCTGCTGGCTAAAGTGGTTTTGCCTAATCCAGGCAAGTCTTCAAACAGCACATGCCCGCCTGCAAAAAGGCTGCATAACGCCAGTTTGGTCTGCTGATTTTTATCCAAAATAATCAGATTGATCTGCTCTAAAAATTCATTAATTTTGGGATAAAACGACGCCAGTTTCTGCTGGTCAATTTCCTCTGCAAGCGGCGCTTCTTTTACTCTTTCTTTTTCCCAAAACAATTTTATTCCCCAATAAAAAGTTGAAATCTATGATTAACATACAGGGTTTTCAATCAGACTCAAAATTTTAAACGCGGCGCTTTATCAGCAAAGCGTTAAACATCTGATAAACCCCTATTGCATTCAGTCTTTTTCATAAAGTTTCCGGCCAAAAAAAGCGCCCCGAAGGGCGCATTTTCATTAAATACTGCTCAGCAAGGGCATTTTTTCATGCCGCCGCCTGCAGATGGGTAACGCGCATCCACGCAGTAGCGGTAAAAAGTTTTGGCATCCATTGCGTCTAAATCCGGATGATTTTTTTTCATATGTTCCAAATAATTTTCATAATCCGGAACACCCACCATCAAGCGGAAACTTTGCTGCAAACGCTGCCATAAAACGGCTATACGCGACCAGTTTTTTGGATTCAGGATCAAATCCTTTTGCGACATGATGGTCATTTTAATGATCTTATAGAT
The DNA here is from genome assembly GCF_026168575.1 of Acinetobacter entericus. Lineage (NCBI taxonomy): Bacteria > Pseudomonadati > Pseudomonadota > Gammaproteobacteria > Moraxellales > Moraxellaceae > Acinetobacter > Acinetobacter entericus. Next base: position 6,233 of record NZ_JAPEQW010000030.1, read on the forward strand.
CACGGTTTTTCCACTTTTTGCAAATTTAAGATTCATCACTTTCTCCCATTAATGGTGCTTTGCCGCCACAATTTCTTCTGGGTCACGATACACTGCTTCTGACTCATGCACCGTTGGCACTGGGCTAGCCAAAGCTCTGCGGATCACGCCAATCGCCGCAATCACCATCACGACAGCCACAATCATAAAGAAGCCGCACAATACGGCGTTAATTTGATTAGAGAACGCAACCGTATGCATTTCAGCCATGGTTTTTGCCGGAGCCAAAAGTTCATTTTTAGCAATCGCTGCATTGAAACGGTCTGCCTGCGCCAAGAAACCAATTTTCGGGTTTGAATGGAAGATTTTTTGCCAGCCCGCCGTCATACAGGTAACGAATAAGAAAATGGTCGGAATAATCGTGATCCAGACATATTTTTCTTTCTTCATTTTAAACAGAATGACCGTACCTAAAATCAATGCCATAGCAGCCAGCATTTGGTTGCCGATACCAAACAGCGGCCATAAACTGTTAATGCCGCCCAATGGATCAACAACACCTTGATAGACGAAGAACCCCCAGCCAGCAACTGCAACTGCCGTCCCCAGCAAATTGCCAAAGAAGTTGTGAGAGTTTTTCACTGCTGGAATCACAATGCCCACAGTATCCTGCACCATGAAACGGCATGCGCGTGTACCGGCATCTACAGCAGTTAAAATAAACAATGCTTCAAATAAAATGGCAAAGTGATACCAGAATGCCATCATTGAACGGTTGTTGAAAATTTCAGTAATGATATGCGCCATCCCAATGGCAAAAGTCGGTGCGCCGCCTGTTCGTGACAAGATTGAGTGTTCGCCCACTTCTTTGGCCAGCAAGCTAAGCGTTTCTGGAGTAACCACAAATCCTAAATTTCGCACCGCCTCTGAGGCAGATTCCACAGTTGTGCCCAATACTGCTGCTGGCGCATTAATGGCAAAATATACACCCGGCTCAAGCACAGTTGCACAAACCATCGCCATAATGGCAACGAAAGACTCCATCAGCATGCCGCCGTAGCCAATCATGCGGATATCAGCCTCATTGTTGACCAGTTTAGGCGTTGTTCCTGAAGACACCAAAGCATGGAAGCCAGAAATGGCGCCGCAGGCAATGGTAATAAACAGGAATGGGAACATCGAACCGGCAAATACAGGGCCGGTACCATCCACAAAATGCGTCACTGACGGCATTTTCAGCATTGGCATTGCGACCATAATGCCTACAGCCAAACCGGCAATCACGCCAATCTTCAAGAATGTAGATAAATAATCACGTGGCGCAAGCAGCAGCCAAACCGGCAATACTGAAGCAATAAAACCATAACCAATCAGCCACCACGTCAGCTCTGTACCGCTCAGTGTAAAGAATGGCCCCCAGTATGGATGCTGTGAAACATCACCGCCATAGATAATGCCAGCCATCATCAGCACAAAACCGATAATGGAAACCTCTGCAATTTTACCAGGACGCAAATAACGCATGTAAATGCCCATGAAAATGGCAATCGGCACGGTTGCAGCAATACTGAATACACCCCATGGACTGTTGGTTAAGGCCTTCACGACCACCAACGCCAACACGGCAAGGATGATAATCATCACGCCCAATGCGCCCAGCATGACAATGATGCCGGCAAAGGAACCCAGCTCCTGCTTGGCCATTTCACCCAGTGAACGGCCATCACGGCGTGTCGAAATAAACAGTACTAAAAAATCCTGCACTGCACCGGCTAAAACCACACCAATCAAAAGCCAAAGTGTTCCCGGCAAATAACCCATTTGCGCAGCGAGAATTGGGCCAACCAATGGCCCTGCGCCGGCAATAGCAGCAAAGTGATGCCCGAACAGCACACTTTTGTTGGTTGGAACATAGTCTAAGCCGTCATTTAAGCGGTGTGCAGGCGTTAAACGCCGCGGATTCAGTTCAAAAACTTTTTCGGCAATAAATAAGCTGTAAAAACGGTATGCAATGCTGTATACACAGATTGCGGCCAAGATAAGCCACACGGCATTCACATGCTCTCCGCGGCTGACTGCGAGTATTCCAAAGGAAACTGCACCCACAATTGCGACAAGTATCCAAAGCAGTTTTGACGCTGGCCCGGACTTCTGTTGAATAGATTCCATTTCAATCCCTCATGTCTGTTTGCATAAATCAGCTTTAATTTTTTCTTGTTCGAGGTACTGCTGTTTCTTCCCTTGCGACTCTACTCCTCATATTTTACTTTTCATCTAATACTTTGGCATAAAAAAAGGGATGATTTTCATCATCCCTTTCGATAATAGTCTATTTCTAAACCATTATGCACGTTCTAAATAATCACCGGTACGGGTATCTACACGAACGCTTTCTTCTTGCTGTACGAATAATGGAACACGCACTACAGCGCCTGTTTCCAATTTCGCCGGTTTGCCGCCGCCGCCAGAAGTATCGCCGCGAACACCTGGATCAGTTTCAACAATTTTTAATACCACGAAGTTTGGCGCGCTTACATTCAATGGAACGCCATTGAATAACATAATTGTGCAAAGTTCGTTAGAATCGTCTTTTAACCATTTAGCAGCATCACCCATCGCTGTTTTATCAGCGGTAATCTGTTCAAATGATTCTGGATCCATGAAGTTCCACATTTCGCCATCATTGTACAAGTAGTTCATTTCTACTTCTTGGATGTCTGCAGCTTCTAAAGATTCGCCAGATTTAAACGTTTTTTCCAGCACTTTGCCAGAACGAAGGTTGCGCAATTTTACGCGGTTGAACGCTTGACCCTTACCAGGTTTTACGTATTCATTTTCCATGATTGAACATGGGTTTCCGTCAAGCATAACCTTAAGGCCTGACTTGAAATCATTTGTAGAATAATAGGCCATGACTGGCACACTCCAAACTTACTAGTTTAATCTATGAATGCGAAGGAATTCTGCTAATTCGTTAGCTTTGCAGCAGTTGGCTTTTAACTGTAAGCAATGCGCGTATTGTGATGTTTAGTATTCTAAATGAGCAACACGCAGCGAAGCAACGTAAAAAATACCCCTGCGCCTTCGGCTTGCAGGTAAACTATCTATGTAAAAGCTGAAATTTTGACAATGGCAAGGCCATTCACTAATCTCACGCCTCCATCGAGACAATTTAGCCTAATAACGCGTTATTAGGTGTTACGAATTGCCTGCAATCCCTAACCTAGCATTATTTAACACGTGGCATGATAAACTATTTGTATCAAGAGCAAAACTGGCAATCTCAACTCAGCGACTTAATTACTGACCCTTTAGAACTGCTGGAGACGCTAAAGCTGTCACCTGATCAATTATTGTCAGGCGCTATTCTCGCATCTGAACAGTTCAAACTGCGTGTTCCCCGCGCTTTCGCCGCAAAAATACAAGCTGGCAATCCGCAAGATCCGCTGCTGCTGCAAGTTCTTCCCCATCATTTAGAACTCGAAGATCATGCAGGCTTTGTCACTGACCCTCTAGATGAAGAACATGCCAATCAGCAGCCTGGTGTGCTGCACAAATATCAATCCCGGTTTTTACTGACATTAACAGGAGCTTGTGCAGTTCACTGCCGCTATTGCTTCAGGCGCCATTTCCCCTATCAGGAGAACTTGCCTAAAAGTGAAGATTGGCTAAATATTCAGCGCTACATTCAAAGCCAGCCTGACATTAATGAGGTGATTTTAAGCGGCGGCGATCCGCTGACGCTGTCTAACCGCAAACTCAAACTGTGGATTGAACGCTTAGAAACATTGCCGCAAATAAAATTTTTGAGAATTCATTCACGGGTTCCTATCGTAATCCCCAACCGTGTCGACGAAGAGCTGATTTCCATATTAAAAAACAGTAGGCTGCGCATTATTCTAGTGGTACACTCAAATCACGCATCTGAGTTAGATGATTTTACCTGCAGCAAATTATCCCAATTAGCCAAGGAACAAATCACTGTACTGAATCAGGCAGTGTTGTTGAAAGGGGTAAACGATACTGCTGATGTATTGGTCAATTTAAGCTACCGCTTATTTGATGCTGGCGTTATGCCATATTATTTACATGTTCTTGATAAAGTTAAAGGCGCTCATCATTTTGATCGTACGCCAGAGGACATCAGCCAAATTTATGCAGAAGTTTTAGCCAGACTTCCAGGTTATTTGGTACCTAAACTAGTGCGGGAAATTGCGGGCGAAAAAAACAAAACACCGCTTTTTGGGGTTTCAACTTTTTGAGTTAAATAATAAAGATGACTAAGCATACTTCAGATATTTTTCAGAATCCGACAGAACTCAAGCTGGATAAACTGAGTTTTTGTCCGACCCATGCTAAAGGCTTGCAAGAATGGCTTACTGGCGTATCTATTTTACAGCTGGGAACTTCATCTAAATCTCTATTCAATGCGTTGCTAGAAATTTCTGAATTGAAATGCCAGGAAATGCTCCGTTTTGACCTCATTCAAATTCTGCATCCCACACTTGAAAATATTTTAACCAGTTTAGAAAAGCATTTTGCCAATCAAGGCTTAATCACCACCGACCGCAATGATCAGATTATTGAGCTGGCCATGCTGCTGCGCAGCCATTTTGCAAAAATTTATATTGATATTGCAAAACGATGTGAACAGCAACTGAACCAGCAAAAATTTTCAATTTTCTCTTTTGGTCATAAAAAAAGCCTTCAGACTGCTCGAATGGCGTCCATTTATTACGCTATTCAACAGCTCACCATGCTGCTGTATCAACAGCAAATGCTTTATACAATACCTATGCCGGGGCAATGGCTGGCAACACATCAGCTGATTGACTGCGCGATTCAGCACAATTTTTACCAAAGCAATCTCAATCAAATTTTAGGTACACAGCACCAAATTTCAACGATTGCACAAGCCTATTCACAGCTGATTTTACTGGATATTTTTAATACCAATCAAATCCGCCCCGCTGAAATTCAAGGCTTGTTCCTGTGCAGCGCTGACTGGGCCAAATTAATCCAAATTTTACCGAAAGAAACCACGCTTTCACGGTATACCGTGGATACAACGAAAGATCATCCACCTGTGTTTAATACACACCAGCCAGGTCACTATCAGCCAAATATTTATATTTCAACACAAAATTTGCTGGATCATTTAACAGAAACCCAAACAAAAACTGGACAGTATTTATCTAAAAATGAAAAGCTGTTCTTAACACCCGCGCTGCATTTCCATATTCACAACTTACTGACCAATAATACTGAACGCCGCCATGAGCGTTATGAATACTCAGCGCAAATCAATATCTGTTTTGGCCTATCTGTGGCTCACTTCTATTTATCCAAAGGCAAAAACCTGCATGAAACTTTGGATTTGGAAGCAAACTACAATATTCACAATGAATCCAGTTTTGTAAATTCCATGGACAGCAATATGCAGGCGTCCCTGTCCAATGCCAAAGCATTGGATCGAGAAGCAAAGCAGATTCACTCCGCTGAGGTCTTGGATATCAGTGTTAATGGCTACCGCATTAAATGGACGGGCGAAACCCCCGCACAGCTTAAAACCGGTGAATTTATTCTAGTGCAGGAAAATGCGCAAAGCCAATGGCGTGGCGGTGTGATCCGCTGGATCAAACAATCTACAGACAAAAGTCTAGAGATTGGCTTAGAAGTCTTAACGCAAGATATGTACCCTTGCGCTGCGCATATTCGTACAGACCGAAATACGCATAATTATCAGCCTGCACTGCTGGTGCAGACTTCTCAGCTGGATCAAGTTGCCACCACCTTAATTTTACCGGGTTCTCACCTATTTAGAGAAAAACAAACCATTCATTTGCGCCTAGGCAGTGAAGAATTGAAAGTTTATTTAACGAAAGCGCAGCTGATCACGCAAAGCTTTATCCGCTTTGAATACGAATTATTAAATGATCAGCAGGAAAGTACTGTGAAAGACTTTATTAATAAACAAGTCAATGAAGTCAAGAATCATGATTTATGGGAAGCATTGAAGTGAGAAATCCATTACTGTCTAAAAAGTTAAAACGCACGGAAACACGTTTACTGATTATCGATGATAATCAGATACGCTACAACCAAATCCGTGACCTTTTGACTGCCAGTGAGCATCAAATTCAAGCCACCCTGCTGGATGACCTTCAAAACTTTGAAAAACAACTGAATTTACCATGGGATCTGGTGATTTTCGGACGCGCTTATGATTTGAAATATGATCAAGCGATGAGTTTAATCCGTTTGTCCAAACAGCCGGCTTTGCCGCTGATCCTCATTCAACCTGACGATTACAGCGAAGCCCAGTACGCCAATTATGTGCATAAGGGAATCTACGATATTCTGAGTTTAGAAAATCCGGATCACTTCTATATTGGCTTTATCCGTGCGCTTTCCTTCAGCCGCCTAGTACAAACCCAGCAGCATTTAATGGATGAATTGGAAACAGCACAAATCCAAGCTCAGTCATTTGTAGAAGACAGCAATAAAGCTGTTGCGGTTATCCAAGAAGGCATACATCTAGAAGCGAATGATGAATATTTGAAACTCTTTGGCTTCAAATCAAATGACGACATCATTGGTCTGCCGCTGCTGGATATCCTTCAGCCTAAGGATCTTAATGATTTCAAAACACGCTTTAAAAAAATTAGTCAAGGCCAATTTGATTTTGGCCGTTTTGAACTCCATTCCCTCAACAGCCGCAGCACTGTCAAAAACCCGCTTAAAATTGAGTTTATTCCAGCAGCTGAAGATGATGCCCTGCAAATTACGATTGATATCGGCCATGAAAGCTCCGGTCAATCCGCCGGAGATAAAGTGCCGGCCAAAGCCAATGCCTATCAGTTGCTGAACCGTACAATGACCAAACAGCCATCGGATATCAATGCATTAGTCACCTTCTCCCTGGCTTCATGTGATGAAAGCATTCTGCAGACCGACTGGAATACATTCTCAGCATATTTTAAAGGGATCAATAGCTTTCTCAAAGAGCAGACCAATGCGCCGTTATTTAAACTAGACAGCGGCATCCATGCGGGTTTATTCCAAGCAGAATCAAAAGCTAAACTTGACTCAAAACTCATTGGCTTAAACTCATTAACCAAACCGCAGCTGATTACGATAAATAATGACAGTTATCCGCTGAATCTTCGTATTGGCTATACCGTTTTAGAAGGTGACATACGGGACGAAGCGCAATTAGACCAATATGTTGCCAAAGCATTTTCTACAGCCTTGCCAAAAAATCAGCCGGCGCCGGAATTAGACCTGTCTTTACCTGAACTGCAATTTTCAATTCAGGAACCTGAAATTGAGCCTAAAGCAGAAGCAGACATACCGCTCAATATTAATTTCACAAAACCGGAAGTTGAAGCGCCTGCAGTGATTCTGAATGAGCCGGCGGTTATAAAAGCCTTGCGCACTTGTTTGGAACGCGGGGAAATCCATCTCAAATATCAGCAGCTGTATGATAAAGAAGACGTAAATCTTTACACATATGAAGTCACCAGCGGTTTTATCTTTGAAAATAAATGGAAAGATATCGCCACGCTGCGTGAGCTGGCTGAAGATACAGAGCTGTCGATTAAATTAGACCGCTGGATCCTTGTAGAATCTTGCAAGCAGTTGCATAATTTCATCACCCAATATCCAGATGCCAAATTAATTATTAATTTGAATAAGGAAGTTTTGCTGCAAGACCGCACTTTCCCTGAATTTATCTCTAAACTCATTACAATTATCAGAAGCAAATTACAGTACCCGCTGATTTTGCAATTCTCCGAATTGGATATAGATCAAAATATTGCGGATGCACAAAAAGCCATTAAGGAATTACGCAAAAATGGTGCTGAAATTTCACTGCGTGATTTTGGCCATTCAATGTTCAGCGAGGCTTTATTGCGCCAAGTAGACATCCATCACCTAACACTGCATCAAAGCCTGACGCAAATGCTCAATTCAGATAAACAATGTGAAGAGCTGAAAGCAAAAATTGCGGCCTATCAGGAAATCCGGCCGTCACAGATTATGCTGCGTGAATTGAATGACATGACATTGTTTGCCAACGCATGGAATGTCGATGCCCGCTTTATTCAAGGGGATTACTTCCAGAAAAAACTCGATCATCTTATTGATGTGCAAGATCAATAATTCCAGATCTAGTAAAAATTTGTTTCCATTAAATAAATCAGCTAAAGCAAAAAGCTGAATGATTCATCATTCAGCTTTTTCACTTACTGCATTAAATTCAGGTATAAAAAAAACGGGCAAAAGCCCGTTTTTTTCATTTTGAGGATTAGTCGCGTTTGATAGAACGAGACATACCAGCAAAACGCTGTTTGAATTTGTCGATACGGCCGCCAGTGTCCACATTCTTTTGTTTACCAGTATAGAATGGGTGGCAAGCTGAACATACATCAAGGTAAACAGTTTCTTTACCAAGCGCTGAACGAGTTTCGATTACGTTGCCGCATGAACATGTAGCAACTAGTTTTTCGTATTTTGGGTGAATATCGGCGCGCATCGTCGATTACTCCATAAAGTTTAAGAAGGTTTTGCTGTCATCGCAATTGACCACTCTCCGATAAAGGAGGAAGTGCCGTTAATACAGCAGATCAACACCATAACAGACCATTCTTTTGGCCCACCGAGACGGATGCCGTCAGAGCTAAGCACAACAAGTGGGCAATATTATACGAAATAAATCTGGATAAAGCGAACTATTCTTACAGTTCGCCCGAAGATTGCTTCGCCCAATAATTAGCAATGACTCCGCAAACCATCAACTGAATCTGATGGAAAATCATAATTGGCAGCACAATCATTCCCAACGGCTGGCCAATGAATAAAATTTGCGCCATAGGCACACCGCTCGCCAAAGTTTTCTTTGAGCCGCAAAAGAAAACTGCTTTTTGATCTGCGCGGTTAAAGCCCAGCCAGCGCGGAATATACAGCGCCAGCAACATAATAATAGTTAAAAACACAGAACACGCCAGAATTAAAAGCGCCAGTGTTGTACCGCTGACTTGCTGCCATAGCCCCGCAACTACCGCGCTGCTGAACGCGCCATACACCACCATCAAAATTGAGCCCTGATCAAAAGCTTTCACAAGTTTAGGCATGGCCTTCAGATAAGGAAAAATATAGGGACGTAAAATCTGACCCAGCACAAATGGAACCAGCAGCAGCAGCGTAATTTGAATAATAGATGCTGTGGGGTCAAAGTCATGCTTGGATTCACCTAAAATAAACAAGCTGACCAGAACTGGAGTAATAAACATCCCCACTAGATTTGAAAAAGAGGCGCTGCAGATTGCACTGGCCACATTGCCCTGCGCAACTGAAGTAAATGCGATTGATGATTGCACTGTTGATGGCAAGAAGCACATAAACAGAAAGCCCCAGTACAGCTCTTGCCCCAGCATCGGCACCAGCACTGGTCTGGCCGCCAGCCCTAAAATTGGAAATAAGGCAAAGGTGAAAGCAAAGACGAGTGCGTGCAGCTTCCAATGCATCACCCCTTCAACAACGGCTTCACGGGATAATTTAGCGCCATGCAGGAAAAACAGTATTGCAATCGCGGCTGTAGTAATCATCCCGAAAATATCTGCGGCATGCCCAGAAACAGGGGCAAAGGTGGCCAAAATCACCATCACGAATAAAAGTATTGTAAAGCGGTCAAGCGCCAGCATTTTAAGCATGTCTACATCCTGTATCTTTATAAATAAACCAGTCATCTTCAAATAATAAAAAACCCAGTAAGATAAATTTACCATTTGGTAGGTTCTATCTTACTGGGCTGCGGCAATAAAGCTACTTTTTAGGGTCAATGTTCAATATTTAGCAAAACTATAATAGACTTCATCTGCTGATCAGTTATTGCGCGCTTGCTCATCCTGCTGAATCAGTTCAATTTTGTAACCATCAGGGTCTTCCACAAATGCGATAACCGTGGTTCCACCTTTCATTGGGCCAGCTTCGCGCACCACATTGCCGCCGCGCGCTTTAATTTCCTCACAGGCTTTATAGGCATCATTGACCGCAATGGCAATATGACCATAGGCATTGCCCAGCTCATAATGGTCTGTGTCCCAGTTGTGCGTTAATTCCAAAACCGTATGGCTGTCTTCATCGCCATAACCGACAAATGCCAAGGTAAAACGGCCTTCTTCATAATCACGCTTACGAAGTAAAGCCATACCGAGTACTTCAGTATAGAACTGCAAAGAACGCTCTAAATTCCCTACACGTAACATGGTATGCAGCATGCGCATAATTATTCACCTTTTCCGTTCAATTGTGCGTTGTGATCACGCAATAATTTTCCTACCCAAATCACCAGCAATAAAATTGGAATGCCAATTAAAGTGGTCATCAGAAAGAATTTTGGATAACCGATATTACTAACGATAGTACCCGAATAACCACCTAAAATCTTAGGGGTTAAAGTCATTAAAGAACTGAAAATTGCATATTGCACCGCAGTAAATGACACACTGGTTAAACTAGATAAGAAAGCAATAAAGGCAGCGCCGGCCAAACCGGAAGCCAAGTTATCGACAATGATGGCAAAATACAGCCAAAGCGAACTGTAAGATTTAATTACCTTGCCTTTAAGCTCAATTTGCCCATGATCTGCTGCCGCCAAATTAATCGGCTGAATATCAATATCCAGCCCTCTTGCCGTATTGCCAGATGCATTCACTTCATAGCCATGATCTAGGCTGGCCTGCACTTGTGTGCCATTCAGCAGCTGCGCCGTCACTTTTTGGGTTGCGGAAGATGCAAGATCTTTTCCTGGAATCGCGGCGCTGAAAATGCCGTCTTTATCCAGTACTGCCTCAAAAGGCTTGCCGTCCAGCAGCACTTGCAGCTTTTGATGCTCATTTAGAGGCTGTGCAAATTGTCCGCGTACAACAATGCTGTTTTGGCTTTCATCGGCATTAATGACATTATCCGCAGTCACAGGCAGCAGTAAAATTTGATTGGCATCTGCGCCATTTAAATACGGCATTGCCACTGTTACAGGCGCAGCATTTTCTTGCTGAAAGCTGGCCTTGGCCTGAATCGTTTGCGCCGTTTTTAAACTGTCGACAGGCACTTTAATTTTCCATGCGCCGGTTTCATCTGGATGAACGGTATAACTTTGCCCGCCTGCAATAATTTCAACATCATTTAAAGGCTGACCCGACTTCACCAAACCAATAAAAATCAGGTTCGTAGAACTCGCCAGCACTGCGCCTACAAACATCAGTTTCATGATATTCATGCGCTGCGCCAGCAAGCCGCCTAAGAACCCGCCCACCAGGCTGAATATCACACCGTAGACTTTAACCGCTTCTGCAATCTGCTCTTTACTAAAATTTAAGTCTTGATAAAAAACGTTAGAAATCACACCCGCAATAATGTCCGAAATACGGTAAAAACCGATCAGCAATAAAAGCACCAATGCCAGCTTTATGCCGTAGCGTTTAAAGAAATCTGCAATTGGATTGACCCATGTTTCATAAGCCATGTGCTGGTTGACTGCACCCATTTTCACCAAGGATGCGCCGACAGCTAAAGCCACCGCGCCTGAGCCAATAAAGCGAACTGCCTCAAAACAGAACAGCAGAAATGAGTCCTGTATGCCCAGCTGTTTTTTCAGCGCATCTACAGCTGTACCTGAATAAATATAGCTCAATACAAAACTGATCACGGCGGCAAAAAACACAGCAACCAAGCGGTAATAATCCACCCGCTTATAATCTTTATGAATGCGTTCTACTTTCGGTTCGCGGATGATCAGCGTCGTAAAAATACCGACCAGCATGACCCCAGCCATGGCTAAATACGTCGTTTTCCATGCTTCATAAATGTAATTGCCTTTGGCTGTTCCTAAATAAGCCGCTAGAAATAACGCGCCTGCACCCGCAACAATCATGCCGATCCGGTAGCCCGCATTATAGGTCGATGCTAAAACCGTCTGCATTTCGGTTTCCGCCAATTCAATACGGTAAGCATCTATCACAATATCTTGCGTTGCCGCAGAAAAACCTAATAACACGGCGCCAGCAGCCATTTGATACAAATAGTTTTGACCCAAAGACGGATCCGAAAACGCCATAATGCAAATGGCGCAAATAATAAGGCATTGTGCAATCAGCAGCCATGCTCTGCGCCGGCCCAATGTTTTAGTCAGAAATGGGACTGGCAGCTCATCAATTAATGGCGCCCAGACAAACTTAAAGGAATAGCCTAATGCAGCCCAGCTGAAAAAAGTCACGGCGCTCTTATCAATACCGGCTTCGCCGAGCCAAAGCGATAAGCTGGAGAAAATCAGCAGAATAGGAATACCTGCAGAAAAACCCAGAAAGAGCATAATTAATGCGCGGCGGTCTAAAAATGCTGTAAATGCCGATTTCCATCCGGAAGATTGTGTTGTCATCACATTATTTTTGTCTAAATACAATTGCTGCTATTCAAACGCTTAATAGCATTTGTTTCAACTAAATTTACGCAATCATCGCTTTATTTATCGAGAAAAGCATTGCGCTTGCTTGATCTTTCAGATGAATCCAGTATACCTTTAAATTCTGCCGTCATTTATTTGTTTTGGATTTAACAGTGCCGCAAAAACTCGAAAATATTCAACCTTCACTATCCACCCAACTTTTAGAACAAAACAACAGCGAAACTCATGTTCAATCGGCGCCAATCTTGCACAGTGTGTTTGATTGTCTTGAAATTCAAACGACTTTAAGCAAAACAAAACTGAATGCCGAACAGCTGACGCACCCGACAAACTTAAAAAAAATTCCAACATCCACTAAGCGCATTAAGCCTTTAAATGATTTTCTAGGTCAGGACCGCGCCCGCGCCTCTGTTGAAGCAGGCATTTCTTTACCTTATTCAGGCTACAATATTTTTGCAGTCGGCACAGCGGGCTTGGGCAAGCGCACCATGATCAAGCGCCTGCTGCAGCAGCATGCAAAAAATATGAAAACGCCGAATGACTGGGTGTACGTTTATAATTTTAAATTTCCGCGCCAGCCGATCGCCCTGCAGCTTCCTACCGGCCAAGCGCCGAAATTTCAGGCGGCTCTGCATCAAACGTGGCAAATTATTTTAAAGCAGCTGGAACGCCGGTTTACGGCAGAAACCTACCATAACCGGATTGAGTTAATCCGCCAGCAGACTGGAGATGTGCAGCAGCAGGCTCTGGTAGAGCTGACCAAAGAAGGTGAAGAGCTCGATTTAAAACTGATTTCACAAGATGATGAGCATTGCTTTGTTCCTGTGCATCTGAAAGACAATAAAATGCAAGAAATGTCTAAAGATGAAATCAACGCATTAAACAACAAAGACCGTGCAGCCATTGCATCCAATATCCGCTACATGAACAAAAAGCTGGAACGGCTTGGCTTGCATTTAGGCGATCTGGAAGATGACGCCCGCGATCAGGTGCAAATATTGAATCGCGATATCGCCAAACAGGTTGTTTTACCGCGCATTGATTTAATGCAAAACAAATATAATGATGTCGAAGGCTTCGAAAATTATCTGAAATATTATGCAGAAGACATTATCAATAACGTGGAAATTGTTTTAGAGCAGGAAGAAGATGATTTTACCCCAGGTGTATTCAGCCGCGTGCCTTCACGCTACCAAGCCAACATTGTAGTTACGCACAAGCCGAATGCAGGCGCGCCTGTAATCTTTGATGATTTTCCAACACATTACAACCTGCTGGGCCATGTTGAACAGTTAACGCAAAATGGCACCATCACCACAGACTTTACATTAATCCGCCCCGGCGCGTTGCACAAAGCCAATGGCGGCTTTTTAATGCTGGAGGCTGAACAGCTGCTGGAACAGCCTTATGCATGGCAAGGCTTAAAACGCGCCCTAAAATCAGGTCAGCTGAAGTTATCATCTTTGGAGCATATGCTGACTTTAACCGGCAGTATTTCCATTGAACCGGCAGCCATTCCTTTAGATATTAAGGTTGTATTATTAGCAGAACCTGAAATTTATTATGAGATTTTAGAGCTTGAACCTGAGCTGGGCAGTGTTTTTAAAATCCGCGCTGATTTTACCGATACGCTGCAGCGCAATGAAAACAATGAACAAGCCTATATGCAGCTGATTGCCGACTATGTGCAGGCGGACAAGCTGCTGCCTTTCGACCGTTCTGCATTGGCAGCGCTATTAACCGACTCCAGCCGTCAAGCGGAAGATCAAAGTTCATTGTCATTACATGCCCTCACCTTAGGTGACTTAATCCGTGAAGCGCATCATCACGCAGCCAAAGCGGGCGACAGCATGGTTACTGAACAGCACATCAATACTGCGCTGGATCACCGCAAATACCGCTTAGGCTATTTGCGTGAGCTGTACTGGCAAGACTTATCCCGCGGCACGCAATTGATTGAAACCAAAGGCCACCGTCTTGGCCAAATCAATGCCCTTTCTGTGATTCATTATGCTGATGTCGAATTCGGCTTGCCTTCCCGCCTGACCGCTTCTGTATATCAAGGCGGTGGTGACATTTTAGATATTGAACGTAGTGTAGAGCTCGGAGGATCGCTGCATGCCAAAGGCGTGCTGCTGATGTCCAGCTTCCTCAAAGCGCATTTTGGCCGCGAACAGATTTTGCATTTCTCAGCAGCGCTTGCCTTTGAGCAAAGCTATGGTCAGGTTGATGGCGACAGTGCAACCGTTGCTGAACTTTCTGCATTGATTTCCGCCATCAGCCAATTGCCCATTGATCAGTCTTGGGCTATTACCGGCTCTATGAACCAGCTGGGACAAGTCCAGCCGATTGGCGGCGTGAATGCCAAAATTGAAGGCTTTTATGATGCCTGCAAGCTGCAAGGCTTAACTGGCAAACAAGGTGTAATCATTCCGCGTCAAAATATGCAGCATTTAATGCTGCGCAAAGATGTGATTGAGGCGGTCAAAAATGGTCAGTTCCATATTCATGCCATTGATACCATCGACCAAGCCTTAGAGATTTTAATGGCGCGCCCTGTCGGCAGTTTGGACAAAAAAGGCCGGTACAGCAAAAATTCTATTTTCGCGGCTGTTATGGCGCAGCTGGAATACTGGCAAGCGATTGAAGATGGCGCGGAACTAGAAGAAGCGCCAAAGAAAAAAAGTAAAAAGAAGAAAAAAGCGAAAAAAAAGGCCAAAGCTGAAAAAGAAGCGCTAGAGCTGGCAAAGGCAGCTGCGGAAGCATTGCAAGCAGAACAGTCTGCTCAAAATTGATGCCTTAAAATATCTGTCCGTAAAAAAAGCGCCTTTAAAAGGCGCTTTTTTTATATTCGGTCTGAATTAAGCTTCAGGCGCTGGGCTGTACTGTTCAACCAAAGTCTTTAATTCACCTTTTTGGAACATATCAAGCATAATGTCGCTTCCGCCGATCAATTCGCCATTGATCCACAATTGCGGAAAAGTCGGCCAATTTGCAATTTGCGGCAAAGTTGCGCGGATATCCGGGTTTTCCAAGATATTTACATATGCAAATGGACGGCCAATTTGACTGAGTGCTTCTACTGCACGTGCAGAGAAACCGCACTGCGGAAATTGTGGAGTGCCTTTCATGTAAAGCAGAACTGCATGTTTAGCAATTTGGTCACGAATTAACGCTTCTGTATCGCGTGCTTGTTCAGTCATTGATATATCCTCAATAAATCTGCATCGCATTATACCCAAAACTGAGCAAAACAGTATGACTAAAGCAATAAATCCAATTTTATTTACGATCGGGCTTTAAATCTCGGGGAGTTTTTGCTTATATAGAACGTCTTGGCGCATCAATATATATTGTGCCAACCGCATTTTTTTCAATCCACCTAACAGATAAGAGTTAGTCATGAACAACATTACCCTTGCCCCTGTGCAAACTGATCAACCATCTCATTTGATGCCTGTATTTGGCCGTCAGCCGATCAGCTTTGTCCGAGGCCGAGGTTCTTATCTTTATACAGAAGACGGCACAGAATACTTTGATGCATTAACAGGGATTGCTGTTTGCGGCTTAGGCCACGCGCATCCTGCTATTACTGAGGCGATTGCAGATCAGGCGGCAACACTCATTCATACCAGCAATATTTTTGAAGTGCCTTGGCAAACGGCAGCTGCGCAAAAATTAGCAGAAGCTGCCGGCATGGAAGAAGTATTTTTCTCAAACTCAGGTGCAGAATCCAACGAAGGCGCAATTAAAATTGCGCGCAAGTTTGGCCATATGCAAGGCGTAGCCAATCCTAAAATTATTGTTGCAGATCACTCCTTCCATGGCCGCACGCTGGCAACTTTGTCTGCAACAGGCAATAAAAAAGTTCAAGAAGGTTTTGCGCCACTGGTTGAAGGCTTTATCCGCGTTCCATTTGGCGATATTGAAGCCATTGAAGAAGCGGCAATTAACCACCCTGATATTGTGGCAATTTTAGTTGAGCCGATTCAAGGTGAAGGCGGCGTAAACACTGCTCCTCAAGGTTTCAGCTATTTAGAAGAAATCCGCCAAATCTGCAATCAGCACAACTGGCTGATGATGCTGGATGAAGTGCAAACAGGCAACGGCCGTACCGGAAAATACTTTGCATATCAGCACACCAGCATTATTCCGGATGTTTTAACGACAGCAAAAGGCTTAGGCAATGGCTTTCCAATTGGCGCCGTCATGACCCAAGGCCGCGGTGTAGGCGTATTGACAGCAGGCAACCATGGTTCTACCTATAGCGGCACACCGCTGGGTTCTCGTGTCGTTTATACTGTGATCGACACCATTCAAAAAGAAAACTTGGTGGCCAATGCAGCTGAAAAAGGCGCCTATATTGTGCAGCAGCTGTCTGAAAAACTCGCCGAACAAAATGTAACGGTTCGCGGTTTTGGCCTAATGATTGGTATTGAACTGCCTAAGGCATGCGGTGAATTGGTTGAAATTGCCCGTGATCAATATCACTTGATTATCAATATTACGGCAGGTTCAGTGATTCGTTTATTGCCTGCCTTGAATATTACTCAAGAACAGGCCGATCAGCTGATTGAACGTATTGTCACAATGGTTAAAGCGTATTTAGCCTAATCTGAAAAGAATAAAAAAGCCGCATCAGCGGCTTTTTTATTCACACATTAAAATTTATTTAAGCCGTCATGGTTAAAACGCTTTTTAAATAAACTTTCTGTTTTTAAGATGCTTCTTGGTAGATACGCCCACCCGGCAACTGACTGAAATATTTCTTTAATGCATCCAGGCAGCGTTGGATTTTAGCGGGCTGCTGCTCTTGTTTAGCAACCACGGCATAGAGTGTAAATGCCGGCAATTTCCACTCAGGCAATACTTCAATGAGAGAACCGCTCATTAAATCCTTTTGCACATCTAAAAATAGAATTCGAGCAATACCTTGCCCTTGCATACACATGGATTTTGCAACCAGCACATTGTTGGTTGACAGCCTTGAAGGCATTTCAATATTGACTTTTTCACCGGTCACACTATTTTCAAATACCAAAGCATGATGGTTCTTCATAATGTTCAGCGCGACGAGATCATGATTAACCAAATCTTCAGGCCTTGAAATCAAAGCTGAATGATTAATAAAACTTGGCGATGCAACCAAAATCTGCTCAACCTGGGCCAAAGGCACAGCGTTAAGATTTTGATCATAAATTTGAGCGCTCATACGCAGTGCAATATCAATGCGCCCATCGATAAGATCAATATACTGATTGTCAGCTTCAAAATTCACTGAAAGGCCGCGATGCGTAGCTATCCATTGCGAAAGCGCTGGAATGATATGATTCGCGCAAAGTTCAGGCGTCGTCGCGATGCGAAGTTCCCCAACCAAATCATCGCGCAATTCATTAATTCGGACTTTACCCCGTTCAGCAGCAGACAGCATTTCTTGACAGCTGTAAAAAAAAGCCTGACCAGCTTCGGTCAAGCTTAATTTGCGTGTTGAACGGTGCAGTAAAACCACTTCCATATCCTGTTCTAAAGAACGGATCTGCTGACTTACTGCACTGGTCGTAATGCCCAGTTCCCGCGCTGCGCCACTAAAAGAATTTTTCTCTACAACGCAAGCAAAGACACCCATTGCCCGTAATTGATCTAACATAAATTCCCCTCAAATTTATGAAATGCCCATATTTTAATAAAAGCAATTTCTTGCATTATACGAGGATATTCAGGTTTTGCATTACTTAAATTCAGTTAAGCGGAAGAACCATCTCAGGATTAACTGGCTTGCCGTCTAAACGGACCTGAAACTCAAGCATCGTGCCCGATGTACCAGTTGATCCCATTTCAGCAATTTTCTGCCCAGCTTGAACATTGTCACCGCTTTTCACGATCATTTTGCTGTTATGCGCATAAGCGGTGATATAGCCATTAATGTGTTTCAACAGAATCAGATTGCCATACTCTTTTAATCCATCAGCGGCATAAACAACCTGACCATCCGCTGCAGCATAAATTGGATCGCCTGCTTTGCCGCCAAAGCGGACGCCTTTCACATTGGATGCCAAGTTAAATTTCGCAATTACAGATCCATTTGAGGGTTTAACCCAGCGCAAAGAAGAGCTTTGCGCTCTCACTGCCGGTGCTGTCTGGTTTTGTGCAGAGACTGCTGGCGCCGCTGGCACAGTATTTTGCGGCAGTGGAACTGTTTGGCGCTGAATTGGCGCTGACTGTGTCATTGCCTGTGTAGATGCCGCACGGCGCGAAGCTGAATTTTTTAAGCGAATCGACTGTCCGACATAAATTCTGTATGGCGGCGCAATATCATTCATTTCAGCTACACTGATATAGCTTAAGCCATAGCGTCCAGCGATGCCGCTCAGCGTATCCCCTGAACGCACGGTATAAAAATCCGGCGCTGCCGCATAGCGTGTTGCATTGCTGACTTGCGGCTTAGATGCACAACCACTCAATATAACGGTCGAAACAGCCGCCAAGGAAAAAACCAATGACTTGATGAAAGCTGCTGGAGCTGCTTTTAAGCGATATTGTGACGCCAGGGACATTATCTTCCTCTCTACACGATAAATGGAATGCTGTAATTTCGCTAAGATTAGCAAAATTTGCCAGCAAAAAAGCTGCATCATCAGCATTTTCACAAAGTTATAACACTACTTACGCATTTTTAGTCAATTGTATGTGCAAGTTATTCAAAATTTCATAATTTGTTGCATCCATTTGGATTGGCGTAATGCTGACGTAGCCATTTGCAACCGCAAAGAAATCAGATTCAATATCGGTTAAGCCTTTCTGGGGTTCAGCAACAGCTTCACCAGACAGGCCTATCCAGTAGACTTGGCGGCCACGCGGATCAACATGACTGGTAATGGGTTTTGACTGGCGGCGGCGGCCCTGATACGTAATTTTTGCGCCTCTTAATTCGCGGCTATCTGGAATATTAATATTTAGAATATGGCGTGCTGGCAGTGCAGGCAAACCCGCAGCAATAAAGTCATGCACCCACTTTGCTGCCACTGCAAAACCTTCGGGCGTTTCATATGAACGGACATTTGGCCCTGCAAGAGATACCGCAATGGCCGGCTGTTTCATTAAGCGCCCTTCAAAAGCAGCTCCAACAGTTCCTGAATACAGGACATCATCTCCTAGATTCGCGCCGCTGTTAATGCCGCTGACCACAAGATCAAATTCAAAATCAAATAAGCCGTTCATGGATAAATAAACGCAGTCTGCCGGCGTGCCATTTACAGCCCAAGTATCTGTGGCAATTTGGATAGGACGCAGTGGACGGTCTAAAGTTAATGCGCTGGAAAAACCGCTGCGCTCTGCTTCCGGCGCAACAATGACAACGCGGCCTAAAGGGCGCAGCGCATTGGCTAAAGCTTGGATACCTGGCGCAAAAACACCATCATCGTTGGCAATTAAAATATTCACTGTAATCTACTTCAATCTACATTAGTCTGAAAATTCCTTTACACCCCTTTATTTATCTAAATCTTTAATCTATTTTAGTCGGTATTGGTTCGCACTAATCTGTTAATAAAACGGGTACTGTAGCGGGTAACTTATTTAATTAAACGGGTAACTTAATGCTCTCAGATACCAAGATAAAATCTTTAAAGCCTAAAGAGAAAATGTACAGAGTGCTTGATGCAGAAAGGTTATACATTGAAGTAAGACCTTCTGGCAAGAAAATATGGCGTTTCAAATACACCCTGAATGGCAAAGAAGGAACAGTAAGTTTTGGTGAATACCCTATCGTTTCACTTGCTGAAGCTCGTAAAAAGAAAGATGAGTCCAAAGTGCTATTGAAGGACGATATCAATCCTGTAGATGATAAGAAGAAAAAGAAAATTGAAGCCATTACTGCTACAACCAACACCTTTAAAGCTGTGGCTGAGGAATATGCTTTAGAGCAAATGAAATATAAAAGCAAAGACTATGTAAATCAGTACAAGCGATCGATGGAAAAAGATATATACAGGGTTATCGGTCACAAGCCAGTGAAGGATGTTAATTCTTCCGACGTGCTCACTATCATGAAGGACACCATGGTTCGGGTGAAAAAACTAAGCCATTACGGCACAGGAGAAGCAGCAGCAAACCAGAATCGCAGATTTATTAGTCTGGTGATGAAATACGCCATCGTTACCCTTAGAGCTGACAATGACCCCACATATGCAGTTAGGAGTGCTATAGAGTCACCAGAAATTGAGCATGCACGTCCTTTGGAGAAAGATGAGCGCATAAAGCTCCGGACACGACTAGACTTGTATGGCGGCACTACAACGGTAAGAAATGCCTGCCTTGCTATGATGTATTCTATGCTTCGCGCATCTGAGATTAGACGCATGCAGTGGTCTTTCGTTGATTTTAACGAAAAGGTGATTGAGTTCCCCAAGGCTTCAAGACGACGCAAGCAGGAAAGGAGCAATAAAAAGAACCATATCCATCTGGTTCCAATGTCCAATCAGTTATGCGCATTATTGAAAGAACAGTATGAAATCTCTCAAAACCAAACCTTTGTTTTTTCAGCGCCATTTAAGAAAGACGCAATGCTGGCCAGAACTACACTGAACAGAGCACTGGTTTTTATTGGCTTACCAGAAGTAACTACACACGATTTCCGTGCTACTGCTTCCACCCTTTTGAATGAAAAAGGATACAAGCCCGATTGGATCAACAAGCAGCTGGCACATGCTGAAGAAAACAAAACAAGGGCAACGTATAATCATGCAAAGTGGCTTGGTGATCGTAGGAAAATGCTGCAGGACTGGGCTGATATTGTTGATGGGTGGAAAGAATAAAAATGAAAAATTGGCTCTATTTCTATGTAGAACACACTTTTATTAAGTTTTAATAATTAAAAGCCCTCAAGTTAAGTCTTGAGGGCTTTTTGATGACCAGAATTACTTCTGTTGTTTCTGTGGATTTTCAGGTTGTTCATTTGGTTGTTTTTTGGGGTCAGCTTGCTGCTGTTTCTGATCATTCTGTTGATTAGGTTGTTTCTGAGGATCAGATTGCTGATTTTGTTGGTTCGGTTGTTGATTAGCCATTTCAATTTCCATCCTTTAATTTTGATACGTGCTATTACGCTCTGATAGAAATGGGAATAAATATTCAACTATTCTTTGGGTGCTCCATAACCCAATTTCCTGATGGTGGCTATGTGGCGCTAAATACAGCATCAGCCTACTTACTTTATAAGCTGTACTGCCTGATCCCTGTATCTGTTGTTTTAATTGGGCAAGTTCCTGTGTTGCCAAATAGCTAAAACTGCTGAGTTCTAGAAAGTTCTCTATCAATTCAGCATTAACTGAGTTTTTATGCTGCATGGCTTTAATCCCAGCAATCCAATCATAAATGAACGCCTTTTCAGCTACAGAGAACACACCAAACATTTTTCCATCCTTATCATTTATTAACTTCCAGAACCTGCTATTTTCAGGTTCTTGATCTAACTTTATCCAGCCAACTTTTATTAATTCAAAGATAAACTCTTCTACCTGATCATCTTCAGACAACCATTCATTTGTTGACTTTTTATTAAATAAACACTGATTGCTATGCATATATCGGCCAACCAGAGCTTTTTTTCTAAATATTTCCATAACCACATGTTCAGTATTCAAGCTTTTGATAATTTGAACTGAACTCATGCCCCGGTTATTCAAAAGAAAGCCTAATTTTACTTTACGAATAAATTCATCCTGATCTTTGTATTGAGCAGAAAGTTTTTTTAGGGCGTTTGCAGCCAGCTGCGCATGGCCATTCTCAAAATTATCAATCGTGATATGCAAATTGAAATATTTTGAGTCAATTCCCAACTCTTTCAGTTCATAATTGGTAATCAATAAATGGAGCGGAAGTTGCTCATAGCCTAAATTAAACCCTGCTATTTCAGGAATGAAATCTGATGGCGCATAAGCCAATGCCAGTTGAATCGCTGACTGATGATAATATTCATCTGGTAAATTCAATGAAAATTGATGCAACCCCAAAGATAACAGCAAATTGTCGAATAATTTCACATGATTGCCCTTCTCTTGGCCTAACCCCAATTCTTCTAGATAGATCTGGATAAAGTCCCTGAATGCTGGATCATTCCAATACTGAGTGAAGCTGTAAAGCCAAGCTCCATCTACGCGTTTAGTCGGCGCAATTTTGTATAAGAATTCATAGGCTTTAGCAGTGGTGCTGAAGAACTCTCTTGTGCCGCCATTTCCACGCCGCTCGATATATTCTTTATAGTTCAAGCATTGGTCTTTATTTTGCTTATTTATCCAGTCCACCTGTTGCTCGAGCTCAGAAGGAAATTCAGAAGTTGTAACATCTAGATGCTTGATTTCATTTTCCAAAAAATGGAAAGACTTAAGTTCTTTTGCTGATCTTGAAATTGAAGAATCTAAGAAGAACTGCGTTATTTCAAAGTACTTTTGATGATCTTTGGTTATTAAATTCAGAAATCTTTCTTTTACTGCAGTTGGCATTTTGATTCTCACGCGGTAAATGTCTTAACACCATAATTGATATATTGATTAATTCCATTTACACATTTGAAACATAAAGTTAAATAATGTAATTATGAAATACTTACCCTTTGAATACAGCATATTAAAGAATAAATACTTTAAATTAAATACGTAACAACTCATTATCAGCAACATAATCCACGCATAAATTTTGACAAAATCAATGAATTTCTGAAAAATTAAAAGAAAAAATCACACTTAAAATTGGAGTTATATTTTTAATATTATTTAAGACTCAGTGTTGTAACAAATCCAGCTTAGACCAGCCAATAATTTTCAAAAAAAATATAAATTTCAATATATTAAAAAGTTAATCTCCAAAAAAAAATCAAAAAACCCCAAATAAAACAAAATTCGAATCAGAATTCATATCCCATAAAATCAATTAAATTAATAAAAATATTATGACTCATAGTGCTTATATACTTAATCGCCATTAAATATTTCAAAATCACAGAATACAAATTTTAAAAATTATATTCCTTAAACCATGTTTGCAATTTGTAATAAAAAAATTATTTATTATCATTAAATATCAATACACCAGCATCATATTAAGACAATTATTAACTTAAATCTCAAAATGTAACACTTAAATAATTAAAATTTTATTTTTCTATGCTAATAATATTTTACCCATCCAATTTAGGCATGGGTTTCTTCTCAACTGAGTGAGGTACATAAAATGGCTAACATTTCTGAAAAGAACCAAGAAAATCGTCAAAACAAGCAACAAAATCAACAAGGCCAGCAACAACACAAGCAGCCTAACCAGCAAAATGACCAACAGAGTCAGCAGCAGCAACAGCCGCAAAATGACCAACAGCGTCAACAAGGCCAGCAAAAACGGCAACCCAATCAACAAAATGACCAACAGGGTCAGCAGCAGCAACAACAGCCGCAAAATGACAAACACCAAAACCATCAACAGCAGGATGATCAGCAACGTCAGCAACGCAAATAGATCTTTAAGTTGCTAGATTTTAACCCTTAAATTCCCTTTTTAATTTCATCAAGCCAAGAATTCAAATTTTTACTATTTGAATTCATTAGTTTGATGCAAATGGAGATCATTATGACTGTCAATGACCATCAAAATGAAAACCCAATCAAGCATGATTGGCGTACAGACTATTCTAACCGGCCTTATTATGGTGATATCCAAAAGGACATCCCAGATGTAGATTACGACCGAGATCTTCGCTCTGCTTATGAACTTGGGCAACATGCTCGCAATGAACGCGGCCATGATGCTAGGTTTGAAGATTCGGAAAGTGATTTGAAGGTTAAATGGGAAGAATTGAAAGCAGAATCCCGCTTAAAGTGGGAACAGGCCAAGCATGCAATTAAAGATGCATGGGATAAAATGTAAGCTTCAAATTGATGATGAGTCCTCGCTGACTCATCATCACTATAATTAATAAAAATTTGAAAAATAACATAGAGCACCGAATGGACTTCATAAAAATATTGCTGCATGACACAACATGGAGCTTTGCCATCGAGATACTTATTCGATGCATAGTCATGTATGTCCTGATAATTTTAGTTTTAAGGTTTTCGGGCAAACGTGGTGTCAGGCAGCTTTCTATTTTTGAAATCGCAATTATTTTAAGCTTGGGTTCGGCTGCCGGAGATCCCATGTTTTATGATGACGTCCCGCTTATTCATGCGGTGATCGTTTTTGCAGTCATCTTGTCTTTATATCGATTAACAACGTATCTAATGATGAAATCTGATGCCATTGAAAATATATTGGAAGGCAAACCAATGTATATTGTAAAAAATGGATTGCTGATCGTTGAGGATATTAAACAAGAAAAATATTCATACGATGAATTCTTTGCTGAAATGAGACAGAAAAAAATTGAGCATCTCGGGCAGGTCAAAGTAGCCCTCTTGGAAACTGATGGAAATTTAAGCGTCATCCCTTTTAGTAAAGAAAATATTAAGTGGGGTTTGCCAATTTTTCCTGACAATTATAAGCAAGCTGAAGAGTACATCATTGATCACTACTATTCATGCATGTTGTGCGGCCACACACAACTTCTCAATCATTTGGCTGATACTTGTCCCCGCTGTGATTGTAAACACTGGGCCAAATCATCTTTGAAATGCGAAAATAATTAACTCTAAAAATTTTACAGCCATTGCACCGAACAAAATACAAACACTTCTTTACTCTAATTTTTTATACCAGCTTTAATGTTTTAAAGAGTTTTCAACTATTGCAAAACCTTGCTTTGATTATTGTTCTAGAACAACACACTAAGGGACGTAGCTCATGAAAATATCCAAAACCTCCAAAATTGATCAATTTGATAAAGAGGCATATGTAGACCCAAAAGGGAAAACGCTCACTTCCTCTCTGGGCGTGCCAGTTTCAGATAACCAAAATAGCCTGAAAATTAATGAAAAAGGCCCAACGTTATTAGAGGACTTTCTTTTAAGGGATAAACTGATTCATTTTGATCGAGAACGCATTCCTGAACGTGTTGTTCATGCGCGTGGCCTTGGTGCTCATGGATATTTCGAAGCCTATGAAGGTAATGAAAAATGGACTAAAGCAAAGTTCTTAACCGATACACAAAATCCAACTCCAATTTTTGTCCGGATATCCACTGTCCAAGGTGGACGAGGATCAGCTGATGTAGTTCGTGATGTACGTGGATTTTCAATTAAATTTTACACTGAAGATGGAAACTACGATTTAGTTGGAAATAATATTCCAGTCTTTTTCATTCAGGACGCAATTAAATTTCCTGACTTTGTACATGCAGTAAAACCAGAAGATCCGAATGAAGTTCCAACTGGCCAATCTGCGCATGATACGTTCTGGGATTTTATTTCACTGAATACAGAAGCCTCACATATGACTACCTGGATCATGTCTGATAGAGCAATTCCAAGAAATTTACGCTCTATACAAGGCTTTGGTGTACATACATTCAGATTAATCAATAAAAATAATGAAGCTTTCTTGGTTAAATTTCATTGGACCCCTAAACAAGGTGTAGCCCAAGTCGTCTGGGATGAAGCTTTGAAACTCAACGGTAAAGATCCCGACTTCCATCGCCGCGACTTATGGGATGCAATTGAACGCGGCAATTATCCAGAGTGGGAATTGGGTGCGCAGATTTTTACCGAAGAAGATGCCGCTCAATGGGATTTTGATGTGCTTGATGCCACAAAACTGGTGCCTGAAGAACTCGTGCCGATTACTCCCTTAGGCAAATTTACCCTAAATCGCAATACAGATGATTTCTTTGCTGAAACTGAGCAAGTTGCTTTCAGTCCAGCAAATATTGTTTCTGGTATTGATTTTAGTAATGACCCATTACTTCAGGGCCGATTGTTCAGTTATACAGACACTCATCTGCATCGGCTAGGTACAGCAAACTTTAATCAAATTCCAATCAATAAGCCTGTCTGCCCTTTCCATACCAATCGACGCGGCGGATACGCGAACCATGAGGTCTATAAAGGGAAAGCCAATTATGAGCCTAACTCTGTAGATGACAATTGGCCAAGAGAAGCCAGCGATGACCCTCATGCATTCAAAACATATCCTGAAGAAGTGCAAGGTATTAAACTTAGAATTCGTCCCGAGAGTTTTGCGGACCACTTTTCTCAGGCAACGATGCATTATCAAAGTCTGGCTAAACATGAACAGCAGCATATGAAGGATGCATATTCTTTTGAGCTTTCAAAAGTCAAAGCCGTTGAAATTCGCAAAAGAGTCGTAAATGAAGTACTTGCCAATATTGATTTAGATCTAGCCAATTATGTTGCTAATGAATTAGGACTGGCTGCCCCTACGCGTCAAAATGACGGCTTAAAAAAAGCAGCAGTTTCATCTTCTGAATATTTAAGTACACTCGCATACCCTGCCTCTGACATCAAACAGCGTAAGATTGCTTTGTTGGTTCATGATGGCGCAAATGCAATGTCTATTGATGCAATCAAAACTTGGGGTGAATCAGAAAGCGCTGTCGTTGAAGTTTTGGCTCCGAGTGCCGCACCTGTGAAGTCGAATGATGGCAAAGAGATTGCTGTGAAAGGCCGTCAAAATGGTGAACCATCTGTTACTTATGATGCCGTAGTGGTTGTTGATGGAGATAATTTAGACGCTTTTCTAAAGGATGGTGTTGCTAAGCATTATGTTATGGAAGCGTATAAGCACCTGAAACCGATTGTACTGCTAGGTGATAAGGAATCTTTAATTAAAGACCTTAATCTTATTCAAGATCCTGCACTGATTGCATCAAAAAGTTTTGATGAGGCTAGTGATCAATTCAAGAAAGTAATTCAGAATCACCGTTACTGGAGTCGGGAAGAATCTGTGGCATCTATACCAGCCTAATATAAAAAAAGCCCTCAAATGAGGGCTTTCATATAAGCATTGGCCAGCTTTATATCGTAGCTATTTTTGGCATAAGCAATACCGTTATAGCCACGTGCAAAGGCTTTCCAATCTTTATTTTTCAGTGCATTGATAAGGCCATTCACTTTGATGTAACGGCACATTGCATCCAGCTGTGAAGCTTCGTCTTTATACATTGCATTAATAAATGCCTGAAGCGATGCATATCCTAATGCCTTCCAATGATAGCCCATCACTTGTCCAATGCCCCAGCTCGCAGACTCTAAAGCCGATGCCCGATGATACTGCGCTGCGGCATTTAAACGGCCATGCTGAGCAGAATATAAGCCATAACCCCCTGTGCTTTTGCTGCATAGATCCGGTCGCTTAATCATCATTTGCTCAACTATTTTTGATTGGCCATTGGCAATCAATCGCTGCCGTATCACATGGCGTTCAAATAGAATCACTGGCGTATTGTNTAAGCCATAACCCCCTGTGCTTTTGCTGCATAGATCCGGTCGCTTAATCATCATTTGCTCAACTATTTTTGATTGGCCATTGGCAATCAATCGCTGCCGTATCACATGGCGTTCAAATAGAATCACTGGCGTATTGTCTATATTAAAGCCTGAGCCTTTGCATTCCACTTCAATCACAGCTTTAAGCGCTGCGGCTTCAATG
>NZ_JAPEQW010000031.1:0-32639 GCF_026168575.1 Acinetobacter entericus
TGCCATAGGGATATACGTTATATCCGTAGACCACACTTGATTACTCCTCTGAATATTCAATCCTTTGAGCAGATATGGATATTTACGGTGAGCTTGATTGGCCTGACTTAGATTTGGTTTGCAATATAACGCCTGAATACCCATTTTCTTCATTAAAGTACGTGTATGACGTCGTCCTATATGATGTCCTTGACGATTCAATAAATCACGCATCATACGGCTACCTGCAAAAGGGTATTGCATATGTGACTCATCCATACAGCGCATCAGCTTCAGATCTGATTCACTCGCAGGTTTTGGGCGATAGTAATAACAACCACGGGAGACTTTCAGCAGCTTAGCTTGCTTAGATACTGAAATCTGAAGTGAGTCGTCGATTAACTTTTGTGGTTGAAGCGGCCCAGTTTCTTCAACACACCTTCTAAAAAATCAATTTCTAATGCCTGCTCACCGATTTTTGCATGTAGTTTTTTTAGATCGATGGATGGTTCTGTTGGAGCTTTTGATTGATCGAAAGCTTGCGAGGAAGCTGAAATCAGACGATTTTTCCAGTCAATAATTTGGTTTTGATGAACATCAAATTCAGCACTCAATTCAGCAAGTGTTTTTTCTGCTTTAATCGCAGCAAGTGCTACCTTAGCTTTAAAATCATTTGAATGATTTCTTCTTGGTCTACGTGCCATAAAATACTCCTTATATCGATGTTTATAACATCATTCGGGGAGCAAAATATCACTTATAGGTGTTGTTCAAATTTCCTGATCCACCTCTGTGAGAGATTGAGATTCCTGTTAGCAAATAGCAGTTACACAGAATTTTGACTGGGTTCTTTTACGGTACTCATCACAAATAATGAGCGTGGAACTTGATAATTCATTAAAAAAGCCCAATCCGGAGGATATGGGCTTTTAAAAATGTTATATACCATTGAATTAAAACAAATTTTTAATTAATTTCGTATAAGGTGTATTATGTTAATTTTAGAAAATCTTAACCAGAGCTTGTAAACTATTTGTGTAAGTTCAATTTTTTATAAATGATCTTTTATCTACTAATAAAAATGAAAAGTAATACTGACATTTTTTCTTAAATTTTTATAAAGTTAAAGCACTTTTAATAGTTTAGATTTCTTTCATGACTACAAATCCAGAAAAAATTTCGAAAATTTACTTAATCTTAAGCCAGACCTATGAAATTTTCGAGAATACAGATGATCCATGGATGACCAATGGATTATCAAGCAATCCTTTTAAAAGTCTGGTTTCTGTCTGCTTATCAACTATGACTACGACTAGCAGAGTTGTAAAAGCATGCGTTCCGTTATATGAAAAGGTATCAACATTTGAGGAACTATTAAAACTAGAGGATGAAGAATTAAGAGAAATAATTAAACCTGTAGCACATTACAATCGTAAAACTAAAAACCTAAAAGTTATGGCTCATCAGATTATTACTAAGTTTAATGGTGAGATACCAAGCAACAAAAAAGACTTACTCTCATTGCAAGGAGTTGGGCCAAAGGTTGCAGATATTATGATGAATTTTGTATTCGACACCCCTAGTATCGCTGTAGATACGCACATTTTAAGACTACTAAATAGGCTAGGTATCGTGAAAACATCTTCGGCTGAAATTGCAGCTGAGACTATAAATACCATCACACCAATTGAATTTAAAAAGCATGCTCACGAATGGTTAATTCAACATGGCATGAAAGTATGTCATGCAAGAAAACCTAAATGTGAAGAATGTGTCATATGTAATTATTGTTCTTATAAAACCATCGGATGATGTTTTATATCTACTTCATTAATACTAAACTGATTGAATTATTCCATACAGTAGAAATTAGAGAGGAATGACGTATGTAAGTACCTCATTTAACATAATGGTGGTTATACGAAACGCATATTTTAAATATATAAAAATCATACACTTGTGTTATAGTGGTGATGCTCGACGATGTCGAAAAGCTGACTTGGAAACAAGTCAGCTTTTTTATGAGCAGTTTTGATAGTTCTTGCCAATAAAATTGTTTAAAAAATAGTCAATTTTGAGTTTTTTCAAATTTTATCAATGCCTCAATGTCCCAAATTATCCACATTTTTTGTGGATAAAATTTAGGCTATTTTGTACGCCCTGACGCACATACATATCGGCTCTTTGCGGCTACCTGGAACAGTGGAATTTCCCTATGATGAACTCATCAGGAACAGGAAGTTCCATAACATAAAACAAAAATTATAAGTTATTGCACATGGACCAGAGGGTACAACAGCACAATCAGCGACAATAAAAAACCCCGGCAGGATGCCGGGGTTTTTTATTACCTATCATTTCTCATTTGCAAAACAAGCATAATGCCTCTAAAATATAGACTATAATCTATATTTTGGTTGTGGTATGTGGACAGTCATTACGACAGATCTATTTAATCAGTGGCTTGAACAGCAAGATGAATCTACTCAAGAGAAGGTCCTAGCTGCCCTGGTTGTTCTACAGCAGCAGGGGCCGAGTTTAGGCCGCCCTTTAGTAGATACTGTGTATGAGTCTAAATTTACCAATATGAAAGAACTGCGCGTTCAACATCGCGGTAGACCCTTAAGAGCTTTCTTCGCATTTGATCCCTTACGACAGGCTATTGTTCTATGTATTGCTGATAAAGGCGGTAAAAAGCGTTTTTATAAAGACATGCTGGATATTGCAGATGAACAATACCAACTTCATCTCACTACCCTAGGAGATAAATCTAATGGCTAAGACTCTGCAAGAATTGTTAGCTAGCCGCTCTCCAGAGAGCCAAGCCCGTATTCAAAAAATGGCAGATGAATTACTGCTAGAAAATCAGCTTCATCTTATTCGTGAAGAACTCGAAATTTCTCAAAAAGAGCTTGCTGAAACTTTGGGAATAAAACAGCCATCGCTTTCAGCAATAGAAAATCGTGGCAATGATCTTAAGATTTCAACCATGAAAAAGTATGTTGAGGCAATGGGTGGGAAGCTCCGTATTGATGTAGAGCTTCCAACAGGAAAACATATAGGATTCAACGTTTAACAATAAAAATGGGAGCTATAGGCTCCCATTTTTAGATTCGTATAACGTTGAACCCAACGGTAAATAGTCGTGTGATCAACATTCACACCCCGTTCGGCCAGCATTTCCTGCAGTTCACGATAGCTAATGCCATATTTACAATACCAGCGCACAGCCCAAAGAATGATTTCGCCCTGAAAATGCCGACCATGGAAAGGATTCATATGCTGCACCTTTAGCTAAAACAGTCTTCAGCTTACCATTCGTGGTTATTTGCAACAGTGCCTGTTGAACTATGTCCGGGAAGGGGACAGGGTGATTGTACATTCCATGGATCGTTTTGCTCGAAGCTTAAAAGATTTAGTCACTGAAGTAGATAAACTGGTCAAACGAGGAATTGCCATCCAGTTCGTAAAAGAAAATATTACTTTCACTGCTCAATCTACCCCGATGGATAATTTGATGCTGCAATTGATGGGCGCTTTTGCACAGTTCGAACGTGAGATCATTTTAGAGCGTCAAAAAGAAGGAATAAAACTGGCCTCTGCTCAAGGAAAGTACAAAGGGCGTGTACATAAATTGAAACCTGAACAGGCTGAAGCTTTAAGACAAGAATGGAAGGAAGGAAAGTACCCTTCAAAAATGGCATTAGGCCAGGCATTTGGAATTAGTCGCCAGGCGGTATACCGCTATTTAAAAGCAAGTGAGTAACTCAATTAAAATGGAAAATATTCGAAATTTTCTTGAAGATAATCAAGTCAAAATCTACTTCTGTACCATCTTTATCGGAGTTATTTTTGGATTAACCATCAGTGGAGCGACGATTTTAGAAAGTTTGATTAACCCTGCACTGGCATTAATGTTATTTGCTACTTTTTTACAAGTACCTATTGCAGAAATTGGCAAGGCATTAAAAAATTTACGTTTTATTTCTGCATTACTTATTACTAACTTTATTGCCTTACCTTTAATTACGGCAGGTCTAATACAATTTTTACCTGAAAACCCACTTATTCGTTTAGCTGTACTTTTTGTTCTACTAGCACCGTGTATTGATTATGTGATTACTTTCACCCATGTTGGGAAAGGTAATGCAAGATTATTACTTGCGATGACACCTGTATTATTGCTTATCCAAATGATCTTATTACCAATTTATCTTGGTGTACTCCTCGGAGAAGAGGTAGCTCAGCTTGTTGAAATTGGTCCTTTTGTCCATGCGTTTGTATGGTTCATTGTTGCACCCTTAGCAATGGCAGCTATAGTTCAGTTCATTGGGAATAGAAATGAACAAGCAGAAAAAGTGGCTGAAAGCCTAAACTTATTTCCTGTACCTGCCACAGCCCTAGTTTTGTTTATCGTCCTAGCATCAGTTATGCCTCAAATTGGGCTTGCAAAAAGTGCAGCTCTTCAAGCTTTACCAATTTATATTTCTTTTGCCATTATTGCTCCATTCGTGGGTTGGATAATTGCTCGTATTTTTCGATTAGAATCTGGCTCTGCTAGTGCTGTGTCCTTTTCAGCATCATATAGAAATTCATTTGTTATTCTTCCATTAGCTTTTGCAATTCCGGGAAGTATGCCCATAATTCCTGCTGTAATCTTGACTCAGACTATCGTTGAACTATGCTTTTTACCAATCTATATTCGTCTGATACCTCGACTATTCAAAACCTAGAGATTTAGAGATTTAAACATTTAAGTAGTTGTTATAGTTAGATAAAAGTATTCAGAAGCCCACGCTTACATCGAGTAATTTAATAAAGGGGGGGGAGCTAGCTCCCCCCCTCTTTTATTCATTTGCTAATTAAAACTTACTCGCAACTTGATATGTGATGAATGAAAAGATGTAGGCTAATGCAAACAAATAAGTTGCCATAATGATGGGCTGTTTCCAGCTGCCAGTTTCTCGTCTAATTGTTGCTAACGTAGCAAGACAATGGGGAGCAAAAATAAACCATACCAATAATGATAAACCTGTGGCTAACCCCCATCCATCCGGGCCTGAAATTTGACTTAACAGACTTTGAGTTACTGTATCTTCATCACCTGACATCGCATAAATCACCCCAAGAGCAGCAATTACAACTTCCCTTGCTGCCATAGCAGGAATGAGTGCAATACATATTTCCCATGTAAACCCAATAGGCGCAAATATAGGATGAATTAAATGCCCTAACTGACCAGCTAAACTATAGTTAATGGCCGGCATGGTTGCATTATCTGGTGGTTGAGGGAACGTGACTAGCACCCATAACAAGATAGACAGCGCAACGATAATGCCACCAACTCGTTTTAAGAAAATAGTTGCCCTATCATATAAGCCTAATGCAATATTTCTAATATCTGGAATTCGGTATGTGGGAAGTTCAAAAATAAAAATACTTTCAGTTTTATCTTTTCGAACCAATTTCAGAAACACTGAAACTAATAACGCTGAGACTATTCCCGACATATAAAGACCAAAAAGGACTAATCCTTGCAGACTTAACCAGCCGTAGATTAATTGGTTCGGAATAAATGCCGCGATCAATAAAGCATATACTGGCAATCTTGCTGAACAGGTCATCAAGGGTGCAATCATAATTGTTGCTAATCGGTCCCGTTCAGAGCTGATACTTCTGGTTGCCATAATTCCGGGAATCGCACAAGCAAAACTGGATAGCAGAGGAATAAATGAACGGCCGCTAAGCCCGGCTTTAGACATTAATTTATCTAAAAGAAATGCTGCTCGGGGTAAATAGCCTGACTCTTCAAGCATTAAAATGAAGAAGAATAAAATCAAAATCTGAGGCATATATGCAAGCACGCTACCTGTGCCAGCAATTACCCCATCCACAACCAAGCTTTTTAATAGAGGATGTTGGATTAGTGGTCCAATAAAATCACTGAGCCATGCGACAAAATTTTCAATGAATTCAATAAAAGGCGTTGCCCATATAAATACCGCCTGGAACATCACAAACATGGTTAAAGTTAAGATTACTAAACCCAATACAGGATGTAGAAAAATTTTATCTAGAAATGCGGTTCTTTTATCACCACTGTCATTATTTAAAATAACTTGTTTGGTGATTTGTTTGACCTGTTCAAAATGACTTAATTCAGAATGATAAGGAGTAATAAAAAGATTTTTTTGATCTAATTGATTAATTAAATCTTGAATTCCTTTTGTTTTAACTGCGACAGCTTCAACTACAGGGATACCTAACAGTTGAGACAGTTTATCCTTATCAATGGAAATACCACGCTTTTTGACCTCATCCATCACATTTAATACAAGAATCATAGGGCGATTTAGAGCACGAACTTCGAGAACCAAGCTCAAATGTAAGCTTAAATTTGTGGCATCTACAACGCATATAAAAATATCGGGTAGAACTTCACCTTTTAGCTCGCCCAAACAAACTGCCCTGGTGACTTCTTCATCTAAACTACTAGGTTTTAAACTGTAAGTTCCGGGTAAGTCCAATACTCGTACTGCATCACCAGAAGGTAATTTAAAAGAACCTTCTTTTCTTTCTACGGTAACTCCAGCATAGTTGGCAACTTTTTGTCGCGTACCAGTAAGCGTATTAAATAAAGAGGTTTTTCCACAATTTGGATTACCGACTAATGCAATGTTCTTAATCTTCATTGGATACTAACTCTACAAAAATTCTTTCAGCTTCATTCTTTCTTAATGCGAATCTTGAAGTTTCAATTTGAACTAAAACAGGATCTCCGCCAAAAACACCTTTAGCGAGTACTTGTAGAGTTTCACCCTCTCTAAAACCTAATAGTTGGAGCCGTTCCAATACGGGATCAGTGGTATGACTGTATTGATTACCTTTTTTGAGATCTCTAATTTTGACGATCTGATTTTGTTTAACTTGAAATAGATTCATTTTCGAGACTCTTACTTCAAAGCCAAAATCTTTCGAGCACCATTAAGCACGAATAAAGAAACCAGGATGCCAATGATTAAGTCTGGGTAAGCTGATCCCGTCCACGCCACGAGTACACCGGCAAATATAACGCCCATATTTACGACAACGTCATTCGCCGAGAAAATCCAACTGGCTTTCATATGTGCGCCATCTTCTCGATGACCAGAAATAAGATATAAGCATGTCACGTTAGCTATAAGTGCGAGCAGGCCAATAACAATCATGAGCGTTGATTCTGGCTCGCTTCCAAACATGAATCGTCTAATGACATCAATAATCACGATGACAGCAAGTAATAACTGAATCCAACCTGCGAAATGGGCTGCTTTCACTTGATATTTCGCAGCTTTTCCGACGGCATATAGCGCAATACCATAAACGGCTGCATCGGCAAACATATCTAGAGAATCAGCAATCAATCCTGTAGACGCAGCAATAATACCGCTGATGAATTCTATAAAGAACAGTAGAGCATTAATGCCTAATAACAGTTTAAGTACTTTAGCTTGTCTCACAGGATCAGGTTCATTGGGTAGATCACCTGAAGAAAGCTGTGTTTCATCAAGTTTCGCCCCAAAACCCAGTCCTTCAAGTTTGGCCGTAATTTGCTGAATCCCTTCATTATGGAAGACTTTCAGTTTTCGATTGGGAAGATCAAAAGTAAGACCTTTAACTGCTTCAAGATCTGCAAGAGTCATACGGACCATTTGCTCTTCAGCAGAGCAATCCATTTTAGGAATGGTGTAGGTACTTGTTTGCTTGGCCTGTTGATTGCTTATATAAGTTTCAGTCTTCACAAGCTTTGCCCCAAAACCCAGTCCTTCAAGTTTGGTGGTTATATTTTCATCTTTTTGATTATGTAGAACCTTTAAAGAACGGTTAGGTAAATCAAAGATGAGTTTTTGAACACCATCAATTGAAGATAGTGCCATACGAACCATCTGTTCTTCCGCAGAACAATCCATTTTGGGAACTAAGTATTCACTCATGTAGTGCGAATCTTTTAAAACGTTTTCAGTGCTTAAATTTTCTTTGGGATCAGAACCACAACAGGATTGAGCGGTATCTTCACAACTGTTTGAAGTGTTACAGCAAGGAGATGAAGATTTTTCTTCTTTCTCTTCACCACAACAGCTAGGCGTATTATCACAATTCTTTGAATTGCTTGCTTCTGCAATTGATGGATGATTTTCTTGTTGAGATTTCTTATCTTCGCATGGTGTTTCTTTACTACATCCACAGCCACTCATAGTTATACCCATTAAAAAAATTTATAAACTTTGAATATTAGAATCCCTATAGTTACTATAGAGTCAAGATTTTTTGGAAATACTAACTCAATGCATTTAAAAATTGGTGAACTCTCTAAAAAAACCTCATGTTCAGTATTAACAATTAGGTTTTATGAAAAGGAAGGTTTAATTCCGGAACCGGAAAGAACGGAAGGAAATTACCGCCTTTACGATGTAGGCTATGTTGAGCGAATTAAGTTTATTTTGAATTGCCGAACTTTAAATATGAGTTTGAATGAAATTCGTCAATTACTCACCTATAAAGATAATCCCAAGAAAAATTGTTCAGATGTGAATGAATTAATTGACTTACATGTCAGTGCTATCAGGGAAAATATAATCAAGCAACAAAAGCTTATTGAACAATTATCTGATTTAAGAGGTACTTGTGATGGCTTATGTACAATTGACCAATGTGGAGTTCTAAAAAATCTAGCTTGATTATCTAGACCTATGCTTTTTTCAAAAATTCTGTATATCTTTACTTAAGGCTGCAAAAAGTTTAAGGTTACTCAAATTCTGTGATCAGATCTTTGATAGATCTGGACAGCTTCTTATTGGTGTTTTAAATACAGATTTGTGTATGAAGAGAAAAACATTTCTAATCCAGATATTGGTACTCTTATTCACATTCCAGAATATTTGGAGTGTGGCAGAGGCTGCGTGTCTGCATGAAATGCCAAACATACCCAATTCAATACTCTCTAATCCAATCGATTTAGACGAAAAGAGTGATAGTCCTCGTCAAGCACTTTATTCCCTAGAAAACTATAAAGAAATCTATGACTATTGTCAGAAGGTTTGTTTTAACGAAAAGTGCAGTCATTTCTCAAATACAATCGTGATTCAGATTGACCCACCCGATGATCTGAAGCTTAAAGCTAATTTTGAGACCGGCATTACCCCAACTTATTTGGGAATAACTTTTTATAAACCCCCTTATCTGGATCAATTAACCCCGCCTCCCGATTTGCCCCTACTATTGGTGGGGTAGTCTTATAAAAGCCCACCACTCCTAATTTCATTATGCGTGGGGCATTTTCATGTCAAAAAACAAATTACATCAGGATACCTCCATCCTGAATTTATCCTGGTCAGCCTTAGGTAGCGGTATCTTGCTATCTGCAATGATCAGCTTCNCGTGGGGCATTTTCATGTCAAAAAACAAATTACATCAGGATACCTCCATCCTGAATTTATCCTGGTCAGCCTTAGGTAGCGGTATCTTGCTATCTGCAATGATCAGCTTCAGTACTTCCGTAGTCGCCAGTACTCAAGATTTAACGCTGCAGCAAGCTATTGAGCAGGTTAACCAATATCAAGCGTCCCAAAATTTCTGGGAAACGCAAAACAGCATTAATGCCACGAATCTTCAGCAAAGTAAGCTGTTTAAAAATCCTGAACTGTCAGTTGAACAAACGGGATTTGGTTCAAATAATGAAAAAGAGCTTACCATTGGCATATCACAACCCTTGGATATTTTTGGTGAGCGAAGAGCAAACCAAAAATTAGCCAGTCTCTCTACAGATAAAACAGCGCTGAAACAGAAGATTTATCAAGCACAAATTGAGCTTGCAGTGAAATATGTATGGTCACAACTGGCCATTGCTGAACTTGAAAAAAACATTGTCAATGAACAACTTCGGGTGAGCCAAGAAAACCTTCAAGCAATCGAAAAGCGCTTTAATGCAGGCAGTATTGCCCAAGTAGATGTAAATCGCGCACGTTTAAGCCATGCTGAAAATATCCGTCTTTTTAGACAGGCAGACTTACAGGTACAAGTGGCCACCCAACAATTATCAAATTTATGGGGTACGTCTGATAAGTCATTGCAGGTAAACCTCTCTTCACAAAAGCTCTGGCCAAAATCGACTCATGAACAGGTTCAAGAATATTTAGCGGAAAACTACGTTGAGAAATATCGAGCTTTACTGGTATTAGAGTCTCAAGCAACGGTTGATCAACTAAGGGCAAAGGCACGTCCTAACCCCACTTTAAACCTAGGTGTCAACCGCACCCAATCCTTGGAAAACTCCACACAAAATCAATTAGTAGTCGGAGTCAGTGTACCGCTTAATATTTTCGATCGTCAGCAAAATGGCATAAAAATCGCGCAAGAAAAAATGAACTTATTAGAGCGTCAGAAAGAGTTTTATCTGAAGCAAAATGCGCTGCAAATAGGCACAATTTTAACCGAGTTGCAGGGTTTAGAGCTGCAATTCAAAGTCGTTGACGAGACTCAAATTCCTTTGGCGACTCAAGTTCAAAGTAAGACGCTACAAGGTTTCTTGGCAGGCAAGTTTGCTTTAACCGATGTTCAGCAAGCCACGCTTCAATTACAAGACATCCGTCTGCGTAAAGTCCAGTTGTTACGGGATGGCTGGCAAAAGGCCATTGAAGCAGAAAGTTTGAGCTTAGGCATTAGCCCAAGTGAAGTCATGTCGAAAGATGCTATTGCACAAATCAATCAAAACTTATGGCAAGACATACAGGCCATGCCTGTCATTGGTGGGGGAAATTAACATGTTCGATCTTAAAAACAGCTTAAAAAAACAGAGCGGAAAAATCTCTCAACCTCTACTGATTAGTTTGGTTATCGGCGCTACCGTACTCCTCAGTATTTTTTTGATCTTAACTGGTAAGAATAAATCGGAAACATCAGATGAACATGCAGAGGAAGAAAGCGGAGAAGAACATGGCGGTGAAACCGAAGAGCATGCAGAAGGTGTGAGCCTGACTGCCAAGCAACTGGTGGAACAGGGCATACAATTATCAGCGGTCGATCAAGGCCCGGTGGTTAAATTAAGTTCTTATCCTGCCAAACTGAATGTGAATACTGACCAGCAAGCGCACGTCTCACCGAGTTTTAGTGGTCATGTAGAAAATGTCTATGTAGAACTCGGTCAAAAAGTTCAGAAAGGACAGCCTTTGGCTGCGTTGCTTGTTCCTGATCTAGTTGATCAGCAGGCCAATCTTAAAATTGAACAAACCAACCTTGAACTGGCGAAACAAGACTATGATCGTGAGCGTCAGCTTTGGTCACAGGGCATTTCAGCAAAACAGGACTATCAACGTGCTTATAACAGCTATAAACGGGCACAAATTCAGGTTCAAGCGGCCCAATCACGTTTAAGTGCATTTGGTGCAGTGAATGCCAGTAACGGACGCTATATTTTGAAAGCTCCCATTTCTGGCGTGATCAGTAAAAAGGATTTGGTTCTCGGGGAAAATGTTCAGTTAGCCGATCAACTCTTTACGATAGACCGGTTAGATCAACTCTGGCTTGAGTTTATTGTTCCAAATTCTGAAATTATGGGCTTAGCCCCGAATCAAAAGATCGAATTTAAATCCTTGCAAACAGAAAAGGTTTATCAAGCTGTTATTCAGACTTTAAATACTGAAGCGGATATTCAAACAGGTCGTCTTCAGGTGCGAGCAAAAGTTGAATCGAATGCAACCGAATTACGTCCAAACTTGATGGTGAACGTACAGTTGCAACAACGGAGTGAAAGTACCGCATTACGGGTACTTAAGTCCGCAGTTCAGAATGTCGATGGAAAAGATGTGGTTTTTGTCGCCACTCAGCATGGACAAAAAGTTGAATTCAGTCCGCAACCTGTGAAATTAGGGCAATCATCTGGGGAGAGCCAATGGATTGAAGTGGTGAGTGGGCTTAGTCAGGGACAAAAATATGCCGCTCAAGGCAGTTTTTTACTGAAATCCGAGCTGGAAAAAGGAGAGGCTTCACATGAGCACTGAAACTCCTCAAATTCCAGACCACGAATCGGTAAAACCTGAAGGACTGTTTGATCGACTGATCCAGTTTTCTATCCATAACGCAATCTGGGTCATGCTGTTTATTGCGGCTTGGATTGCTATTGGTATTTATAGTTATCAAAAGTTACCGATTGATGCTGTACCAGATATTACCAATACTCAGGTGCAGATTAACACTTCAGCCAATGGTTTTACGGCTTTAGAAATGGAACAGCGGATTACCTATCCCATTGAGAATGCCATGTCAGGCATGCCGAAAATGGAACAAACCCGTTCGATTTCACGCTACGGCTTATCGCAAGTGACCATCATTTTTGAAGATGGCACGGATATTTACTGGGCCAGACAGCTTATCAACCAGCGCTTGCAAGAAGCAATGGGAGAAATGCCTGAAGATGTGCAACCTAACATGTCGCCTATTTCGACAGGTTTAGGTGAAATCTATCAATGGGTGATTAAAGCCGAACCAAATGCTAAAAAGCCGGATGGAACCCCTTATTCGGCGATGGATTTACGTGAAATTCAGGATTGGATTGTAAGACCGCAATTACAGCGCGTAAAAGGCGTTGCTGAGATCAACAGTATCGGTGGCTTTAATAAAACCTATGTGGTTGCCCCTGATCTGAACCGATTGCAACAATTGCAAATTCCTTTGTCTGATTTACAAACTGCCTTAACAGAGAATAATGAAAACCGTGGTGCTGGCTATATTGAGAAAAATGGACAACAGCTAACGGTTCGTGTTCCCGGCACTTTAAACACGATTGAAGATATCCAGAACATCAGTATTGCCAATAAAAACGGCTATCCGATTCGGGTGGCAGATGTCGCCAATGTCTCAATTGGTCATGACTTAAGAACAGGGGCTGCAACCTATAATGGTGAAGAAACTGTATTGGGTATTGCCATGATGATGATGGGAGAAAATAGCCGTACCGTTGCTCAAGCCATTGATGAAAAGGTGCAATCGATCCAGCAATCGCTACCTAAAGGTGTGGTGATTGAGACTGTGTATGACCGTACGCATTTGGTTGATCGGGCGATCAAAACCGTTCAGAAAAATTTGATTGAGGGTGCAATCCTCGTCATTGTTATTTTATTTCTCTTTCTAGGTAATTTCCGTGCTGCGCTGATCACGGCTTGCGTTATTCCACTGTCAATGCTGTTTACCTTGACGGGAATGGCAGAGCAGAAGATTAGTGCAAATCTGATGAGTTTAGGGGCACTGGACTTCGGTATTATTATTGATGGTGCAGTGGTTATTGTAGAAAACTGTATCCGTCGGCTAGCAGAAGCTCAGAAGCTGAAAGGTGGTTTACTTAGCCGTTCTGAAAGATTTAAAGAAGTCTTCTTGGCTGCAAAACAGGCGCGTCGTCCTCTGATTTTTGGACAGTTAATTATTTTGGTGGTTTATCTACCTATCTTTACCCTGACGGGTGTAGAAGCCAAACTTTTCCATCCTATGGCAATGACTGTTGTACTGGCTTTAATTGGGGCCATGATTTTATCTGTCACTTTTGTGCCAGCCGCAGTTGCCCTATTTGTCACTGGAGAAGTCAAGGAAACCGAAAGTCGCTGGATGCATTGGCTTAAAACCAAATATGAACTGCTTTTAGATAAAGCCTATGAGCTTCGTTTATTTGTGACTATTGTGGCTGCCTGTATTTTAGTGCTTACGGGCGTGCTAGCCACTCAAACAGGTAGCGAGTTTGCACCTCAACTGGGTGAAGGTGATTTTGCTGTTCAGCAAATGCGTTCCCCAAGTACAGGGTTAGAACAGTCACTGAGAATGCAGGAAAATACTGAAAAGTTACTGTTGAAAGAATTTCCTGAAATTAAAGCGATCTTTGCTCGTACCGGTACAGCAGAAGTGGCCACAGATGTTATGCCACCCAACATTTCAGATGGCGTGGTACTGTTAAAACCTCATGATGAATGGCCTGATCCAAAACAAACGATTGATGAGCTTCGCCAAAGAATGATTACTTTCTTAGCGACATTGCCGGGAAATAACAGTGAGTTCTCGCAACCCATTGAACTGCGCTTTAACGAGTTAATTTCAGGGGTGCGAAGTGATGTGGGTGTCAAATTATTTGGTGATGACATGGAGATTCTAAATCGCGAAGCGAATAAAATTTCTCAAAAAATTAACTCAATTTCAGGCGCGACAGCCGTTAATGTAGAACAGACCAGTGGCTTACCCTTGTTGAATGTAGAGGTGGATAAGTCCAGAGCTGCACAATATGGCTTGTCGGTAAGAGCAATTCAGGATCTGGTAGCTACAAGTGTCGGTGGCCAGAATGTTGGAACAATTTTACAGGGAGACAAGCGTTTTGATTTTGTCATCCGTCTAGATGAATCCCAGCGTAGTCCTGAACAGTTAGCGGTACTTCCTATTCAATTGCCGAATGGTGGTTTAGTCCAACTGCAAGATGTGGCACGCGTTGAAAATATCCTGGGTATTAATCAGGTCAGCCGTGAAAATGGTAAACGTCGAGTGGTTATTACTGCAAATGTAGAAGGACGTGATTTAGGCTCATTCGTAACAGAGCTTCAGAGCACGTTATCCAAACAGGAATTACCAAGCGGTTATTGGATAGATTATGGCGGTCAATTTCAAAATCTGATGTCTGCAAAAGCGCGTATGCAATTGGTGGTTCCGCTCGCATTGTTGACGATCTTTATTTTATTGATGGCTGTATTCCATAATATCAAAGAAAGCTTACTGGTCTTTAGTGGTGTACCGTTTGCCTTATGTGGAGGCTTAATCGCGTTGTGGTTGCGTGACATTCCATTATCCATGTCAGCAGGGGTTGGCTTCATTGCACTATCGGGGGTGGCTGTACTGAATGGCTTAGTCATGCTCACCTTTATCAAAGAGTTGCGACAACAATATGACCTTTATTATGCAACGTGGCAGGGTGCAATTTTGCGTCTTAGACCTGTGCTGATGACCGCTTGTGTGGCGTCCCTTGGGTTTGTCCCGATGGCTTTGGCAACCGGAACTGGGGCAGAAGTACAGAGACCTTTAGCAACAGTGGTTATTGGAGGAATTATCTCCTCTACCCTGCTTACATTGGTTTTATTGCCCGTACTGTACCGCTGGATGAATGAAAAGAAAGTTTCTTAATCCAATAGATTAGTCGATTTACAGCAGAGATATTGGCTGTTATCCAATATCTCTGCTCATCATAAATAGAATAAGGAAAATATTTTATGTCAGAACATCATGATCATAGCCATGCGGTTGTTACTGAAGAAAATAGTAAGAAGTTAATGGTTGCCTTAGGTTTAACGACTACTTTTTTAATAGTAGAAGTTGTCGCTGCTTTTATTACCCAAAGTTTGGCTTTGTTATCTGATGCAGCTCATATGTTTACTGATGTAGCCGCTTTAGCTATTGCTCTTGCCGCTATCAAAATTGGTAAAAAAGCCGCAGATGATAAAAGAACTTTTGGCTATCAGCGATTTGAAATTTTAGCGGCTCTGTTTAATGCGGTGATGCTTTTTGTGGTAGCAATATATATTGTATATGAAGCTTATCAACGTTTTACGAACCCTGCTGAAATTCAAAGTGTTGAAATGATGATTGTCGCGGTCATTGGTTTGGTCGTAAATTTGATTTCAATGAAAATCCTTTCTGCTAGTGCTGAAGGAAGTCTAAATATAAAAGGTGCATATTTAGAAGTTCTTAGTGATGCTCTAGGATCGATAGGCGTGATTATCGGAGGAATAGTTATTTATTTTACCCAGTGGATGTGGGTAGATACCTTAATCGCTGTGTTAATTGGCTTCTGGGTCTTACCTCGAACTTGGATTTTATTAAAACAAAGTATTAATATTCTGCTTGAAGGAGTTCCTGATGAGATTGATATTGAGTCGTTAAGAAATGATTTATTGATGCTAGAGGGTGTTGAAGGGATTCATCAGTTGAAAGTCTGGGCTATATCTTCAAAAAACATTCATTTAACTGCTCATTTGGTTGCTCCTAATAGCGATCCAGATCAGCTCTATCAAAAGGCCTTAGACGTTCTAAAACATAATCATAGTATTACTGAAATTACGTTACAAATAGAAAGTAAGGAATGTAATACATTGGAACAGCATAAACATTAAAGTGCTGCTCTTTCTACATAATGGACAGATGACTAGGCTGATAAACCTTACCATTTTCCTGTATTACACTTCTATTTATCACACGCACTTTAAACACCATCCTGAGACATTTTAAAATTACAAGAATGTAATTTATGAGTCCTCTGGGTGTTAATTCTTTAAAGTTAGAATATCTAACAAGTATTAAATGAGAGTAAATAAACATGCTATTCAAAAATAAATTTTGTACTAAATTACTGTTAATTAGTGCATTCTTTAGTATCGCAAGTTTTAGTTATGCAGATGGCGGCTTGTTATTTCTTGAAAAGAATTTAAAAGCTTCTAAAGTTGAAAATTCTAAACAAAAACAAGTTAAAAATAATGAATCAAATGAATCAAATGAATCAAATGAATCAAATGAATCAAATGAATCAAATGAATCAAATGAATCAAATGAATCAAATGAATCAAATGAATCAAATGAATCAAATGAATCAAATGAATCAAATGAATCAAATGAATAGTTGGGTTGCATAAATAAATCAATTAGACTTATTCATTCAGCAATATAATTCCTGAATGAATAAGTT
This sequence comes from Acinetobacter entericus, assembly GCF_026168575.1. NCBI lineage: Bacteria > Pseudomonadati > Pseudomonadota > Gammaproteobacteria > Moraxellales > Moraxellaceae > Acinetobacter > Acinetobacter entericus. The sequence continues at coordinate 16,718 of NZ_JAPEQW010000031.1, forward strand.
TATAACTAAAACCTATCACACCATTAGTTGAACTACATATAATAAACCTCTTGCGAAAGTAAAAACCACCTCAATATAAATTTCATGAGATATCAGAAATTAAATCGTTTTTCAGATTCTGAATTCAAACGCTTGGTTGGCGTACCTCGACAAGTTTTTACTGAAATGGTCGAGGTTTTAGAAAAAGCAGAATCACTCAAAAAGAAATCAGGTCGTCCTCATACTTTAGATATAGAGGATCAGTTGTTATTAACTCTCAATTACTTACGGAACTACAGCACTCAACTGGAATTAGCGGCAAATTACCATATCGCTGAAAGTAATGTGAATCGAACCATTAAAAAGGTTGAAGATGCATTGATGAAATCAAGACGTTTTACTCTGCCAAAACGAAGCATTACCACAGCAGACGAACACTTTAACTGGGTCATTATTGATGCGACAGAATGTTCAATAGAACGTCCGAAAAAAAAATCAGAGTAAGTTCTACAGTGGTAAAAAGAAGAAACATACGCTAAAAGCACAAGTGATCTATCATCCGAACAGCAAACAAATCATAGGGCTAGATATATCGAATGGCAGTCAGCATGATATTAAATTGGCAAGAAAAACGGTTAAGAAATTCAAACATTGTGAATATGTTATGACCGATTTAGGGTACTACGGATTAGAGCAGGATGGTTTTAAATTATTGATGCCCATAAAGAAAAAGAAGAATTCCCCCTTATTTAAGGCTGAGAAAAAGTACAATAGAATGATTGGAAAAATACGAGTTGTGATCGAACATATCAATAGTCAATTGAAAAGATTTAGAATATTAAGTGAACGCTATCGAAATAGACGGAAAAGATTCGGTTTACGCATTAATTTAATCGCTGCATTGGTAAACCGGATAAACTTGCAATAATGACTTTCGCAAGAGATCTAATCTTATAAGTTTTCTAAGTGACCTAAATTTTTATTTTGTACGCTATGAAGGATAGTTTGCAAAATTTCAATTCGTGCAGCATATTTACTATCATTGGCAATGATGTGCCAAGGAGAAATATCTGTGCTCGTATATTTGAACATATCTGATGCTGCTTGTAAGTAGGCATCCCACTTTTCTCTATTACGCCAATCATCTTCTGTTAATTTGAAGCTTTTTTGAGGTGTATTTTTTCGCTTGTAAAAACGACGTAATTGTTCATCTTTTGAAATTGCTAGCCAAAATTTTATAACAATTGTATTTGTATCAGACAGTTGTTTTTCGTACTGATTTATTTCTTCATAAGCATTTTGCCATTCTATTGGGTTAATTAAATCTTCTACACGTTCTACAAGTACACGTCCATACCAGCTGCGATCAAAAATATTAAGTGCCCCATTAGTTGAATGCTTATTCCAAAAACGCCACAAATAAGGACGTAATCGTTCAAAATTTTCTGGTGCTGAAATACTATGAATATTATATTCGTGTAGCCCTAGAAATTTAATGATGCGCTTAATTGAACTGCCTTTACCTGCGGCATCCATACCTTCAAAAACTAATACAACGTTATGTGATGAATAACGTAGAACATCTGCGACTTTCCTTTCTAGTTGTTTAATGGTTTTTTTATACTCTATGTGGCTAATTTCACTTTTTTTTATTTGAGTTAAAATTGAAGGAATAGGTGCCGCCTGATATTTAAATTTATTCTTAATTTGTACAGGTGGTAGTTTTAGATGTTTAAGTATTAATTGAGAAAACTGTGTATTTCTTTCTATATTGTTTTCACTATTAATGATTACCCAATCGTGGGTGAATCTATTTCTTAAAGTTTGAATTTGATTGTATAAGGTTTTAGTTTTCCATTTTTTTTGTGGAAAATCATCCCATGTAAAACGTGGAACTCTTTGGATTTTATTAATAATATCAATATTTTTTGTGCGAATTTTTACTTTGCTCCATGAAACATCAAACCAAACTTTAATAATATCTACATTATTATTTTTTAAGTAACTTTCAAATTCATATATACGCTTTAAGTGTTCGTTGAATACATTATTTTGTATTTTTTCATCATTTAATATAGTTGACGCTAGTAAATCAGTATACCAATTCCCATAAAAAAACATGATTTGTCCATTTTTTGGAATGTCATTTATGTATGGTTGCCAAATTAATTTATTTTCTTTGACTCTATTTGGGGTTTCAGCCTTAATTTTTAAATATCTAGGATCCATTAATTCACTTAGCTTTTTGATTGATTGATTTTTTCGCGTTAGTTCAATTCCGCCAATTATTACTAATATACTTTTTGATTTAGAATTCTTGAGTTTATATTGTTCTTGAATTAATTTAATGGAGAGGTCTTGATAATTCATTTTAAGTCTCGTTTAAAAAATTTTTAATAAAATAATTATAAATTCAGTTACAGTCAATGTTATTGTTTTATTATTAAAGTTGTTTTGCAACAACTTTTTTTTGTGCCATTAAAACAAAGCCGACTAAAAAGATCGGTATTTTTTTTATTATTATTTTTATTAGTATTTTTAATGTAAGTTATTGTTATTTATTTATATTTATAATATTAAAATATAAATTTTGACCTTTTATTATTTTAAGTTTATATTCTTTTCAGAAAAAGTTGTTGACAGCAATATTTTTATATGTCTTTGGAGGGGGGGCTGTTGTGAGTCTTGAGATTTCAACTGTTTTAGAACATAAAGAAAACTTGAATAATGCTTTTTTTAAGAAAAAGACACAGGTTAGAGCAATTGAATCTGATTTAAAGATGGTGAATCAGACTATTAAGCTTCTATCGGAAGGTGGCGTTAATGCAGTTACATTAGAGGCAGTAGGTGTGAATGCTGGATACAGTCGCGGTTTAGTTTCTCGGCGCTATGGTTCTAAGGATCAATTACTTGTTCGAGTTTTAAATTATTTGGAAAACTGGTTAAATGAGAAATCTAAAATTGCAACTAATAATAAATATGGTTTAGATGCTATTAATTCATTAATTTTAAGTATTTCAGATGATTTTTATTTGTATCGTGAAAAATATAGAGCATATTTTTGGTTGAGATTTTATGGTTTAGAGCAAAATAAAATTTTAAATGAATGTCTGGTAAGATCTCATAATATGCGTGAGGAAAAAACTATTAAATGGCTTAAAGAAGCATTAGCTCTAGAGGAATTATCAAGAAATGTAGATATTGAAATGGTACATGATTTTATTAAAACATCATTGATGGGTTTAGTTCATAACTGGATGGTAGATCCTAATTTTAATATTGAAATTAGATTGAAGCAGTTAGTTTATATTCATTTAAAAAATATGTTTTCAAATTCTCATTTTTATCATTCTGTTAATTTTTGGGGTGAATAATATTATGCAATTTACCCAATTAAAATATAGTAGTTTTTTAATTATATTCAGTATTACTGGTTGTCAACAAATAGATCCTTATCAGAAGCCTAAAATTTCTTTATCTCATAATTATCCGATTCAAACTCAGCACTCTTACCAAGCACTTTCTTGGATTGATTATGTCAAAGATCAACAACTTATTAATATTGTCGATCTGGCACTAGTGGCGAATCAGGATTTAAAGATTGCTTCATTACGTATGCATGAAGCACAAGCGGCTTATAACATTCAACGTGCTGAACTTTTTCCGAATATAGGTGGTACTGCGAGCATGGAACGCAGTCATGTGCCTGCCGACTTATCTTATGTCGGTAGAGAAGTGACATCCAGTCAGTATTCTGTGGGTCTTGGCATGAACCAATGGGAGCTGGATTTGTGGGGTCGTATCCGCAGCTTGAATGAAGCGGCTTTGCAGCAATTTCTTGCAGTTGAAAGCAATGTGCGTGCAGCACGCAATAGTATTATGCAGCAAACTGTTCAAAGTTATTTAACGTTATCTGAACTGGATAAACGCATCCATTTTGCTCAGCGCTCTGTACAGAATTATGAAAAATCAGTACGAATTTTTAAGCGCCGTTTTGAGGTGGGTGCAGGCTCTAAAGTGGAATACATGCAAGCAAAAACAATGCTCAGTAATGGTCAAGCTTTAGTGGCTGAATTACAGAAATCCCGTGCACTGACTGCAAACTATTTAGTGCAATTGGTGGGACAGCCGATTTCTTTGCCTAAAACAGATTTAGATCAAGTGACTTTTAAAACAAGTATGCTACAAACGGGTTTGCCTTCAGACTTATTGTTGAACCGTCCTGATATTCATGCTGCGGAAGCAATGCTTAAATCTAAGCATGCCAATATCTATGCGGCACGCGCAGCATTTTTTCCACGTATCGCACTGACGGGCAGTTTTGGAACAGCCAGTGCAGATTTAGACGATTTATTTAAATCTGGCAGCAGTGTTTGGTCGTTTGCTCCTAGTATCAGTGTGCCTATTTTTACTGCGGGTCGTCTAAAAAATAATTTGACCTTAGCAGAAGTGCGTAAAGAGATTGCAGTGGCAGAGTATGAAAAGACGGTACAGAACGCATTCCGTGAAGTCTCTGATGCACTGGTTCAACAGAAATATTTAGATCAACAATTACGGATTCAGAAACAAGGACTCAGTGCTTTCCAGGAAACTGCACGGCTGGCACAACTGCGTTATGACAACGGTGCTGTGGGATATTTAGACGTTTTGGATGCACAGCGCAATTTACTTAGTGCAGAACAGCAATTGATTGAAACGCAAAGTAGCTTAATGCAGTCCTATGTCAGTCTTTATTTTGCCTTGGGTGGTGACACCGCATTTGCAAAAAAAATTTAAAATATTGGGTAATTAAACATGAATTTTAAGAAAATAACCATTGCTGGGTTCATCGTTGTTTTAGGGTTGGTCGCTTATCTGATCTGGAAAAATATGAATAAGCCAGACACTGATGCCTTAGTCAGTGGCAATGGACGTATTGAAGCCACTGAAATTAACGTATCTAGTAAGCTATCTGGCCAGTTAGAAGAAATTTTGGTTAAAGAAGGTGACTTTGTCGAGCCTGGTCAAATCTTGGCGCGGGTTAAAATTTCGACTTTAGAAGCCCAGTTACGTGAATTGGAAGCACAACAGCGTCAAGCCCAGGATGCGATTGCGACAGCGGAAGCACAAGTGGCGATGCGGATCAGCGAAAAAGCCGCCGCTGAAGCCATGGTACAACAGCGTGAAACAGAACTGATGGCGGCTAAAAATCGTTTAGCGCGTACCGAAGTTTTAGCCAAAGAAGGCGCATCGTCCAAGCAACAACTGGATGATGAACGTGCCGCAGCACAGCAAGCCATTGCGGTATTAAGCGCAGCCAAAGCACAGGTACAAAGTGCCCAAGGGGCAATTGTTGCGTCTAAAAGCCAAGTGTCAGCCGCACATTCTCAAGTCGATGCCATCAAAGCCTCGGTGGAACGGATTAAATTTGATATGGATGATGCACAGTTACGTGCACCATTAAAAGCACGTGTTCAGTTCCGTGTCGCGCAGCCGGGTGAGTTGGTGGCAGCGGGCGGGCGTGTGCTCAATCTGATTGATTTATCTGATGTGTATATGACGTTCTTTTTGCCTGAAACCGTTGCAGGTAAAATTGCTATTGGAACAGAAGTACGTATTGTATTGGATGCTGCGAAAAATGTGGTGATTCCAGCTACAGTGTCTTTTGTTGCCGATACTGCACAGTTCACACCAAAATCGGTGGAAACGGAAAGCGAACGTCAAAAACTGATGTTCCGTGTTAAAGCGAAAATTGATCCAACTTTATTGAACAAATATATCGAACAAGTCAAAACAGGTTTGCCAGGTGTGGCATATATCAAAATTGATGATCAGGCAGCTTGGCCGACATTTTTAGAGAACACAGTTAAATGATGACACAACAATCTGAAAAAGGATCGGTTGTTGCAGAAATTGAAAATGTTAGTCTGAAATATGGAAAAACGGTTGCACTGAATCAAGTGTCGCTATCCTTACCAGCAGGCTGCATGATCGGTTTAATCGGTCCAGATGGGGTGGGGAAATCCAGTCTATTGGCTTTGCTGTCAGGGGCGAAAATTGTACAGCAAGGTCGCTTAAAGGTGTTGGGCGGTGATATTGCCGATAAACAACACCGTACCCGTGTTTGCCCACATATTGCCTATATGCCGCAGGGTTTAGGGAAAAACCTATATAAAACTTTATCGGTTGAAGAGAATTTACAGTTTGTGGCACGTCTGTTTGGGCATGATGCTGCCGAGCGACGCAAACGGATTGATGATCTGACCAAAAGCACAGGCTTGTACAATTTTCTCGACCGTCCTGCGGGTAAATTATCGGGTGGGATGAAGCAGAAATTAAGTCTGTGCTGTTCTTTGATTCATGATCCCGATTTTCTGATTTTAGATGAGCCGACCACAGGGGTTGACCCTTTGGCACGGGCGCAATTTTGGGAACTGATTAACCGCATTCGCAAAGTTCGTCCACAGATGAGTGTTATTGTTGCTACTGCTTATATGGATGAAGCACAAGGCTTTGACTGGCTGGCGATGATGGATGATGGGCAGATTTTAAAAACTGGCACACCACAAGAATTATTGACTGAAACGCAATGTAACAGTTTAGAAGATGCTTTTATTCAACTATTGCCAGAAGAAAAAAAGCTCGGCTATGAGCCTGTGGTGATTCCGCCTTTACCTGACTACGGTTCAGAAAGCTATGCTCTTGAAGCGCAAGATTTAACAGTGAAATTTGGTGATTTTACTGCGGTAGATCATGTTAATTTTAAAATTAAGCGTGGTGAAATATTTGGTTTCTTAGGCTCGAATGGTTGTGGTAAATCCACCACCATGAAAGTGCTGACGGGACTTTTAGAAGCCTCAGAAGGTCAGGCGTGGCTGTTTGGTGAGCCTGTAGAGGGCAACAATATTGAAACTCGTCGCCGTGTCGGCTATATGTCGCAGGCATTTTCCCTATACAGCGAGCTGACCATTGTGCAGAATTTGGTCTTACATGCCAAATTATTTCATGTACCAAAAGAACAGATTGAGCCACGTGTACAGCTCATGCTGGAGCGTTTTGACCTGGAAGAAGTCAAAGAAAAACTGCCCGATGATTTGCCTTTGGGCGTGCGTCAGCGTTTATCACTCGCAGTGGCACTGGTGCATAATCCTGAAATTTTAATTCTGGATGAACCAACATCTGGGGTTGACCCGATTGCGCGTGATAATTTCTGGCGCTATTTAATCAATTTGTCGCGTAATGATGGGGTCACGATCTTTATTTCAACTCATTTTATGAACGAAGCGTTGCGCTGTGACCGAATGTCAATGATGCACGCTGGACGAGTGCTTGACAGTGCGTCACCAGCACAGCTGATAAAAAACCGCCATGCTGAAACACTTGAAGAAGCTTTTATCGGTTATTTGATTGATGCTGGTGCAGGCACTAAAGATCAGCCCAATGATTTGGCGAAAAGTATTGCTGAAACAAATGGCAGTAAAGAACTGAATGCCAAGCCAAAAAAATTCAGTTTGCGCCGGTTATTGAGTGTTGCCTGGCGTGAATCTTTGGAGTTGGCGCGTGATCCGATTCGCGCCACCATGGCTTTAATGGGGTCATTAATTTTACTGCTGGTCATGGGCTACGGCATCACCATGGATGTTGAAGACCTCAAATTCGCTGTGTTGGATCGTGACCAAACGAGCTTAAGTCAAAACTACAGCATGAGTATTGCAGGGTCGCGTTATTTTATCGAACAGCCAGCGCTGCAAAGCTATGATGATATTGATCAGCGTATGCGTAGTGGGGATATTTCCTTGGCGATAGAAATTCCGCCAAATTTTGCTCGTGATGTTGCTCGTGGTGAACAGGTGCAAGTCGCTGCGTGGATTGATGGTGCGATGCCACAGCGTGCAGAAACTGTGCAAGGTTATGTGCAGGGGATTCACACGTATTGGCTGATGCAAAAAGCATTGGAACAAAGTGGTTATAAAACATCTAGTACTGTGAGTGTTGAAACTCGTTACCGCTATAACCCAGATATTAAAAGTTTACCTGCGATGACCCCCGCAGTATTGCCTTTATTATTACTGTTGATTCCTGCCATGTTGACTGCTTTATCTGTGGTGCGAGAAAAAGAATTAGGTTCGATTGTGAATTTGTATGTCACACCAGTGACGCGGACAGAATTTTTAATTGGTAAACAGATTCCATATATCTTGTTGGCAATGTTGAACTATTTCCTTATGTGTTTGGTCATGGTTACTTTATTTGATGTACCTGTAAAAGGTAGCTTCTTTGCTCTGACCTTAGCTTCTTTTTTGTTTGTAATTTTTGCCACAGGTATGGGCCTATTGGCATCTACTATTACCAAAAGCCAGATTGCTTCAATGTTTTTAGTCATGATTGGGACTTTGATACCAGTTATGCAGTTTGCTGGAATTATCAATCCTGTATCGTCTTTGGATGGGTTTGGACGCTGGTTTGGGGAAATTTATCCGGCAACGCATATGGTCAATATCAGTCGTGGAATTTTTAATAAAGGTTTGGGCTTTGATGATTTGAAACAGGCCATTTGGATCATGGCCATGGCTGTTCCGGTAGTAATGTTTGCTGCTATTGCCTTGCTGAAGAAACAGGAGCAATAAGATGTTCACAAAATTACAGAATATCTACCAGCTCGGCTGTAAAGAGCTTTGGAGTCTCTGGCGCGATCCAATCATGTTGGTGTTAATTATTTACACCTTTACTGTATCAGTTTACACATCATCAACTGCTGTAAAAGAAACATTGAATATGGCGCCGATTGCGATTATTGATGAGGATCATTCAACTTTGTCGGAACGGATTTCTTCAACATTTTATCCTCCGAATTTTACCAGTAAAACCACAACGCTTAGCACGATGGATGCGGGTATGGATGCAGGTGAGTTTACTTTTGCAGTAAATATTCCACCCAATTTTCAGCAAGATGTATTGTCTGGCGAAAGTGCAGAGATTCAAGTGAATGTTGATGCGACTCGTATGATTCAAGCCATGTCGGGCGCAGGCTATATTCAGCAGATGATTCAGTCTGAAGTGAATGAATATGTGCTGCGTAACCGTGAAGTTACTAATCTGCCTATAGATTTGGCGATACGCTCCCGTTTTAATCCAACACTGGAAAATCAATGGTTTATGAGTGTCATGCGGATTATTAATAACGTGGCAATGCTTTCAATTATTCTGACTGGTGCAGCGCTGATTCGTGAACGTGAGCATGGCACCATTGAACATTTGATGGTGATGCCAGTAACGGTATTTGAAATCATGATGTCCAAAGTCTGGTCAATGAGTCTTGTGGTATTGATCGCAGTATTTGTTGGCTTAAAAGTCGTGATTCAGGGTGTATTGCATGTCCCGATTGATGGTAGTTTGCCGCTCTTTTTCTTTGGCGCCTTACTCACACTGTTTGCAACCACTTCGATGGGTATTTATATGGCAACCGTTTCAAAATCTATGCCGCAGTTTGGTTTGTTAATGATGCTGGTACTAATTCCAATGCAAATGCTGTCAGGCGGATCTACTCCACGCGAAAGCATGCCGGAAATTGTGCAGCAGGTCATGATGATTGCCCCAACTACACACTTCGTCTCTTTGGCTCAGGCCATTTTATACCGTAATGCAGGATTCGATGTGGTGTGGCCATCATTTGTATGGTTGTTAGGTATTGCGTCAGTGTTTTTTTATCTGTCTTGGAAGCGCTTTAAAGACACGATTCATACCATGGCGTAAAGGGTTTCCCTTTTGCAGGCAGATGACTCCCCGAATAGTCTGCCTGCTTTTTTTTTATTCTTTGATAATAATTCAATGGCGCAAGATTTAAATAAATGTCATTGAATAGCATAATTTTTTTGAAATTTATAGGGGAATGTAGTGCTTCAAATTCTCTCTGAACTATGTGGCGGTGTCGGTCTATTTTTAATTGGTATGACGTTACTGACTGATAGCCTTAAAGAAATTGCAGGTCAGACCTTGAAGGAGTTACTGACAAGGTTTACGGCAACGCCGTTTAAAGCCATGCTGTCAGGTTTGGGTATGACATTGCTGGTGCATTCATCTACAGCAACAATTGTCGCCGCCATTGGTTTTGTCGGAGCAGGGGTACTCAGTTTCACGCAAGCCATGAGTGTGGTGATTGGTGCCAATATCGGCACAACCAGTACTGGTTGGATTGTGGCATTTTTGGGCATGAAATTTTCCATTTCCATGTTGGCATTACCGATGATTGCTTTAGGCGCTCTGCTTAAACTCATCGCTAAAGGCCAAATGGCCTTATTGGGCCTTGTGATTGCAGGCTTTGGTCTGATTTTCTTTGGCATCGATGTTTTGCAAAAAGCCATGGCGGGGTTTGCTGTACACTCAGATTTATCCTTTTTTGGTTATGACAGCTTGTGGTCACAATTGGTTTTGGTGCTGATCGGCATCATTATGGCAATGCTGCTGCAGTCCTCTAGTGCATCTATTACAGCGACTATGGCTGCCTTAGTCAGTGGTGCGATTGACTTGCCGCAGGCGCTATATATGGTGATTGGGCAAAATATTGGTGCAGTCAGCATTACCGTGATTTCGGTGATTGGCGCTTCGATCAATGCCAAACGAACAGTTGCTGTGAACGTGATTTTTAATCTCGTGAGTGCGATTGCTGCATTTTTCCTGTTAGCACCGTTTTTTCTTTGGTTGATTAAACACAGTGCATTTTTCAGCAGCATTGATCAAGTGATTATGCTCGCGATGTTTCATACAGCATTCAGTGTGTTGGGGGCATGTATGTTTATGCCAAGTCTGAAATTTTTAGAACAGAAAATTATCCAATGGTTGCCAAGTAATAATCCTGCCATTTTAGACAGTCTGGATGATGCAAGTTTGCAAGTACCTGCCATTGCAGTACAGGCCGCGGAAAAGGCGGTATATTTCAGCATATTTGAGATTTTTAAAATTCTACAAATGGTTTTTCAGACCGGTACATTACCTAGACATCAACAGTTGAATACGCTGAATGAGATTATTCAGCATATTGAGCAGTATTTAGAAAAAATAGCGATTCCTGAGCATCCTGCACTCAAACAAAAATTCTTATCATTACTGCGAGTAATGGTCTATGTACGTGTCTTACATAATGATTTAGAGCGTTTAGATAATGCCATATTGCTACGAACACAGCCGGCAATTTTTCAGTTAGCACTAGATTATTGCAATATTTTAGAAAGTTACTTTTCACATATAGAACAGTTAGCAGATCGGTCAGTCATTGAAAATCTTAGAGCCGATTTAAATCAGTTAAAAAAATGGACCAGTAGCCATCGTGCCGAAACGCGTAAAAAAGTCATGGAATATACCGAAGTAAATCAATTAAGCGCATCCAAAGGGGTGGAATTATTAGCTGCACAGCGTTGGATGGATCGCTTAATTGCACATAGCTATCGTTTCTCTAACGTGATGTATGAGCGTCTTTTAGAGGAGTCTTGATGAATGTGGTTCATCGCATTTTTTATCCAGCTGTGTTGAGGCTAAGAAATTGAATACTGTATTACTAGATTTGTCCTTTCAAGAATTATTGAGAGTCATGGTATCTGCATTAGGCTGCGGTTTATTAATCGGTTTAGAACGGGAAAGGCATAATCGTAAAGAAAGTGAACCCAGTTTTGCCGGACTGCGTTCATTTACCATTTGCGCCTTGCTTGGGGCAGTATGTTTTTTACTACATCTTGCAGTAGGTATCTTAGGTGCATTTTCAGTCACGACTTTTTGTGTTTATAGCCTGATTAAACAAAAACAGGATATTGGTGCGACCACTGAACTGGCATTTTTGATGACCTATTTGATTGGTGCATTATGTGTGTTTAATGTGCCGCTTGCTGCAGGGTTAGCGGTAGTGTTGTGTCTGATTTTAATGGGCAAGCAGTCATTGCATTATTTTGCTGGCAATTGGATTCAGCATTTTGAACTGCGTGACGGTTTGTTTTTACTGGCACTGATTTTAATTGCCTTGCCACTGATGCCGGATCAGGCAATGTGGGGCACAGTACTCAATCCATATGTGATTCTAAAACTGCTGATCATGATTTTAGGCGTACAGTCCTTGGCACATATTGCTAAACGTCTCTTGCCAAACAATAAAGCCTTGATGTTGTCATCTTTGGCATCCGGTTTTGTTTCTAGCACCGCAACTATTGCCAGTTTGGGCATGGAAGTCCGTTCAGGCAAAGCAGAAGCCAAATCTAATGCTGGTGCAGGCTTAATTTCCTGTATTGCGACCCTGTTACAGCTGCTGATTATTGTCGCAGGGATTAATTTTGCTTGGTTTAAGGTTTTATTGTTGCCTTGCAGTATTGGCATTGCAGTGCTTTTGATCATTGCCTTGATGTTAATTCATTCATCCAAAGCGACGATGGGTCAACAGGCTACACCACAAAATGATATTACGCATATGGACAGTCGGATGTTCAGCATTAAGGAAGCCTTGATCATTGTGGTAACACTGACAGTGATTCAAGCAGCGGTATATGGCTTGAATGTAGTGTTGGGTGATAGCGGTTTGATTATTGGGGCATTCTTCGCTTCTTTATTTGAAGTGCATGCCGCCATGGCAACGGTGGTGATGCAAGGAACACCACAGCAGATGACGTTGGTCTACGCTATGATGATTGGTTTGGCTGCACATGCATTTTCTAAAAGCATCAATGCATTTTTAACTGGTGGCGGGAAATATTTTCTATATTTTGCCCCCGCACAAATGCTGCATATGGCGATTTTAATGGCGGTACTTTGGATGGTTATTCAGTAAATTTAGGATTTATTTTCAATATTTTAGAATGATATTTAAGTTTTTGTTTTGTAATTCTATTTATTTTTAGCCAACTAAAAATGGCATTGCTTTTAAGAAATATGGGTAGTATATGAATTCCGTAGTTACACAAGCCTCCCCCCCGGTATATGGTCAAGTTGAGCGATATATTAATCGCGAGTTGTCAATTTTAGATTTTAATTTACGTGTCTTAGAACAAGCGGTCGATCCTTTAAATCCACTCTTAGAAAAATTGAATTTTTTATTAATTTTTTCTAGAAATTTAGATGAGTTTTTTGAAATTCGTGTTGCAACTATGTTGGAACATTTTGTTCAAGAGCGAGACATACAAACGGCTGATGGTTTATCCCCACAAGAAATTTTACATCAAATTTCGGAGACAGCACATGCTGCGATTGAACGCCAATATCAAATTTTAAATGAGCAAATTTTTCCGCAGTTAAGAGAAGAAGGCATCAGCTTTTTAAGACGTGGAGAGTTAACTCAAGCACAATCTAATTGGGTCAAAAAATATTTTCAGGAACAGGTTGCACCAGCCTTAACACCAATAAGTTTAGATCCTGCGCATCCCTTTCCACGCTTGGTCAACAAATCACTTAATTTCATTGTGACTTTGGAAGGTAAGGATGCCTTTGGCCGTCAGATCGATTTGGCAGTGGTTCCTGCACCACGTTCATTGCCACGTGTGGTGCGTTTGCCAGATGAGTTGACCGAAGGCAAAGAGCATCATGTGATGCTCTCTTCAATTATTCATACTCATGTGTCTGATTTATTTCCGGGAATGACGGCAACGGGTTGCTATCAATTTAGAGTAACCCGAAATGCAGATTTAACGTTAACTGAAGATGTTGAAGACTTAGCGGAAGCCTTAAAAGACGAACTCAGTTCACGCCGTTTTGGTCGGGCAGTACGTTTGGAGGTCAATAAAAATTGTCCAACACATATTTATGAATACTTACTCAAAGAATTCGATTTGGATACGCATCAATTGTATCGTGTCGACGGGCCTGTTAATTTGGCTCGATTGGTCTCGGATTTTAAACGCCCATATTTACGCTATGAGCCACATACTCCTGTGATTCCAAAAATACTGAAAAAATCTGCAAATATTTTCAGTGCGATGCAGAAACAAGATATTTTATTGCATCATCCTTTTGAATCATTTTCCCCTGTAATTCGATTATTACGTGAAGCCGCGCAAGATCCGCATGTTTTGGCCATTAAACAGACCTTGTACCGTAGCGGTGCAAATTCAGAAATTGTGCAAATTTTGGCTGAGGCGGCAAGAAATGGTAAAGAAGTCACCGCAGTGATTGAATTACGGGCACGGTTTGATGAAGAGTCCAATATCGCTGTTGCCAATGTTTTACAGGAAGCGGGTGCCGTGGTGGTATATGGCATTGTCGGCTATAAAACTCATGCCAAAATGATTTTGGTGGTACGCCGAGAAAATCAAAAACTGGTGCGCTACGCACATTTAGGTACAGGAAATTATCATGCTGGCAATGCCAAAATTTACACTGATTACGGTTTATTAACGACCAATCAAGATTTGTGTGAAGATGTACATCGTATTTTTCAAGAATTAACCGGTATGGGCAAAATGGTGAAGTTAAAGAAACTTCTACATGCACCATTTACTTTGCATAGTCAGTTGATGAATTTTATTGAAAACGAGATTGTGCTTGCGAAAGCAGGGAAACCGGCAAAAATTATCATTAAGGTCAATGCACTAACCGAAGTTCAATTGATTAATAAATTATACGAAGCTTCTCAAGCTGGTGTGCAAATAGAATTAATCATTCGTTCTATTTGTTGTTTACGTCCAGGCCTAATTGGCTTATCAGAAAATATTCGTGTTCGCTCAATTGTAGGGCGTTTTCTTGAGCATACTCGTGTCTATTATTTTTACAATAATGGTGATACACGTGTGTATTGTTCTAGTGCTGACTGGATGGAGCGTAATTTATTTAAACGTGTTGAAGTGTGCTTTCCTATTGAAAATACTAGACTCAAAAAAAGAATTTATCAGCAAGGGTTAGAAAATTATTTAATGGATAATCAACAAGCATGGCTATTACAAAGTGATGGTAGTTGGAAGCGTAACTCATGCATAGAAAATGAAAAGCCACATAATGCGCAGCACTTTTTGTTAAGCGTTATAAAGTAAATGCTTAACTTAAAGTTAACTCTTTTTAGGCCTATTCAACAACATTTAAGAAATTATGATCTTTCGATACAGGTGGAATGCCACTAATTTTAAAGTAGCAAGCACTTTGCCACCTTTTGTCAAATAAAGTTATAGGCAGATATAATATTTTAAGTTGTTGGATGGTCATTGTTTTTTGATTTAACACATTTAAATAGGATAAACATTTTTGGGTACTTTATATTTTGATCAAGTCTTACCTGTCCAGATGCCGAAGTTGATCTTTTTGCCTTGGTAAAAATATTTCATTTGGCTTATTTTATTTCATAGCGAATGAGTACGATGAAACAATAATGACATAATTTGAATATATCTAAATTATGTCGGTTTTCATTTGATCTAAATTTTTTAAATTCTTTTCATATCATTAGACCTCTTGCGTTAGTCAAAATTTAATCAGTGATAAGCGTTGATTTTTAAATAAATATCAACATCTAAAATAGTCATTAAAGATACTTTCGCAAGAGGTCTAATTATAATATTAAAAATAAAGTATTTTTTTTAATCCCATTTCAATGGGTCATCTTTATATATCTCAATTTATGTTGTAAACATACAATGTAATTTCTAAATAAAAATATCCAATTTTTTTAAATCACTTCAGGATATAAAGCTTTAGCTATGCCAAAGCCAATTAAACCTGCTATGGCTAAATATAGGGCTTTCATGTACCACATGCCCCAAAGTACAGTTATTTTATTTGCTGAAAACTTATGTACTGGCTGACTTAAAAAATTGGTTGTTTGGTTAAATGACTTTTCAGATGCTTCAAGAGCATAATAATTTAATGCGGGGAACAAGCAAGCAACCAATAAAATAGCGATTGCGGGAAACACAAATGCTTTAGGCAGACTAAATTTTATTGCGAATTATAAAGCCGCACCGGCACTGTTGCAAATAACCACGAATGGTAAGCTGAAGACTGTTTT